>MVRV01000038.1 GCA_002068015.1 Smithella sp. PtaU1.Bin162
CAACAGATTACGAAAGAATATTTCATCCAGAAAAGATCGCCATTATCGGAGTATCGGCGGAAGAAGGCAATACCGGGTTCGGCCGCGGCATTTTCGATGCGATAAAAACGATCGGATTTGCCGGAGAAATATTTCTCGTTAATCCCAAAGGCGGTAAAATCGGCGATTATGTTATCCATAAACAGGTCGGGAACATTCCGGAAAAATTAGATTTCGCTATAATTGCCGTCGCGGCAAGATTGGTGCCGGAAGTTCTGGAGGCCTGCCTGGAAAAAGGAGCAGCCGGCGCAGAGATCATATCATCCGGTTTCAGTGAACTGGGAACGACAGAAGGTAAAGACCTGGAAAAGAAAATTCAAGAAATAGCCGCCCGGGGTATCAGGGTTATCGGCCCCAATTGCTTCGGTATCTATTGCCCGAAAAGCGGGCTCACTCTGCTGCCCGGACCGGATCTTTCCCGCCAGAGCGGTCCCGTGGCATTTCTGTCGCAAAGCGGCGGCATGTCCATCGATTTTGCCCACACCGGAAAATGGATGGGGATCAGATTCAGCAAGGTCATCAGTTTCGGCAACGGTGCCGACCTCCGCGAAACGGAACTACTGCATTATCTGGCCTCTGACCCGGAAACCCGCGTTATTGCCATGTATATAGAAGGCATCAAGAACGGCGATGCTTTTTTCCGGGCAATTAAAGAAGCAGCCCGAATAAAGCCCGTCGTCATTTATAAAGGCGGCCTTTCTCTTGCCGGTCAAAGGGCGGTTGTAAGCCATACCGCATCCCTGGGCGGCAGCCGCACCATCTGGCAGTCGATTTTAAACCAGGTCAACGCCTGTCAGGTTCAGGATATGACGGAAATGGCCCAATCCTGCCTTGCCTTTTCCCTGCTTCCGGCAAAAGAGTTCAAAAAAATATCCGTTATCGGCGGAGGGGGAGCCCTCGGTGTAACAGCCTGCGATACCGCAGAAAATTTCGGTATCGAAATACCACCGCTTTCGGCCGCCCTGCAGGCAAAAATAGAAGCTTTTCTGCCGCAGCCGGGATCAAGCGCTAAAAATCCTATCGACGTAGCCAACCCCTACGTCCGGCCCAGGGCGCTGCAAGAGGTTCTTCGTCTGGCGGCGCAAGATGAACAAATTGAACTGCAAATAATTATCCCCCTCCTTTATCATTACAAACCGCTGGCGGAGGCCAGAGGCAAATCCGTAGCGGAAATCACTCCCTATAAGGAACTTGCTTTTGCTATTCACGATATAGTCAAAGAAACCGGGAAACCCGTAATCGCCGTCATGCCCAATCCCAAAAAGGGAGCAGATGATCTGGATATTCTGGAAATGCTCGCACTGGCCAGAAAAGAATTTCTCGAGCGGGGAATTCCTGTTTTTGATGAGATTTCTGATGCCGTCCGGGCGCTGGGAAATGTCAACACCTACTATAGGAAGGAGGGCTTCGGGAAATGAATAAAAAAGAGGCAATCCTGGTAATCAATAATGTATTATCCGAAGGACGTAATGCTCTTTCCGAATATGAATCCAAACAGCTGCTCGCCGCTTACGGTATTCCCGTAACCCGGGAAATTCTTGTGGAAAAAAGAAGTGAACTACTGAAAGCAATCCGGGAAATCGGCTTCCCGCTGGTTTTGAAGGGATGTTCCGCCGCGATAGCCCATAAAACGGAAAAAGGTCTGATCCGCATTGATCTTCGCAATAAGAAAGAAGTCCTGCAGGCATTTGATGAAATTCAGGCAGGTATGAATGATGATCGCGGTGCCGTTTTAGTCCAGGAAATGATCAAAGGGCAAAGGGAGCTTGTCCTCGGTATGACGAGAGACGACCAATTCGGCCCTTGCATCATGTTCGGCCTGGGCGGTATCTTTACGGAGATCCTGCACGATGTTTCTTTCCGCCGGGCGCCGCTCACAAAAAACGACGCTTATTCCCTGATGCAGGAAATCAGGGGCCATAAAATTATTTCGGCTGTGCGTGGAATGGAAGCAGCGGATAAAGAAACTCTGGCGGACATGCTGATTGCGCTTGGTCTCATCGGAACGGAGATCGGAGAGATCAGGGAAATTGATCTTAATCCCGTCATCATCTCCCGGGGAAAACCAATTGTGGTCGATGCCCTCATCATTCTGAAATAATAATCGCAGCTGAACCAAATATCTGTTCGCTAACCGGCAGGAAGAAATTTAATCAAATGAAGTTTCTCTGCTGCTCGCCTATGAGAACGGAAATTAAAAATTCCATTGAATCCTTTAAACGATGTTTAACATTTCTTTCAATAAAACATCCGCAATCAGGTAATTATGAAATAACAGCAGGCATAATTAAAATTAAATAATTATTTTATTTCCAATACATATAAACATTTTCTGTTTACCGGTCATTTCTGGCACACTTATTTCATAACTTAATAGAAAAAGTAACAACAAGTTATGTGCTAAGGAGAATCGGATTTATGAAAAAGACAATTCAAACATTATTTCTGGTGGCTTTCGTAATTTTTACAACGGCGTCGTTCAGTTTTGCCGAAGCAAGCGCTGCCGGCAGCGGTTCCTTTCCCTTTTTCCATCTGGGATGTCTGATTGTCGGTGGCTTGATCATCGTTTCTCTGAAGCAGAAATATGCCAAGTTATACTTAAGCGAAGCAATCGGATCTTTCGCCCTTTATACACTGCTCATTGCCCTCTTCACGGCACCAGTAGTAGACGCCCTGAAAAATCTGGTTAATTGATCATTTAAAAAACCCATCCTTTTATTTCAGGATGGGTTTTAAAATTTTCCTGAATAAAAAAGCCTCCGTTGAGTTGCCACGGAGGCTTTTCTTCTATTTGTATATCCTGATTTTCATCAAGCTTCCGCCGCCAGTTTTTTCGCGGCGTCTTTTATGACATCCAAAACGGAAGCATCTTCAATTGTCGACGGTACAACGTATTGCTGCTGATTGACTATTTTACGCATCGTGCTGCGCAGGGTTTTGCCGGAACGGGTCTTGGGCAGAGCCTTGACGATAGCACACTGCTTGAAACAGGCAACGGCACCGATATCATTGCGTACCATCTGCACCAATTCCTTCACAATTTCATCGGGATTGCGGTTAACACCGGCTTTCAGTACCGCAAAGCCCACCGGCACTTCACCTTTCAGTTTCTCGTTCATGCCGAAAACGGCACATTCGGCAATATCCTTATGTTTGGCAATAATTTCTTCCATCGCTCCCGTGGAAAGACGATGACCGGCAACATTGATGACATCGTCAATCCTTCCCATAATGAAAAGATAACCGTCCTGATCAAAGAAACCGCCGTCACCGGTCACATAATAACCGGGAATTTCGGTCACATATTCCAGATACCGTTTGTCATCCTTCCACAATGTGGGCAGACATCCGGGCGGAAGCGGCAGCTTTATGGAAACGGCACCCTCCTGACCGTTGGGAATTTTTTTACCGTTATTATCAAGAATTTCCACATTATATCCGGGAACCGCTTTGGTCGGCGAACCTGCTTTGATGGGAAAAGGTTCTATTCCCATGCAATTGGCGGCAATGGGCCAGCCGGTTTCCGTCTGCCACCAGTGATCAACTACCGGTATTTTCAGCATACCGCTCGCCCAGTGATATGTATCGGGATCAAGTCTCTCCCCGGCCAGAAATAAATACTTCAGCGTTTTAATATCGTATTTTTTCAGATAGTCGGCGTTGGGATCTTCTTTTTTGATGGCGCGGAATGCCGTTGGAGCCGTAAATAAAACGGATACGCCATGCTGCGCTATGACCCTCCAGAATGCACCCGGATCGGGAGTACCGATCGGTTTTCCCTCATAAACAATTGTGGTACAGCCATAAAGCAGAGGTGCATATATAATGTAGGAATGCCCCACAACCCAGCCGACATCGGATGCCGCCCAGAAAACCTCGCCGGGTTTTACATCATAAATATATTTCATCGACCACTTGAGAGCAACTGCATAACCGCCGTTGTCACGCATGACGCCTTTGGGCTTGCCGGTTGTACCGGATGTATAAAGAATATAAAGAGGATCGGTTGCCTTTACCGTCACACAATCCGCCTTTTTTGCAGTTTTCATTACCTCATCCCAGTTATAATCGCGGCCGGCAATCAAATCAGCCGCAAGTTGGGAACGTTGATAAATAACGGTTTTTTGCGGCTTATGTTCAGCCAGCTTGATCGCTTCATCCAAAAGCGGCTTGTAAGGAATAACTTTCTTCCCTTCGATGCCGCAGGAAGCGGAAATAATGACGTCGGGTTGGGCATCATTGATGCGAATGGCCAATTCATTAGGTGCAAATCCGCCGAACACAACGGAGTGCACAGCGCCCAGGCGGGCACAGGCCAAAACAGCCGTCAGAGCCTGCGGAATCATGGGCATGTAAATGATAACCGTATCGCCTTTTTTCACTCCCATATCTTTCAGGACACCGGCAAAACGGGCCACCTGATCAAGCAACTCATTGTAAGTAATTTTGAGAACCGTATTGGTCATCGGACTGTCGTAAATAATCGCCGCCTGATTGCCGCGGCCGTTTTCGACATGATAATCAAGAGCATTGTAACAGGTATTAAGCTCACCGCCGACAAACCAGCCGTAAAAAGGCTTTCTACTGTCGTCGAGAACCTTGTCCCACTTCTTCACCCATTGAATTTCTTCCGCCGCCTTGCCCCAGAAAGCAGCGGGATCCGTTATGGATTCATTATAAATATCCGCATACTTCAAACTACCTGCCATAAATTCCCTCCTTTAATAAAAAAATAATAATATAACCAGTCCTGCATGGACTGCTTCCAACAACTATTTGTCGAGAACCACTTTAAATTTGTACTTATTCTCCACAAAATAAGTCCAGACTATTTCCACGGGACACTGTTTACCGTCATAAACGGAAGTTTTAACGGTAAGCACGGGATCGAGAGGAGCAATACTCAGATGAGATGAAATCAACTTATCGGCCCGGTTAATTTCCACCTCATGTTCGATAATACCCAGTTCCAGACCAATGACGTTCTCGAGTATTTCCAGCATCATCATCTGCCGTAAATGCTTCTTTAATATTTTTTCACCGAATATTTTGGGCATATAATTAATTGTAAAACTGAGCGGTTCATTGCCCAGATACCGCAGACGGGTGAATTTATAAACTTCCGCTCCCTTATCCAGCCCCAGAAACTGAGACACGGCAGCGGAAGCTTTTACGAGTTCTTTCCCGGCGGATTTGACCGTTGTCTTTTCACTGATCCGGAATATCTGCCTGTTAATACCGGACTGCTTTTCTTTGCGGATGCCCCGGGAGATGTCCGTCCAGAAATTACCCTTGCCCTGCTTCTTTATTATCATTCCCTGTTTCGACAGATGATCCAGTGCGTGACGTACGGTAGCACGACTGACACCGAAAACATTACTCAATTTTTCTTCGGGCGGCAGTCTTTCACCTACCGGCGTTTCACTGCTTTTAAGCATATTGATAAGATAATCCGCAATCTGATAATGCAGCGGCATCTGTTTATTTTTCAGAACTACTCTTTCCATTTTCGAAACGGCGGCTCCTTGCTGCCAAGTTATTTAGTTGTATGCACCATTATACAAGTTAATTTTTTTGTCAATGATTATGTGGAAAAAAATATTCCGGAGGCTGAATTTCGATATGTTTATTTTTTTAAATCGGCAACAAGCTTCGTGAGCTGTAAGGACAATTTCTGCGCCAGCTTCTGCAAGAGCGCCGTGTCCATGTCCGGCCGGTAACGATCAGGAATCGCGTCACCGTTATTCCAGCTGCCGGCAATTTCATCACCTATCCGAAAGGGTATAAGGGCCAGCGATTTGACAAAATATTTATGGGCGGGAGGGAATAGTTTATAATAGGGATGTAATTCCCTGTTGACTAAAACCGGCTGCACTCCGGCGGGAATAAGGCGTTCGAATAATCCCCGGGAAATGACATTGAGTTTATTTTTCAACAGGTCGGAAGATTTTGCAGCCTCAATAATGGGTGCGGTATCAGCATTCTCAATCAGCGTAAGCCAGACAAAAGGTACGGCGAATTCCTTCTCAATTCCGGCAATGAGCGTTTCGAAAAGCCCGGTCATGCTTTTTGCCTGGGAAAGTTGCAGCTCAATTTTACTTAATTTTACCGATATTTCCAGATTGATGCGCCTTATTTCATCCGTTTTATCCATAAATTAATGATCTCCAAATTCGGCATAAACCAGTACATGATCCGACGGCTTTTCCGTAAACCTTGTCGGCAGATCAATATTGCAGGCCCGTGAGAAACCGGCCAAAGATTGCGTAGCAAGAATATGGTCGACCCGCCATCCTAAATTTCTTCCGGCCGCATCCCGCACCCGGTAATCAAAAAAAGAGTACTGACCGGCTTCGGCAGGATGATGCCTGCGGAACACATCAATAAATCCCCAGGATTTAATATTGCCAAAAGCACTCCAAACTTCCGGATTAAAGCAGACATGACCCAGAATTCTTTTGGGATCATGCACATCGATTGCTTCCGGCGCCACATTTAAATCACCGCACCAGACAATCCGGTTTTGCGGTTGAAAATGTTTTTGCAGATATTTTTTCAATCTCCTAAACCATGCCAGTTTATATGCATACTGCGGGCTGTCTTTAGACTGCCCCTGCGGCACATAGGTGTTAATAACGGCAAGGCCGTCGTAAGTTGCTGCGATTATGCGATCGGCATCGTTCGTTTCATCATCCAGGCCGAAAATAACTTTTTGCGGTTTCTGCTTCGACACTATGGCTACACCGGCATGTTGTTTATAGCCTTTTAAAATAACGTGATAGCCTAAACCGGCAAATTCGGCTGCCGGAAACTTATCGTCGGCAACTTTCGTTTCCTGCAGGCATAAATAATCAGGCCTGTTTTTTTGCAGCCAGGGCAAAACAATATGCAACCGGGAACGAATGGAATTTACATTATAAGTCGCAATCTTCACATTCTTCGCCTTTCTTCAAAAATTACCGGTTTAATACCATGAGCAACGTTCCTACTCAAGATTTTTTGCTCCGTTTTATAAAATGGTGTATAAATGAAAAATGGAAAAAGCGGATATCACCATAATCGGCGCCGGAGTAATCGGACTGGCTATTGCAGCGGAAATTGCCGAACCCGGTTTAAATATTTTCATCCTGGAAAAAAATCCTACCCACGGCAGCGCTACCAGTTCCCGCAACAGCGAAGTAATTCACAGCGGCATGTATTATCCGGCAGGATCGCTCAAAGCATCCCTTTGTGTTGCCGGAAGAACCATGCTTTACGAAATTGCCGCCCATAACAATATACCGCATAAAAAAATCGGCAAATTAGTCGTGGCGACAAAACCGGACGAAACCGAAGAAATTGAACGTCTCCATGCAAATGCCCGGAAAAACGATGTCCGCTCCGTCGCAATCATCAGTACCCGGAAAATCGCTCAAATGGAACCGCATATTACTGCATGTGCCGCCCTGCACTCTCCGGAAACCGGCGTTATCAGCGCCCATGCTCTGATGAATTATTTTCTGCTGCAGGCGAAGAGCAAAAAAGCCCAGTTCGTTTATAATACAGAGGTCGTGCGGATCGAGAAAGAAACCGGCGGCTACAGGATTTTTACCGAAAATTCAAAAAATGAGGCTTTTGAATTTTCCTCCGCAGTTGTAATCAATGCGGCGGGCCTTGAATCCGACACCATTGCCAATATGGCCGGCGGTGATTATCAACTGCATTACTGCAAGGGTGATTATTGCAGCATCTCCGGTATAAAGCAGGGAACCGTGCAGAGATTAATTTACCCGGTTCCGGTTAAAAACCACGTGGGGCTTGGCGTGCACCTGACAATTGATCTTGCCGGCCGTTTGAAACTGGGACCGGATACCGCTTATATTTCCCGCGGAGAAAACTACGCTGTCGCGCCGGAAAAAGTTCATCTCTTCTATCAAAGCGCCAGAAAATTTCTGCCTTTTTTAAAAGAAGAAAACGTGAACCCGGATATGTCCGGCATCCGTCCTAAATTGCAGGGTCCCGCCGACAGCTTCCGTGATTTTATCATTCAGGAAGATCGGCCGGGATTCATCAATCTGGTAGGCATTGAATCGCCCGGGCTTACTTCTTCACCCGCCGTTGCCCGGTATGTAAAGAAAATGTTGACTTAGGAAAAAACACCGGAAGGATCTCTCCAAAGCATTATGCAAAGCTGAACAAACAGAGGAGGAAAATTATGGCAGCAAAAAAAGTTCTCAATATCGGCACGAAAGTCCGCAATTTCAGTCTAAAGGATCAGAATCAAGAGGTTTTTCAGTTCACCTCCGTCAAGGGTAAAAAAATCCTCTTGTCTTTCCATCCGCTGGCCTGGACACCGGTCTGCGCAAAACAGATGCAGTCTCTGGAAAAAAACTATAAAGTCTTCCAAAAGCTCCGCACCATTGCCGTGGGCATCAGTGTAGACAGTGTCCCCAGCAAAAGCGCCTGGGCTAAGTCTCTTAAGATTTCCCAAACCAGCCTGCTTGCGGATTTCTGGCCGCACGGCGGCGTTGCCAAATCTCTGGGGATACTCAGAGACGAAGGCTTTTCGGAACGGGCAAATATAATTATCGATGAAAACGGCCGTATCTCTTTTGCAAAAATATACCCCATTGGTCAGCTGCCGGACATTGCAGAGATAATCGGGAAGCTGAAAGTGCTATAGATGATATACGATGCGACAGAAAAGAAGGGAATGTGTTATGCAGACAAACGGTTTGGATATCATTATTACCGGTGGAACACTTCTCACCATGTCGGGGAAAATGGAGATTCTCGAAAATCCCGTTGTCGGCATTAAAAACGGAGTCATTGTCAGCATCGAAACAACCGCCGGTCATTGCAATAACTCCGGTACTGCAAAAGAAATCATTGATGCTTCCGGCTGTATTATCATGCCGGGGCTAGTCAACACCCACACACACCTGCCCATGGTCTGCTTCCGCGGCATGGCGGATGACCTGCCTCTATCGGATTGGCTCAACCATCATATTTTCCCGGCGGAAGCACGCTTTGCCGGTAAAAAGATGGTCTACGCAGGCGCACTGCTTGCGATGGCGGAAATGATTCTTTCGGGAACAACTACATTTTGCGACGGTTATTTTTTTGAAGGTAAAGTCGGCGAGGCGGCACTGCAGACGGGCATGCGCGCAGTTATCGCCCAGGGCTTTCTCGATTTTCCCACACCGGATAATCCTGATCCGTTGAAAAAAATGACAACTGCCGGACGATTTCATGCCGATTGGAAAGATGTTTCACCACTCATAACTCCGGCGTTTTTTTGTCATGCGCCTTATACCTGTTCTCCGGAAACTCTCACAATCATCAAAGAAGCCTCCCGGAATGCCGGCCTTCTCTTCTTCATCCACCTCCTGGAGAACAAAGACGAAGGAGAAACGATACGGCATAAATACGGCAAAAAGCCGGTGCAGCTCTTACAGAGCTTAGGTATTCTGGACAAACAGACAATCGCCGTTCACTGTAACTGGGTGGACAATGAAGACATGGCTGTTTTCGCCGACAGCGGTGTCAAAGTTTCGCACAATCCGGAAAGCAGCATGAAGCTTGCGGCCGGTGTCGCCCCCATACCCGCAATGCTGAAAAGAGGCATTGCGGTAGGACTGGGAACAGACGGAGCTGCAAGTAACAATGATCTCGATATGTTCCGGGAAATGGATACGGCCGCAAAAATTCATAAGGTCGTCACGTTGGATCCTACGGTTATGAGTGCGGAAACCGTCCTGAAAATGGCGACTATCGGCGGCGCCGGCGTGCTGGGGCTTGCCGACCGGATCGGATCAATCGAAGTAGGGAAAGAGGCCGACATCATTATAATGGATATGAGCAGTCCTCACCTCACCCCGCTTTACAATTGTTATTCCCATCTCGTCTATGCCGCCAGCGGCACTGATGTTAAAACCAGCATTATCGGAGGAAAGATAATCATGAAAAACAGACAATTGCTTACTCTTGATGTGGATAGCGCCATGGAAAATGTCCGTAAAATTGCCGCCGATATTATGCTGAGCTAAACAAATGAAATTCTATCCCCGTTTTCCCGCCGATTACGAATTTTTATCCGGAAAAGTACTGGAGGAAGCACTCCATAAAGTACCGGCTTATCGGAGCTGGCGGGGATTTGACGCCGGTCCAACCGCTTCCATAAATAACCGCTTTTCCGTTTTACCCGCAATTTCCAAAAGTGATTTACGAAGACAGACCTGGCGCAGCTTCGTGCCTTCCGGCATGAATATTGAAAAAGCCATCCGGAACGGCATCATCGAGATTGTCAGCACCAGCGGAACAACTCAGGAACAAGTTACAAACATCTGGTATCAGCCCTGGTGGAACGCCTCCGAAGCCGAATCGTGGCATTACAATATACATACAAAGGCGCTGCCCCTGGGAAATCATCGGGAAGCAATACTCACAAGTCCCTTAAATACCGGCATTCTATCGGAAAACGGCCTGTTAACCATGAAAGAGCGAACGCAGGGACGCTTCTTATATCTCAATGAAATGGCAAACCCGGCTTTGTGGGATGATAATATAATTGAGAGAATTATTCGGGAGTTGGCTATTTTTCAGCCGGTTGTTCTGGAAGCCAACCCTTCCTATCTGGCCAAAGTCTCACTTTATGCCGCAAGGCATGATCTTCCCGTCTTCCAGCCCGGAGTAATTATCCTTACTTATGAAAACCCGGGCATGCTGGCGAGAAGGAATATCAAACGGGCATTTTCCGCCCCGCTTGTCAGCTCTTACGGTTCGACCGAAGCCGGCTATGTCCTGATGGAGTGCGAAAAGGGGAAAATGCATCAGGTTTCTTCCTCCTGCCGGATCGATCTGGAATATCTGCGCCCTGAATACGGACAACCAAATACAGGCCGGATGCTTTTGACAACGTTTGGCAATCCCTGGCGGTCTTTAATTAGATTTGATGCCGGCGACCTGGTGGAAGTCGAAGAAAATGCCACCTGTACCTGCGGCCGCAACGACGGTTATATTATCCGCAATTATGCGGGACGCACGGTCGATCTTACTTACACCACCAATGGACATCCCATAACCACCGCCGCAATAGAAGCGGCCATCGCCGGAATGGAATCAATAACGGACTATCAGATTACCCAGCAGTCCGGATGCTATAACGTCGGTATCGTCCTTGATGACGGTATTACCGCATCACCCGCCCTGCAGGATGAAATCACCGGAAGATTGCAGATGATTTACGGCAATAAAGCTGTGACTAAAGTTCATTTTCCCGATCGGATCGAGGCGGAAGCATCCGGTAAATACCGCCGGACTCGATCGGATATTCTACTTAATAATGATAAACTTTTTCTTCAGGGAAATATCCAATGACAAAGTCAGCACCGATCCTCCTCATTGCCGGTGGACCGCAGGCGGAAAATAATGACATCATTCTGTCCGCAGCAATGAAACTAACCTCTGCACAACATCCTGTCATTGCCTACATCGGCACCGCCAGCAATGATGATAAACCTTTTTTCAATATGTTCAAGCAGCGGTTTATTGCCGCCGGTGCGGCTGATGTCACTTTGGTTCCTCTTGTCCGGCAATTTGACCGGCCCCGGGCAGAAGCCATTCTTAAGGCCGGCGACCTTGTTTTTGTAAGCGGCGGTGAAGTGGCAAGGGGAATGGAGATTTTAAAAAAGCGGCAGCTGATACCATTTCTTACCGGATTGTATGGATCAGGAAAACCATTTTTCGGAGTATCCGCCGGCAGCATTATGCTTTGCCGAAACTGGGTGCGCTGGCATGACCCGAATGATGACAATACCGCTGAACTTATGGAATGCCTCGGCTTCACACCGCTGCTTTGCGACGTCCATGCCGAAGAAGACAATTGGGAAGAGCTGAAAAAATTAATGAGCTTCTTCCCGAAAGGAACCAAAGGTTATGGCATTCCCGCAGGCGGAGCACTGCATGTCACGAAAAACGGAAAAATCACCGCTCTCGGCATCAAGCCCGTGCAGTTTGTCAAGAAGGGTAATAATGTGATTTTACACAAACCATGAAAACAGATTGATAACACATTGAAATTGCGGTATTAGATCACGATCTTACATTTTCGGAAATGAGACGAAGCAGAAATCTGCAAACACATAGTCGACTACTGTATAGTAGTGAAAACGAATCTGCTTTTCAGGCTGTTCAAAAAGGTTTAGATGCAAGGTGCGTGAGTATCGTGGAGTGAGGCCTATTTTTTCGCAGGTCGCAGCGACGCGAACGGAGCGCAACACAGCAGATGAGCCTTTTTCAACAGCCATACCAAAAGGTGATTATGGACGAGAAGATAAAAGAAGCTATAATCAAGAAGATGGAAAGCGAGCCTTTCCCCAAAAAATTCGGCATTAAATTAATTGACGTGCAGAAAGGCTACGCCAAAGTGGCAATGACCTTCACCGAAGATATGGGAAACATGTTCGGCATGGTCCATGGCGGAGCGTTGGTGGCATTAATTGACGAAGCATTTGAAATAGCTTCCAATTCACATGGTACGATAGCTGTTGCTCTGAATATGAATATCACCTATTTAGCCACTCCACCCAAAGGTTCCCGTCTCACTGCGGAGGCCAAAGAATTCAATAAAACGAAGAAAACCGCCGCCTATGACATTCGGGTGACCGACGGCCTGAATAACCTTATCGCAACATGTCAAGCTCTCGTTTACCGGATGGATAAACCGTTGCCTTTTCTCCATCTTTCACCTTGACAAATAATAGTTACTATGATTTACGCATTGCCCTATTACTTTTAGGGGTTTAACTTATGAAGAAGACTTTAACCAACAAAACAAATACAAAAAGAAAGAGAACCCACGGCTTCCTTGTCCGGATGTCTTCGAAAAACGGCCGACAGGTTTTGAGCCGTCGGCGAGCTAAAGGAAGAAAGCGTCTGGCAGTGTAAATTTCCGGCATTAATGCCTCAAGATGGTCATACAGTCGGTATGCATGAAAGAACAATCTTACCGAAAATTGGAAAGAGTTACAAAAAGAAGTAGATTTCGGACTATATACCAGCAGGGGGTGTGGAGTAGTTCAAGACATTTTACAACCGTAATATGCAGCAATACACAAGGGGTAAAGCGGCTGGGAATTACCGTAACCAAAAAAACAGGTAATGCCGTAAAAAGAAATCGCATCAAACGTCTGATCCGAGAATTTTTTCGCCTGAACAAGGCTTTATTTCCCGCCGGATACAATGATGTCGTCATCATGGCCAAGAAAACTGTGCCACCCCTTACTTATCAGGAAGCATGCAGGGAACTAGCTGAACTCCTCACGCGGAAAGTCAACAGATAATTTATGTTCAGAAAAATTTTGGTAAATTTTTTCATTTCCATAATCCGTTTATACCAAATCTGCGTGTCACCATTCTTTTTTGCTCCATGTTGCCGCTTTTATCCGTCATGCTCCGAATATGCCATCGGGGCTATTCGGCTGCACGGACCGGCAAAAGGAACCTTCCTGGGCATAAAAAGAATCCTGCGTTGCAATCCACTGCACCCCGGCGGTTACGATCCAGTCAAATAAGCCCCGTTAGAGTAACGGGCGGCGGCAATTTCAGCTGGCAATATTTAATCGCCATCTGTCTAACAGAACATTAACCCCCCAACAATAATTGGAAGTTTTCTCTAAACGGGGTGAAAAATTAATAGGGAGGTTTTCTATGGATAAAAGGACAATCCTGGCCATCGTCCTGTCAATCGTCGTGCTTTTAGGATATCAGATGTTTTTCGCCCAAAAGCCGCCGGCACCGCCGCAACAGGCGGCAGCGCCAACCGAACAAACTCAAAAAGCGGCCGAACCCGCAAAAGAAGCCGCAATCAAACAGACTCCGGCACAAAAAACGGTAACCACTAAAGAAGCTGCTGCTAAAACCGTGGCTGCCCCCAAAGACGTCACCGTGGAGACCGCGCTATATACTGCCGTTTTTTCCACCAAAGGCGGTGCGCTGAAATCATTCCAGATCAAGGGATACCAGCAAGAATGCACCGAATGTGCCGAAGATATTTATCCGAAGATTAAAAAGATGATTTTCGGAGGCAATGAACCACTCCCCTCCAAAAAAGCAGGTCTGGTGGAACTTGTTAATGTAAAGGACGGAATGCCTTATCCGCTGGCAATTACTTTTCCCGAATCCAGCATTGATATCGCACCGGATTCCGCGTATGAAACAAGCGCAACCAAGCTTGATTTGATGAACACCAAAGAAAAACAGCAGCTGGTTTTTTCTCAGAATTTCGATGACAAAATAAAAGTGGAAAAGATCTTCACTTTTAATGCTGAAACTTACACCATTAATCTGGATGTCAAAGTACATAACCTGACTGATACCACCGTAAATCAGATACCCAGATTAAGCTGGCAGCAGTATGCCGATCCTTCCTGGGAAGAAGACAGCTATGGTCACGACGGGCCGGTTGCTTCCATTGCCAAAAGTATTGAACGGCAAACCATCAAAGAACTGGACAAAGAAAAAATATTCGGTCCGAACGTACTGTGGGGCGGCTATGAGAGCAAATACTTCCTTGCCTCCTTTATTCCGGGAAATCCTTCTTTAACCAGCATAACCATGAACCGGAATGCCGGCAATATGGTTTCGGTCAGCATCAAGGGACAAAAAGAACTCATCCCCGGCGGCCAAAACGGCAGTTTCAGCTACACGCTCTATCTCGGCCCCAAACAATACGATCTGCTCAAAACACAAAATGTCGGGCTCGAAGATTCCATTGATTTCGGCAGCTGGCTCAAATGGTTGGCCATGCCGCTTCTGTTTGTCGTAAATTTTATTCATAATTATGTCGCCAACTACGGTATTGCCATTATCCTCCTGACCTTGCTGATTAAAATAATTTTCTGGCCGCTCGGTAATTTAAGCTACAGATCGATGAAATCCATGCAGGATCTTCAACCTAAAATCGTTGCATTGAAGGAAAAATATAAAGGCGATCAGGCTAAGCTCAACCAGGAAACAATGGCGCTTTACCGTACCCATAAAGTCAATCCCTTCAGCGGTTGTCTGCCTATGCTGATTCAGATCCCCATCTTTTTCGGCCTTTACAAGGCACTCCTTTATTCCATCGAACTGCGCCATTCGCCGTTTTTCTGGTGGATTCAGGATCTTTCCGCCAAGGATCCTTATTACATTACTCCGATAATCATGGGAGCTACGCAGTTCATTCAGCAAAAGATGACCCCGACAATGGGCGATCCGATGCAGGCAAAGATAATGCTGTTTATGCCTGTGATTTTCACTTTCTTTTTCCTGAACTTCCCCTCCGGACTGGTCATTTACTGGTTGTTCAACAACATTTTCAGTATCGGCCAGCAGTATTACATCAACAAAAAGTTATCACACTGATTAATGAGGTTTAAAAAATGAGCAGCAAGACATTGGAAATAGAGGGAAAAACAATTGATGCGGCAATCGAGACCGCATGCCGGGAATTTAATGTCCCGCGGGAAAAACTGAATATCGAAATAATTTCCGAAGGCAACGGCGGATTCTGGGGAGTGCTTTCCAAAAAAGCGAAAATCCGGGCATCGCTCCTTTCTTTGGATGTATCATTCGACCTGAACGTCAAGGAGAATGCTCCAGCTAAAACAGCGGCACACGTAATAACCAGTGCTAAAGATGCCCCCGTTTTGCCAACACGCGAAATAAAAGCAGCGGCGGCACCAGCAGCCGTGCCTGCGGTAACGGTACTTTCTGCCGATTCCTCGGCTCCTAAAGCAAAAGAACTCCTCGCCGGCATCTTGCAGAGGATGTCGTTCGAATGTCAGGTTGCCGTTCAGGAAACTCCGGAGAAAATAATTCTCAATATTGAAGGCGACGGCAGCGGCTTGCTTATCGGTAAGCGCGGACAAAACCTCGATGCAATTCAATATATTTTGAATAAAGCCATCAACAGATCCGATACCGACCGTAAAATGATCATGGTGGATTCGGAAGCTTACCGGAAAAGAAGAGAAGAGTCACTGATGGTTCTGGCTGAAAGAATAAGGGAAAAAGTAAAGAAAACTAAAAGGCCGGTATCGCTTTCCAACATGAATGCCCACGACCGGCGCATCATTCATCTGGCCCTGCAGGAAGACGAAACGCTCACCACGAAAAGCCGGGGAGAAGGAGAATACCGCAAGATTGTTATTCTTCCGGCAAAAAGAGGTAATGCCGTTCATCATCATTCAAGAAGACAGACTCCCGGCGGACAGTCGACCGGATATAATAAAGACTGAAAACTGAGGGCTGAGGACTAAAGACTGAAGGCTGAGGGCCGGCAATAAATTGCAATCTGCCTCAGCCAGGGCTTTATTTTTATGGGCTTTTCGACAGTTTTCTCCTGTTTCAAGGAAGTGCCATACCGTGTATACCCATGACACCATAGCAGCAATCGCCACCCCTGCCGGCACAGGAGGCGTGGGCATAATCCGCGTCAGCGGCTCCACCGCCGAAAGTATCGCCCGCCGGATTTTCCGGCCAAGCAAAACAAGTTGTTCCTGGGAAAGCCACCATCTGTACCACGGCGACATCATCGCCGGCGACAGCCAAACCGCAATTGACGAAGTCCTGGTTGCACTGATGCGCGCACCGCATTCTTTCACAGGGGAAGATGTTCTGGAAATCAATTGTCACGGCAGCCCCGTAATCATGCAGGCCATCTTGTCCGAACTTATGCGACTGGGCTGCCGGCCGGCGAAACCGGGAGAATTTTCCCAGCGTGCTTTTCTCAACGGCCGCATCGATTTATCCCAGGCCGAAGCTCTGGCAACGCTCGTTGCCGCCCGTTCGGAAAAAAGCTCCGCCATCGTCCTCACCCAGTTAAAAGGGGCACTGGGCAAGGAGATTGAAAGTCTGCGGTTGCTGCTTATCGAAGCTATCGCTCTTACGGAGACGGAAATTGACTTTACGGAAGATGTATCTTCCGGGGAGGCTCCGGGAATCCTGCCGCAGCTCGACACTCTGGCCAAACGGCTGAAATTGCTTTTGGATTCCTACCGAAGAGCAAAAATCTATACGGAAGGGCTCAATGTAGTTATCACCGGCAAGCCCAACGTCGGTAAATCCAGCCTGCTCAATGCCCTTACGGGAAGAAAAAGAGCGATTGTTACCGATATTCCCGGCACAACCCGCGATCTGATCACCGATACAATCGATATAAACGGCATCCCCGTCAATATCACCGATACTGCCGGGCTAAGAAAACCTCTCGATATCATTGAAAAAGCAGGCATCGATCTCGCTTTAGAAAATCTGTCCCAGGCCGATTTTATAATAGTCCTTTTAGACGGCAGCAAGCCGCTTACGGAAGAAGATACAAAGATCATCGAGGGAATTCCCGCAAAAAACAATATTATCGCCATTAATAAAACCGACCTGCCTCCGGCCTGGGAACCGGATAGATCAAGTCCGCTGCCGCCCGACACCCGAACACTGAAAATATCTGCAAAATTCGGCAGCGGGATTAATGAATTAAAAAATATTCTTGCCGCCGATATTGCCTCTCCGGAAAAAGAAAACACCGGTACGGTTATGATAAACAATCTGCGTCACAAGAACGCCCTGGAACGAGCTCTCGATAATATCCGGAAAGCAAAAGAAAACCTGGTCTGCGGCACATCGCCGGAATTCACTGCTCTGGATCTGCGGGAAGCGCTCGACAATCTCGATGAAATCACCGGCCGGAAAATCACCGATGAAATTCTGGATAAGATTTTTTCCACCTTCTGTATCGGAAAGTAACCGGCATCACCGTTAAAATAGGCTTGAGAAACATCCCTTAAGCTTTTTGCGGAAATATAAACCTGGAGATCCCGGATAGCTTCGCCTCAACCGGCTCGCCCTGCATTCGCCGGATTTTACTTACGGGATCAATTCTACTTACGCTTCAAACTTAACTACATTCGTTTTCAGCGAGTATCATTGAATTTGAATCTCTCAGCAATCTATGCTAGCATATTAAAAAATTCCGGCATTACTTAACCATTTTGGTCAAACATATTGAGGTTGCGTTATGAAAAAAACCTGTTTTTTATTTTGCCTTGCCGTTTTATTTTGCCTGGGAACAAACGAGGCAGTCAGTGCGGAAAAATGTGTCAATGCCGAAGCGGATGCGGTAATAGTCAATAACGACGTACCGTCGGCCAAACTGGAGGCAATAGCCCGCGCCAAATGGTCGGCAATTGAACAGGTTGTCGGCACGGAAATCAAAGCACAGAGCCTGGTACAGAATTTCACCCTGGTGGAAGATGCAATAAAAACAAAGGCGGGCGGTGTCATCAAAAGTTTTAAAGTTCTTCAGGAGGAAAAACGAGATGACATCCTCAATGTCAGAATTAAAGCCTGCGTGGAGCCCGCAGGAGCCCGGGAAGCCGTTTCCCAGCTGGCCCTCAACAATTCCATAGCGCTCTTTATCCCGGCACGCCAGCCCGGAAAAAGCGGTGACGAATTTGAAGAAACCAATATTCTTTCGGAAACACTGATCGGTAAAATCACCGAACAAAATTATACAGTCATAGATGTCGCTCCGACCGGCACGATTGAAGCCAAAGAAATAGAAAACGCGATGAAAAGCGGCAGTACTATGGCTGTCCGCAGCATGATGTACAAATTCCTTTCCAACATGATCATTATCGGCAAAGTCGATTACAATATTTCCACAAAAAAGGGCGAGGATATAGGCTATAAGATTGTCATGCCCTTCAATACTGTAACAGTACGGCTGACTTACCGGATTCTGGCCAAAAACAACAAAACAGGTAACATGGAAATATTATCGGCCGGCGCCGAACAGGCCAAGGGAATAGCCAACAGCGTGGAAGACGCGGCTGCCGCTGCAATGAAGGAACTTGCCGAAAATCTGGCGCCGACACTGCTTGACAAAATATCAACCTACATTAAAGGCAACACCAAGAAAATCACCGTTAAAGTCAACGGTGTGAATGACTTAAATACTGTTATTGAAGTTAAAGGGATGCTGCAAAATATTGTCTGGGTTTCCGCAGTGGAGGAAAAACAAATGGGTGATTTCGTTGTCAGCTATGCGGAAAATACCCTATATCTCGCCAACAGCATCAAGCAGAAGGGAAACTTCAAAATCGTAAATTTTTCACCCTATTCCCTTACATTGGATTATTTCAAAGAAAGCAATTAAATCAACATAAGAAAATAAAAATACGGATGGAGGATTTCCTCTCCGTCTTCGCAGAAGCGGATAAAAAACACTGCTCTACCGGAAGGCTGTAAAATGATTACTCTCAAAAAAATTGCCCGCATTTCTTCTTTCCTTTTCAGTGCTCTTCTTCTCACCTCTATCCTCCCCGGCTGCGCCACTAAAGTCAAAATAAACATGATCCAGCCGGCACAGTATCATGAAGCATCACTAACCAAAGCGGTAGCCGTACTGCCTTTTATAGGACCTGAAGGCAAAGAATTTGCAGCCGAGTTAGAAGGAGTAATCGCGGGTATCGGCATTGACGATAAACGTTATTTTACACTGGTGGACCGGACGGAACTCGATAAAACAATCTCGGAGATGAAACTTACGCAGAGCGGGCTCGTCGATCAGAAAACAGCGGCCAGGCTGGGCAAGCTTGTCGGGGCACAGGGTATTTATACGGGAGTTATTCAGCAGAACAGCTGTAAGGACAGTCCATATCAGGAAAAGCGCACCGTTTGCACTCAATATGAAACAAGACGCGACAAAGACGGCCTTACTTACCGCGGCCCCTGCACCCATTGGCGGCAGTATAATGTGGCCTGCACAAAAAGAATAGCGAGCTTCGCCGTATCGCCGAAGCTCGTGGAAGTGTCGACAGGTAAAATTCTCTATTCCCGTAATCTCTCCGCAACCTCGGAATCCGCAGGCTGCATTGATACAAAACCGGTGCAGAGCGAAAATGTACTGATCGAAAAAGCAAAAGAATCGGTAAAAAGAGACTTCCGCCGTGATATTGCCCCCTACTACGTAACGGTGGAAATAAAGCTCATGGATTCCGAAGACGGCATCGATTCTCCGGAGGCAAAAGATAAACTGAAAAACGGACTGGCCTATGCGGATAAAGGAAGGATGGACAATGCCTGCGAACTCTGGGGTGAGGCGCGCAACCGGGCCGGCAATTCCCCTGCCCTGCTTTATAACCTGGGAGTATGTGCCGAAAGCCGGGGAGACCTCGACGCCGCTCTTAATCTTTACAAGCAGGCCGACAAAATTATGGGCAAGCCCGATGACGATATCAGTCTGGCTTTAAACCGCGTTGGGAATGCCATCAAAAACAAGGAAAAGATAAAAGAAGAGCTGAGCGGAAAATAGTTCCCATAAAAAAACCGTCGTCCCGCTTAAGTATTGCGTTTGCGCACTTCTTCGGCATGTCAACAATATTGATATTACTCCCTCGACACAACCCTTCCCGCGGCAGTAATCAAATAATGGCGGAACTCTAACTTGATATGTGGTAAAATTGCATCCGGATGATCACATCCAGTTTGCCGATAACCATGAGGAGGAATGTCCGATGAACCTTATTACCCTGGCTGATGAAAACCTGCAATTCTTCGGTGAGTATTCCTGTCTGATCTTTGAAGATTCAGTTTTCACCAACAGACAGATGCTTCATGCCGCCAATTCCCTCTCCTGCGGGCTTGCGGCCCACGGCATTACACCGGGGAATAAAGTGGTGGTTATGCTTCCCAACTGCCCGGAGGTTCTTGTCGGTTACCAGGGCATTCTCCGCAGCGGCGCCGTCATAGTACCCGTTATTCCCCTGCTCCCGGGAAAGGAATTAAACCATATTCTTCTTAACTGTGACGCTGCGGCAATAATTACCAATCGCGATATATTTATCAAAAATGAGGACATGCTAAAATCGATTGCAATCTTGCGGCACGTAATCATCGTTGATGGCGAGGCTCCGGCCGGAACAATCTCTTACCGGGACATGCTCGGTAATCATTCGGAAGAACCCGCCTGTCGCACAATTAAAGAAAATGATTTGGCGGTCATCCTTTATACGGCCGGAACCACTGCAACGCCCAAGGGTGTTATGCTGACGCATAATAATCTATATTCCAATGCCGTCAGTTCCGCTGCCTCGCATGGCACAAAATCCACGGACATAACCATTGTCGCTCTGCCCCTGTCACATTCTTTCGGTCTCACAACAATGAATAAGGCCTATAAATACGGCAATCTGCATATCCTCATGCGCAGATTTCAGGCTGAAGAAGCTTTCCGGTTAATTGAGAAATATAAAGTGACCGATTTTCCCGGTGTTCCCGCCATGTTTATGATGATGCTCAACAGCCCGGAGTCGGCCAAGTACGACTTGTCTTCATTAAAAAAATGTCTGAGTGCCGGAGCGCCTTTCCCGCTGGCCGGCATGACGGCGTTTCAGCAAAAATTTAACTGTCAGGTGTTTGAAGGTTACGGCCTTTCCGAAGCGTCACCGGCCGTCGCCACTAATTATCATGATCGCCCCGTAAAGCCTGGCTCCATAGGCCAACCCATGCCCGGTGTACAAGTCAGAATCGTCGATGAGCAGATGAGGGATGTACCGGCGGGAGTTGCCGGTGAACTGCTGGTAAAAGGTCCTAATGTGTCAGCGGGTTATTACAAATTACCCGAAGAATCCGCAAATACTTTTGTCAACGGCTGGTTGCGTACCGGCGATATGGCTAAAATGGACGAAGATGGTTACCTTTATCTGGTAGAGAGGAAAAAAGACCTGATTATCCGTGGCGGTTTCAATATCTACCCCCGGTATATTGAAGAAGTCCTTTATAAACATCCGGCTATCCAGGATGCTGTGGCCATAGGTGTTCCCGACCCCGTAATGGGCGAGGAAGTTAAAGTATATATAACATTAAAAGAGGGGAAAGCGGCCACCGCGGAAGAAATTCTAAGCTACTGTCAGTACCAGCTGGCTAAAAACAAATTACCGAAATACATCGAATTTATAAAAGCAATCCCCAGAAATCCTATGGGCAAGATTTTGCGCAAAGAGCTGAGAAAGCTCAACTATGCCGAATAAAACAATTACCGGAAGGCCGAACTGCCGCGACTGATTATCGGCAATCAACCCCTGCACATCCGGCAACATCGGCACCATTTTTTTCATTTTATTCGATTGGCGCTGAAAAATGCCTCCCCGACTGCCCGGCTGACCAAAATACGGAGATGTTTCATCGGGTGTCTTTGCCTTTTTCGGCAAGTTCTTTCAGCAGGCCGCGGTTAATCAGCCTGATATTGGCACCTTCTTCTTTAATAAGCTTTTTGCTTTTCATGTTGCCCAATGCACGGGAAAGTGATTCCGGTCCGGTACCCAGAAGATTAGCCAGCTGTGCCTTGGAAATATTAAGTCTGATAAGGTCATTGTTCCCCTGCTCCTGCGAAAGATAAAGCAGGTAGACGGCCAGGCGGCCGGGTATCTCTTTAAGCGATAGATTTTCCACCTGAAGAGTGAACTCCCGCAGTCGCATGGAAAGCAGTGCCAGAATATTCATCGTGAGAGCCGGCTTGTTTGTTATAAGCCGGATAAAACTATTCCGGTCGAAAAATAACAGGTGACTTTTGGAGATTGCCCGGGCATTGGCGGGAAATGATTTGCCGGAAAAGACGGGAACCGCGCCGATGGTCTCACCTTCTTGCACAATGTGGAGTATCTGCTCTTTCCCTTCGGGGGAGAGCTTGTAAACATTGACACTGCCCGCGATGACAAGATAAAAGCCTGCACCTTCGTCTCCGTCATAAAAGATGACATCGCCTTTGTTGTAATGTTTATCAACTGCAATCTTTGCGATTTCTGTGATATACTCTTCCGGCAATCCACCGAAAAGCTGGCTTTTTATCAGGATATCACGCGCTTTTTTCATTGTTTACGTCCCTTTGGTAAAAAATATATCTTTTTCTTAACATAAGTCAAGGATACGTGAATTTATTTCAACTATAGTGGCCAACAAAAAACAAGGAAACTTTTACAGGAGGTCTAATATGTTTTGCTTTCAGTGTCAGGAAACAGTAAAAAACGAAGGCTGCGGCATCAAGGGTGTCTGCGGCAAGAACGAAGAAACAGCCAATCTTCAGGACCTGCTGATTTATGTCCTGAAAGGTCTCGCCATTCATGCCGAAAAAGCCCGGCAGGCGGGAACATTGGATAACAAATATGGACGTTTTACCGCGGAAGCACTTTTTGCGACGATTACAAACGCAAATTTTGACAAGGACAGGATCATTGCTCTCATCCGTGAAGCGCTGAAACTGCGGGATGAACTAAAAAAACAATCCGCAGCGGATATTAAGGGCAATCTGCACGATTCCGCCTCGTGGTTCGCAGATGATGTTGCCGAATTCAATAAAAAGGCGGCCGGAGTCGGTATTCTTTCCACGGAAAATATGGATGTCCGATCGCTGCGGATGCTATTGATCTATGGAATTAAAGGAATTTCCGCCTATGCGGAGCACGCCGCCGTACTGGGTTTTGAGGATGATAAAATTTATAATTTCCTGATGGAAGCGCTCTCCTCCACAACTCGGGATTTGAATGTTGATGAAATGGTCGCGATGGTCATGCGTGCCGGGGAACACGCCGTTAAAACCATGGCTCTTCTGGACAAGGCAAACACTTCCACTTACGGAAATCCTGAAATATCCAGGGTAAATATCGGCGTCCGGAGCAATCCGGGTATTCTGATTTCCGGCCATGACCTCAAAGACATGGAAGAACTCCTGCAGCAGACGGATGGAACCGGTGTAGATGTGTACACGCATGGTGAGATGTTGCCGGCCAACTCGTATCCCGCATTCAAGAAATACTCTCACTTCGCAGGAAATTATGGAAGCTCCTGGTGGAAGCAGAATGAGGAATTCGAGTCTTTTAACGGCCCTATCCTGATGACGACCAACTGTATTATTCCGGTCAAGGATTCGTACCGGGACAAAATATTCACAACCGGCGTTGTCGGTTACCCCGGACTCAGACACATTCCACCAAGAAAAAAAGGCGGAGTAAAAGATTTTTCCGACATAATTGCGCTCGCGAAAAAATGCGCCCCGCCGAAGGAAATTGAAAAGGGCGAACTGGTAACAGGATTCGGCCATAACCAGGTCCTCGCTCTGGCCGACAAGGTTGTGGACGCGGTAAAATCAGGGGCCATCAAGCGCTTCATTGTCATGGCCGGATGTGACGGACGGCATAAAACACGCAGTTACTATACGGATGTCGCCCAAGCGCTTCCCCAGGATACGGTCATTCTGACAGCAGGTTGCGCCAAGTACCGCTACAACAAACTGGCTCTGGGCGACATTGGCGGCATTCCCAGAGTGCTGGACGCAGGGCAGTGCAATGATTGTTACTCGCTGGCGGTTATCGCGCTGAAGCTGAAAGAGGTTTTCGGGCTGAAAGATATCAATGAACTGCCGATTTCCTTTGATATAGCCTGGTATGAACAAAAGGCGGTGGCCGTACTTCTGGCACTGCTGTTTCTGGGAATAAAAGGAATCCGCCTCGGGCCGACACTGCCGGCATTTGTATCGCCGGGCGTCCTCAATGTTCTTGTGAAGAATTTCAATATCAAACCTATCGTTGATGTGAAGACGGACGTTGAAGCAATGATTCAGGGACAATGATTTTCAAAAAAAGGTGATTTCATGAAAATATTACGAAAGATTATCGAAATTGATGAAGAGTTGTGTAATGGGTGTGGAAATTGTGTGACAGGTTGCGCCGAAGGCGCCCTGCAAATAGTCGACGGTAAGGCCAAGGTTGTTGCAGACACATTTTGCGACGGCCTCGGCGCCTGCATCGGAGAGTGCCCCACAGGGGCGCTTTGCATCGTCGAGCGCGAAGCAGCTCCTTTTGATGAAGAAGCAGTTAAAAAGCATCTGACGGAAAAAGAAAAGCCCACTCTGCCGTGCGGCTGTCCGTCAACACATATCCGGATTTTCGATAAACCCTCCGCCTGCGAGACAGCCAATAAGCCTGCGCATTTCGAGGCCGGCCGGGAAGAATCGTCTCTCACCCACTGGCCGATTCAGATAAAGCTTATACCGGCCGGTGCACCTTTCCTGAAAGACGCCGACCTGCTGGTTCTGGCGGACTGCACGGCTGTTGCCTTTCCCACCCTGCACCGTGACCTGCTCACGGGAAAGGTGGTGATGATGGGCTGTCCGAAATTTGATGACGTGCAGGGATATGCGGGCAAATTCGCCGACATCTGCAAAACCGCAGGGATCAAGAGTATAACCACGGTTGTTATGGAAGTGCCCTGCTGTTCGGGACTGCCCTTTATCGTCAAAAAGGGGATGGAAGAGGCAAACAAAAAAATCCCTCTGCATGAAATCGTACTGAGTATACGAGGAAAAATATTGAAGAACCAGTAGAGAATCATGCGGTAGGGCTAAAGCGGAAATCAGATATTTTTTCGAAGATAGGACATCAGCCGGGAATAGATGAAATCGATTCCTTCGGACTTTGGCAGTGTATCCCTGATTTTCCTTAAGTAATCGCGCTCATAAATCATCCGGAATGTCGGCCGATAATTGATGTCATAAATCCAGGCCAACTGGAGAAGTTTGAAATCATTCAATGACCTCAACTGCCGCACGCTGATCTTTTTGCCTTCATTAAGGCTTGTCATAATTTCTTCGGATACTTCCGGTATATCCGGCAAATCAAGCTCAACTGCGGCGCTTCTTTCTGAATTGCCGACGTAGTAGTAAGTCGAAACCAGGTTGAAAATGTCCAGTTTATCCGCATCGCGGAGCAATTTACTGAAATAAAGGCAGACAGTGCTTTCATCCTCAGGGATACTGAATCGGTTATGGTAGGAAACAGCTTTCATAATCAGTTCCCGGGTATCTTCATCCAGAGCCGTCAGTGTTTTTTCCCGTTTAAGTACCTTGACACCCAGCTCTCCGTGATTTTCCGATTTCCTGTCCACGAATGTTTTATAGCGGGTGAATTGCTCAAAACGGCCTATATCATGAAACAGGGCCATAACCTCGGCAAGCATCAGGTCTCCGGAATTCATGTCCAGCATCCTGCCGATATTCATGATTTCCTTGCAGACCATTAAAGAGTGTTTTTCCTTCAGCACTATGGCTTTTCGAACCATTGGATCAGGGGAATAGAAGGATTGCACATACCGGGAAAACCACTGTTTCAGGTTAATTAAATCAAATTCCGTTATTTGATACCGTTGCATGATTGTTTCCTTTTTCGCACAAGCGAACTATCACAAGGCCAGAGGAAAAGCAACTATTGGAAAACGGAATAATTGCCGCTATAACACCCCGAGACCGGCACCACATAATGAACAACCCCGCCGCAAGCAGCGGGGTATCATAAAGTGTACGGTCCTTCTCCAATCGCAGTAAACTGCGGGGAATACGACCCCGGGATCCCGAATAGCTTCGCCCAAACTCGCTCGCTTTCGGGATCAATTCCACTTTCGCTTCAACCTTCATTGCATTCGTTTTCAGCGAGTGTCATTGATTTAAATTCATCTCTTTGATTATTTTTTTCCGGGAGCGGGACGGTATCTCCTACGCTTCTCCGGTTGATCTGCAACGACATCAATACTCTTTTGCAGTCACGATTCTCTTGACATACAAGGCCTCGTTTCCTATACTTCCCCCACACAAAAATTCTTATCAGGAAATGGGATTGAAACACCATGAATAAATTTGAATTCGCGTCAATATGGCATAAAGAAACTGTTCTTGAAGAATTGAGCGTCCGGTTGACCAAAAGAGGCTTCAACCCCGTAATTTTAAATACTGCAGATACGATCAAAGATTTCATCAGCCAGACGATACCGGCAGATGCAACCGTTGGGCTGGGAGGGTCCGTTACGCTGAGGGAACTGGAAATTGATGTTTTGCTTAAATCAAGGGGTAATATTGTATTCGATCACTGGGACAGCAGCAAAAGCCCCGAAGAAAACATTGCGACAAGAAGACGGCAGCTGACATCCGACTATTTTTTAACCAGTATTAACGCTGTTACCATAGACGGTGAACTTGTCAATATTGATGGAGCGGGCAACAGAGTGGCGTCGATGATTTTCGGACCAAAGCATGTCATTGCCATAGTAGGATACAACAAGATAGCAGGCAGCAGAGATGAAGCCATCCGGCGGGTAAAAAACGTCGCCTCCGCGAAAAACTGCAAGAGACTGGGCATGAATACCCCCTGCGCTAAAAAAGGGTTCTGCCTGGATTGCAAATACCCCGTTTCCGCCTGCCGGGTTACGACTATCATTGATTATAAACCGATGCTTACTGAATTTACAATAATATTGAGTGCGCTTGATCTCGGTTATTAATTTTCGGTTATAAACAGTATTGATAATGATCAACTTTTGGCACAAAAAACCGCTCCTCCATGAACTTTATCCTTACACTCATTTCCACTGACAATTTGCAGTTTACCGTTTCCATAAACCTATCGATTCGTAAAGGAAGATAACGTGAATAAAGAAAAAGTATGGACAAAAGATTTTATCATCGTGTCCATCGCTAATTTTGTGACATTTCTGGTTTTTTTATTATTATTGGTCATTATTGCTCCTTATGCCGTAGATAAATATAATGCTTCGACAAGCGTAGCCGGTCTGGTTGCGGGTATTTTTATTATCGGAGCTTTAATCGGGCGATTAGGTACCGGACGCATTATCGAAGATATGGGCAGCAGAAGAGTTTTAATCGCCGGCTCACTATTTTTTATTATCGCCACGGCATTATATTTTGCTGCAATCAATTTACCTCTGTTGATAATAATCAGGCTCTTGCACGGGATTGCTTTCGGAATAGTGAGCACGGCCTCGGGAACAATCGTCGTCCAGATTATTCCCGGAAGCAAACGCGGGGAAGGAATCGGTTATTTCAGTATGAGTGCCATGCTGACATTGGCCCTGGGTCCTTTTATCGGAATCTTTTTAATTCAGCATACAAATTTTACGACTATCTTCGTTTTCAATTTAGTACTGGCTGTTATCAGTTTTGCCATATCTTTTGCCGTTAATGAACCGGCATATAAATCGCCGGGAGCAGATCAGGCAAAAACCGCCAAAAGCTTTCCAATGGCAAATTATTTCGAATTGAAAGCGCTGCCGCTTTCTATCATTTCTTTAATCGTTTGTTTAAGTTATTCCGGCATCGTACCTTTCATCTCATTATATACCAAGCAACTTCAGTTGGAAGAAATTGCCAGCTTCTACTTTCTGGTATATGCGGTTACGGTCCTGGTATCGAGGCCTTTTTCCGGGCGGTTACTTGATGTCAAAGGTGAAAATTTTATAATGTATCCCTGCCTTTTCATTTTTGCCGCCGGCATGCTTTTATTCAGTCAAGCCTCCCATGGAATTACTTTATTATCAGCCGCAATATTAATAGGTCTTGGTTTTGGGAATTTCCTGACCTGCGCTCAGGCGATTTCCATAAAAGTGGTTCCGCCTCATCGATTAGGATTGGCCACATCCACCTATTTTATTTTTACCGACTTGGGATTGGGCGCAGGGCCTTTTTTACTGGGTTTTCTGATTCCCTTCACGGGATACCGCGGCTTATACTTACTGATGGTTATCCTGATACTGGCGACTACTGTTCTCTACTACTTTCTACATGGCAGAAAAGCGGCAGCTAAATAGTATCGACGATGAAAGTCTCCTTGACACGCAAGAGTGCTTTTTCTATTCTGGCGGCATGTAAAAGCGAAATTTTTTTAAATGAACGTCCCCGCAGCAAGCTCATGGGAATATGACTCCGGGACCCCGAATAGCTTCGCCCAAACTCGCTCGCCCTGCATCCGCCGGGCTTTGCTTTCGGGATCAATTCCGCTTACGCTTCAAACTTCATTGCACTCGTTTTCAGCGAGTGTCATTGATTTAATTTTCTTAACGGAGATTTTTTATGAAGAAAAAAGTCAATGTCAATGCCCTGTTTCTGGGTCCGAAATCGGAAAATTATACTTTTTTCAAAGAAATGCTGAATTTTCTGATGGATGATCACGCCGCCTGGCGGCAGGATTTTCACCCGGACGACGCACCGATCGTAACAGGAAAAGAACAGACTCAGCAGGATTTCCTCACTACATTGCAAAAAACACGGGAAGCACTGATCGAGCTTGCGGGCAATCTCCAGATCAAATCAATGCCGTGGTTTTCTCCCCGCTACCAGGGCCATATGACTACCGATACGCTGATGGCCGCCAATCTCGGCTACATGCTGACCTTACTTTACAACCCCAACAATTGCGCCTATGAAGGTTCTCCGGCAACGACAGCGCTGGAAATCGAAGTTGGCCGCCAGCTCGCGAAGCTGATGGGTTACGATCCCCAAAAAGCCTGGGGACACATCACCTCCGGTGGAACTGTGGCCAACTACGAGAGCCTGTGGTTAGCCCGTAACCTCAAATCCATTCCTTCCGCCCTGCGGGCTGTTATGCCGGGACTCGTGGCCGATCTCGATGAATGGCAACTTATGAATCTCCCGACCGGAAAAATACTCGATCTGGCCGAGCGGGCACAATGCGCGGGAATCTTCGATGAAATGCGCCGGCAGTCCGTGCGGGGCAAAGGAATGGCAAAGCAAAACCTGGGCAAGGTCCTCGTCCCCCAGTCCAAACACTATTCATGGACGAAGGCGGTGGATATTCTGGGCATCGGCCAGGAAAATCTGATTTTCGTGCCGGTCAAGGATAATTACCGGATGGATATCACCGCCCTCAAGCGGGAAATCGACCGGCTGGTGGAAACACGCACGCCTGTTCTCGCCGTCGTCGCCGTTTTCGGCACAACGGAAGAAGGAGCGGTGGATGAAATTCATGAGATCGTCCGGTTGCGCGACTGTTATGAAGTTCAGGGAGTTTCTTTCTACCTGCACATCGACGCCGCTTATGGCGGGTACGCGCGCGCTCTTTTCCTCGACGAAGACGACCGATTTCTCGACTACAACAAAGTAAGCCGGCAGCATGCCGGCCAGGGCATTCTCCACCATGACACGGATTGGCTCACCCCCGAAGTATATGAAGCCGTGAAGGCGATGCCGGAAGCCGATTCGATTACGGTCGATCCGCATAAACTTGGTTACATCCCCTATGCCGCAGGAGCCATCGTCACCCGCGACCGGCGCATCATCGACATCATCTCCTATTTTGCCGCCTATGTGTTTGAAAAAACAGATGATAACCCGATGCTGCTCGGCAGTTACATCATGGAGGGATCAAAAGCCGGGGCGGCCGCGGCAGCGGTATGGATGGCGCACAAAGTCGTCCCACTCAATATAACCGGGTACGGCCGGATTATCGGTTACAGTATCGAAGGGGCCTACCGCTTTTACCGCTCGCTGATCGCCGCTCACCCGATCCGGGTTGGCGATAAGCAATTTGAAGTTCTTCCGCTGACGAGACCCGACATCAACATCGTCGATTATGCTTTTCATGAGCTTGGCAACGGCAGCCTCGATGATATGAATCGCCTGAATCAGTCCATTTATGAGCAATGTTCATACAAGTCCGGCCCCGTCTACGGCAGCGATTTCATTACGTCGAAGACGGCACTGACCAGGGAAGAATACGGAGCAACACCACAGTTGTTTGTAAAAAAGTTCGGCATTAAGGAGGGTGACTGGGAAAGATTGGGAAGCGTTTACGTGTTGCGCTCCTGCATTCTGACCCCGTATTTCACGAACAATACAACCTATGAGGAGTACTGGCAGAATTTCATCAAGGCGATGGAACGCGCAATCAGCCGCATCGGCACTTCCGCATAGGAGAAGCAAGAAAAATACGCCGGAAAGTGGAATATGCTTTATTCAGTGTTTTATCCGGTTTAAGAACAAACGGTTATTTTTCTTGCATTGCTTTCAATAAATTGTATGATTCGGGAAACATTAATTCCGGTGGAAATGGACTATTCCCGGGAAATAACCTTATTCGAAAACCATCGGCAGGGATAGATTTATTGCCTGATTCTATAGTGCAAAGGAGAAATATTATGAAAAAAATATGCGTCGTTTTAGGATTATTGCTGTTGTTGGCGATTGCGGGCACGGCAGACGCCCAGAGCAAAAAACCGAATGTCGGCCGTAGCGTGCATTCCCAGATGGATACCAACGGCGATAAAGTTGTTACTGTGACGGAGCACGCGGCATTTTGGCAGAAACGCTTCAAGGACATTGATATCGATAACGACGGCAAGCTTACCGCAGCCGAATTTCACGCGGCAACCAAAGAATTCTTCGGCAATATTGATGTGGATAAAAACGGCACGCTGGTGGCCAAGGAATATTTTGCCTTCTGGTGCGGGCCGCAAGCCAAATTTCCCGAAAAGATCAAAGTAGCACAAATTAAAAAATTGGATGCCGATCAGAACGATAAAATCAGCGCTAATGAGTGTGTTGCTTACTGGGCGGCAAACTTTTACAACATCGATCAGAATCACGACGGCATCATTACACTGGATGAATTTATAGCGGCAATGTCCAAGAGGTTCAAAGAAATCGATCACGACGGAGACGGGTTAGTATCCATTCAGGAACATGCTTTCTTCATGACAGGCAAGGCGGCGCCTGTAAAATAAACATGTAATTAGTTGATTATTGAGTTTATAGAATTACAACAATATGTTAGGAGAATGGGCATGGATAATAAGACCGTTTGGGAAACACTCGAAAACATCAAGGATTTACCGACCTTGCCCAGCGTCTATCTCAAAGTCAATAAACTGCTGCAGGACAATAAAGCATCGATTGAGAATGTGGCTCACATTATCGAAGTCGATCCGGCCATGTCGTCGCGCATTTTACATCTGGTCAATTCCGCATTTTACGGACTACGCGCCAAGAGCAACTCTATTGCCCATGCCGTTATGATTCTGGGATTCAACGCCGTAAAAAATGCCGTCGTCTCCGTTGCCGTACTTGACACACTCAGTTTCAAGGACAAATTTCAGAACTTTAACATTACCGAATTCTGGCGCCACTCCGTAAGCGTCGCCGTTTTGAGCAAGCAACTCGCGGAAAAAAGCCGTCTGGTTCCGCCGGATGACGCTTTTATGTCCGGCCTTCTGCACGATATCGGTAAAACCATCATGATCAAGTATTTCAAGGAAGATTTCAGCAAAGTCTGGCAAAGAATGCAGGAGACCAAATGCAGTTTTTCCGATGCCGAGGCTGATGTGGCGGCAATCGATCATGTCCAGATCGGGGCCTACCTGACTCGAAAATGGCAGCTTCCCGAACACATCATTCAGGCCGTTGCCGGCCATCATTATTACATTTCTTCATCCAAATCCACCGGACTGATCGAGTGCATCATGCTGGCCGATGCGCTTGCCAATTCCGGATACCAAATCGATCCGGATCTTTATGTCCTTGAAGATCATATAGAAAAAGTAATCCGACCGCTTATTACCAACACCGAAAGCTGGTTGCCGCAGGCCCGGACGGAAATTGAAACGGCTTATGAATTCTTTTTGGAAGGTAAATGATCAGTCCGGCCAAGGTTTTATTTTATCTCATCGAATTTATCAATTGTTACGCCTCTGTTTATTATTCCAATTTTCTCTTTTTTTATCTCCGGCGCACATTCGGTTTCGGTGAACTGGAAAATCTGCTCACGGCGGCCGCAGGCGGCTTTGTCTATATTATCGCCGCGTGGCAGGGCGGAAAATTGGCACAGCGCCATGGCTGCATTCCTCTGCTTTACGCAGGCACCCTCATCATAATTTTGTCTCTGGCCCTGGGCATGGCCTTTCCAAACCCTGCCGCACAGGTTCTGGTGTATTGCCTGTGGACATTGGGAGTTTGTTTTATCTGGCCGGCGCTCGAAGCACTGGTAAGTGATGAGGCCGGAGTCGCGCTGCCGCAGATGGTCGGCATCTATAATGTCACCTGGGCCGGCGGCGCCGCGGTGGCCTACTTCACGGCCGGCATCCTGATTGAAAAATTGGGCATGGCGAGCTTATTCTGGCTGCCGCTCGGTCTTACCGCTATCGAGCTTGCCCTGCTGCCCTGCGCCGCAAAATTGCTAAAAAAACAAAACGGCCGCAAACATCAGACGGAACCACTGACACCGGCAGCCTGCCCTGCCGATACCAAACGGTTTTTGCGGATGGCCTGGATCGCGAATCCTTTTTCCTATGTGGCGATAAACACCGTTATCCCGCTCATCCCCTCCGTTGCGGCAAAACTTGATCTTTCCACCGGCATGGCGGGCATCGTCTGTTCGCTGTGGATGTTTGTAAGGCTGGCCGCCTTTGCAGCCTTCTGGCAATGGAAGGGCTGGCATTACCGCTTCCGGTGGCTCGCGGGTTCCTGTCTTTTGATGATTGTCTGCTTTTTCGGAATCCTCCTTACGCAATCGCTCGCATTGCTGTTGCTCGCGCAAGTTGGTTTCGGTCTTTCGATAGGGCTGATCTATTATTCATCCCTTTATTATTCCATGAACGTCACGGAAAACCAAGCATCAAACGCCGGCCTCCATGAGGCGATGATCGGGGCGGGCCTGTTTATCGGTCCGGCCTTCGGCGCCGCTACCATCTATCTCGTACCTGCCGCCATCGGCATCGGGGCCTGGTCCGTAGGAGGACTCCTTTGTGTCGGATTTTCCGGTCTGCTTTTTGTGAGATATTACCGGGGAAAATAATAATACCAGGCGGCATTGTCGTTGCAGGTTCGCGGCAGTGAACGTGGCAATCTAAATAAATCAATGACACTCGCTGAAAACGAGTGCAATGAAATTTGAAGCGGAAGTGGAATTGATCCCGAAAGCGGAGCCCGGCGGATGCAGGGCGAGCGAGTTTGCGCGAAGCTATTCGGGATCTCGGGGTCATATTCCCACGAGCTTGCTGCGATCGGAGAATAACTGCTATGATACCCCGCTGCTTCGGCGGGGTCGTTCATTACACAAGAAGCGATCCGTTTGTTTCAACGATAACTGTTTATTTTCCCGGAAAATAATTTGACAGAACCGACAAATTGTGTTTTTAAGGCCAAACAGTATTCAAACAGGATAATTATGAACTTCCTCTCTATAAGCAGAAGAAACACGGGTAAGAAGCGGGGCATAAAGCGCATGGGGCTACCCATCGGTTTGAGGACGTGTATGCGTTAATGCCTGTAAAATATACCATCCTTTAAAGCCATGGGTAAGCCCCATGGCTTTTTTGTTGTCCGAAATATTTCAAATTCCAATAAAATTTAACCATGTCACTAAAACAGAAAGGAAAACATATGCAGATACAATCCTGGGCCGGATGCCATATACCCATCATTACGCCCTTTAAAGACGACCTGTCGATCGACGAGGCAGGATTGCGCAAACTCGTTAATTATTACATTGAAGAAGTTGGGTGTGACGGTCTCGTTCCCTGCGGAACAACCGGCGAATCGCCCACTCTGGACAACCATGAACATACCCGGGTAATTGAAATTGTAGTTGATGAAACCAAAGGGCGCGTGCCGGTCATGGCGGGAACTGGCTCCAACAGCACGAAAGAAGCCATAGAAATGACAAAGCATGCCGAAGACCTTGGAGTCTCGGCAAGTTTACAGGTATGTCCCTATTACAACCGGCCCACACAAGACGGGCTCATGAAACATTTCGAAGAAATTGCAAAGTCCACAAAGCTGCCGCTTTTTATTTACAACATTCCGTCCCGAACGGCACGACTTATTGAAGCAAAAACAATGATTGCACTTTCCCAAATGGACAATATCATCGGAATGAAAGACGCCTGCGGTGATCTCGCGATCACAATGGAAATTATCCGGGCTACACGAATGAGTCCAAAGAAATTCTATGTTCTTTGCGGAGAAGATGCGCTCACGTATCCGATGCTTGCTTTAGGCGGGGATGGAGGAATCCTGGCGGTGGCTCATGTCATCGGGAAAGAATATCGCGAAATGATCAATCTGCACCGTTCGGGAAAAGCAAGCGAGGCTCTGGAGATTCACTATAAAATGCTGCCCGTGGTAAAGGCATTATTTATTGAAACCAATCCGGTACCTGTCAAAGAAGCCTTGGCAATGATGGGGCTTCCATCCGGAAAACTCCGCTTGCCGCTTGTTCCGCTGCGCCCGGAGAATCGTGAAACCTTGCGCAATACCCTTACCCAGTTCGGATTTTTAAAGGGATAAATATAATACGCCGGGGCGGAGCATTTCCGCCCTGGCTTTAGATACGCAACAACAATAACCGAGACCTTTGCATAATTTCCCTATTCGTCATTCCGGGCTGAGGCTCCGGCGAATGCCGGATGACCCGGAATCCAGGAAGTCCTTCATAATACTGGATGCCGGCTTCTGCCGGCATGACAAAATTGCTGGTTTTATGTGATTGTGCAAAACCCTCTAACCGGCAACTGCATGTTTTTCCTTGCATTCTTTTAAGAAGTAGTATTATTCGTGGAACTCAAGTTTCAGAAATTGAATCCGGCGTATGCCGGACGAAGTGAACTGAAACTTTTAAGTTGAATTATCCCCGAAGCATAGCGAATGGGGATCATGTCATATCTTAAACAAGTCTTATTCAATAATTATGAAATGTTAATAGGAAGCCAGAAACTGATATTTCAACGACCCCAATTATATTTTGTAAAAAAAGAAAATCATTAAACGTGTTCATAGTCATAAAAACAAAACCCACTGAAAAGCTGGTTCTTAATAATTCGCTCTCGATAATCAATTGTAATAATTAATTAGCTTTATTAGGATTGTTTTTTTCCTTATATTCTGAAGGATTGCTTATAAACTCAGCAATATTTCGAGAAATCAATGGGACGTCCTGCATAAGTGCGTCTTCATTGCTATAATTACCAGTCGCAAGATTTGTTAATGTAGTTGTTTCTGTTATTCTTGCTTCAGCTTGAATTTCCCCTTTCTTAAATACTTTTACAAAAACAGTAGAAACAGAACGTCCCGCTCCGAATCCAACCCAAAACCTGGCTGCCGCACTTCCTCCATGAATTTCCTCAATATTTATCTCTATAGAAATATCTGAATTGTCGTTAATATAATTTAATTCTGGAGCTATTTTTAGAAGTGCCATTTTTACGTTACTTTCCAGTAATTGTGTATATCCAGAAAGAAAGTTTTTATTTAAATTCGGATCAATATTTGCTTTAGAATTATCAATCTTCAGTGAATAGCTTTTAGCTCCAAGCAACGAATAATTTTTACTAATTTCCATTTTTTGCGGTAAAGTTGCGGTACATCCCATTATAAGAATCACAGACAATAATATTAATATATTCTTTCTCATCTAATCCCCTCCATTCTAGTTATTTAAATTATTCATTTTAGGTTATGAAAATTACATTTAGTAACAATGATTTTCAAGAGATATTTGATGATATATCCTCGATAATTAGGATAATTAGATAATTAGAGATAATTAGGGACAGCGCCCTATTATTTTATTGATTTTCCGGATTGATTGATGCTATTAATAACACATGCCAAGAGTCGCTAGGATCACAGCAATTGGTTACCCCCATCATGTCACGCAACGTGGCAATTATCGCCAGCGTGTCTTTAAATCACAGAATGACTACAAACAATATTTGTCCTGGTTGAAAGAATATTCGGATAAGAATACTCTGGATATCTGGGCTTATTGCCTCATGCCCAACCATGTGCATTTTATATGCGTGCCGCAAAACAGTGATTCTTTGGCCAGGACGTTCAATACCCTCCACATGCGATATGCTCAATATGTAAACAAAAAACAGGGAATGTGCGGACATTTGTGGCAATGTAGGTTTTATTCGTGCATTCTCGACGAGAAACACTTATTTGCCGCCGTCCGTTATGTTGAAAATAATCCTGTACGGGCAGGCCTTGTCCAAGAACCAGAAGAATATCCATGGTCAAGCGCTAAAGGCCATGTCACAAAGGGAGGCAATATCATCTTATGCAACGACTCCTATTTACACCATGACATCAAAGATTGGTTGTCATATTTGAAATCGGATACGGGCAACGAGGTTGTCGAAGGTATACGGGCAAAGACAAGGATTGGTCGACCATACGGTGAAGATGCTTTTACGGCCAGGATTGGCAAAAAACTCGGTATAGAATTAACTGCGCGGCGGCGAGGCAGGCCGAAGAAAGTCAAAACAGCAAAAAATAAATAGAAAATAAATAGGGCGCTGTCCCTAATTACTAATTAATTAAGTTGTCCCTGATCAGGGAATAGGAGGTTCAATCATGCAGGATTATCAAAACATCCAGTTTAAACAACAAGGCAGCATTGCCATAATTACGTTAAATCGTCCTCATGCCGCAAACGGCATCGACATTGCTCTGGGCAAGGAGCTTATGCACGCGGCCATTGAATGCGATGAAAATCCGGCGATTCGGGCCGTGGTCATTACCGGCGCCGGGAAAATGTTCTGCGCGGGCGGCGATCTTTTGAGCTTCAAAGCGCTGGGTGATAAATTGCCGTCGGGGCTTAAGGAACTCACCGCTTATCTGCATTCCGCCATGTCGCGTTTTGCTCGGATGAACGCACCGCTCATCACTGCCGTCAATGGCGCGGCGGCCGGTGCCGGCATGAGCCTGGCCATTGCCGGTGATTATGTTATTGCCGGAGAGTCGGCCAAATTCACCATGGCCTATACCGCCGCAGGGCTGGTACCAGACGGATCGGCCACATTTTTTCTGCCCCGTCTGGTGGGATTGCGCCGGGCGCAGGAACTTATTTACACCAACCGCCGTCTGACTGCCCGGGAAGCGCTGGAGTGGCAGCTGGTAAACCGCGTCGTTCCCGATGCCGAACTGCTGCCCGAAGCATTAAAAGTGGCCGAACAACTGGCCTGCGGCCCGACCCGTGCCTTCGGCACAGTGAAAAAACTGCTGCTTGCAACTTACGACCAGAGTCTGGAAACGCAGATGGAAATGGAAGCGCGCGGCGTCAGCGCAATGAGCGGCACTCTGGACGGCCGGGAAGGCATAACTGCCTTTACCGGCAAAAGAAAACCGGTCTTTTCCGGCAAATAAAACCATACAATATTCACTAATTATAAAAGCCAAGAGAGGTTTGCATCCATTCTTCCATTGACAGAAGAGAGCTTATCCTATACACAGGCACCCACATAGTTACACCTGATCGATATCAATTGATTATCAATCCTAATAAATTCTAAGGAGATTATTGTGCCTTCAACTGGTGAAAACGTCGATTCCTATTGTTTGAAATGTAAACTGCTGCTTGCTCACGTTATCGTATCCATGATTGGTGAAACCATCAGCAAGGTAAAATGTAAGACCTGCGGAGCGGAACATAAATACCGTCCGGAAAAATCGGCGGCAAAAAAAACCGCTGTCCGCAAGCCTCTTACCGCTAAACAGTCAATGGCAAAAAGGGCTGCCGCCGCCAAAATTAATGATAATAACGCACCTATGCAGTGGGATCTCAAAAACCGCAATATGAGCGGCTCAACACCGGTCAAAGATTACTCGATTCACGACCGGTATCGTGTAAGCGATACAATCAACCATCCCGTCTTTGGTTTGGGTTTTGTTGAACGCATCGCCTCCGATAAAACCATGAACGTCTTATTCCGTGACTCTGTAAAATTAATGGCAATGAATATAACTTAACTTTTTCAAAGAATCAAACGGCAGACAGTTTTATTAAGTGTTGCGTAATTGTTCTTATAAGACATCCGGCAATTACACATATATTGCAGCGGCTGCTTATTTCTGATAGCCTCGGTCGAAATAAAAGAATTTATGCATCCTCCTGATAGATTGAACACGCAAAGAGCATTATCCATTTGCTTTTGGGTTGAAGATATGGGAAAAATGCGGCGGCAAATACAAACCGGAGTGGTTCCTTACCGCGCTCACAATCCGGTTAACTTCAGCGGATTGAGCAACGGTTAATCAGGATTAATTTTAATTTAATGGAGGTCGGATTATGCAGTTTTTAGTTATTGGCTACGATGGAAAGGATGATAAAGCAACGGAGCGGCGGATGTCTGTAAGAGAAGCCCATCTTGCCGGTATAGTGAAAATGAAAGATGAGGGGAAAGCCGTTTTCGGTGTTGCCATGTTGGATGAGCAGGAAAAGATGATCGGTTCGGTTATGGTAGTGGATTTCCCTTCCCGGAAGGAATTGGATGCCTGGCTTAAGGTCGAACCTTATGTCCGGGGAAATGTCTGGCAGAAAATCGATGTTTTCCCGGCACGGGTACCGCCTCTTTTCATGCCGTCTAAATAGCTCAAGATGGAATTAACTCATCAAAAATTTTATTCACTACATCCACATAACTATCCCGATGATGTGTTTTCCGTATTTTCTTGAGTATTTTTTCCCGGTTTTCCAAAAAGCTCCCCATGTAAGTCCAGATTTCCTTCATTTTATTGGTGATATGCGCGGGACCGGACAAAACTTTTAAATATTCCTCAAATAAATGATCGTGGAAAGTCCTCATGATCTTGATTTTTTCATGACAGGGCTTTTCCGTATTAAATTTAATTTTCTCCGCCAGGAACGGATCTCCGATGAGCCCCCGGCCGAGCATCCATCGCTTGACCGATCCGAAACGTTTGGCGAGCAGATCATATTTCTCAAAAGAATCGATGTCCCCGTTATAGACGATCCGATGTTGCGACAGCTTCAGGCACCGCTCGAAAACATCGAGGTTAACCTCACCTTCATACATTTGCACACCGGTTCTCGGATGAATGATCAGTTCCGTAAGCGGAAACCGGTTGAAAATGGGAATGAGCTCCAGCACTTCGTCGGGACAGGTCAACCCCAGCCGGAGCTTGATCGATAATGCCGGTTTCAGCGCCGGCAGAGCTTTTTCCATAAATGCTTCGACCCTGGCCGGATAACAAAGCATGCCCGCCCCCCTGCCCTTCTTTCTGACCATGGGAAACGGACAGCCCAGGTTCCAGTTTACCGTGCCGCATCCGATATCGTATAGCATATTGGCGAGCACAGCAAAGTCATCCGGGCTGGAACTCAGTATCTGCGGGATTGTGGGAATACCCGTATTTCTACCAGGATAAAAGTCGCGCAGAAGGTTATTCCCCGGTTTCATTCTCTTTGCTGAAGAGATGAAAGGCGCAATCGCCAGATCAACTCCCTTAAAATAGTGAGGAAACAGGTTGCGGTAAATTCTGTCGGTTATACCCTGAATAGGAGCGAGGTAGATCATATAAATTATCTCATAACAATGTGTATTCTTCGTCACCGGACGCACAAATTTTCCTTAATATTTTCTGATAACGGATAGTTTGTCAAGGCCGGTTTTAAACAGTACTTGCCTGATGCAAAGTTTTTTAGTAGAGAGAACTTGTTATCATTTATAACCGAAAAGGGGGAATAAAAATATGCTCACCGAAAAAATACTGGAAAGATATGCCGATGTGCTCCTCTGGGCATTGGCGACCGCAAAGAAAGCAGCTCTGAAGAAAAATGAAACCGTTCTCATCCAGTATGATCTGCCGGCACTCCCGCTTGCCGAAATCCTCTACGGGCGGCTTTTAGATATCGGCATTAATCCGGTGCAGCGCATGGTTTCCACCTGCGGCATGGAACTCAGTTTCTACAGGAAGGCCAATCCAAACCAACTCACCTTCATTGCTCCCGGCGATAAGGAACTATACAAAAATATTCACGGGCGTATATTTCTGCACGCTCCGCAGTCGCTTACGCATCTGAAAAATATCGATCCGGCCAGAATCGGCAAATTTCTGGTCGCCCGGAAACCGCTCAAGGATATTCTCGACAAACGCGAAGAGCAGCGTCACTACAGCTGGACGCTTTGCATTCTCCCTACCGATGAACTGGCCCGCCAGGCAAAAATGTCGCTTAAGCAGTACGCGGCACAGGTTGTAAAAGGCTGCTACCTGGATAAGGACGATCCCGTTGCCGCATGGAAAAACATTCACAAAGAGGTCATGAACATTAAAAAGTGGCTCGGCTCGCTTTCCGTCCGGCATTACCATCTGGAATCGGCCAAGATGGATTTGCGGATCACACCGGGGGAAAAACGCAAATGGGCGGGCGTCTCCGGCCATAATGTACCAAGCTTTGAAGTCTTTGTCTCACCCGACTGGCACGGTACGGAAGGGGTTTATTATGCCAATCAGCCATCTTTCCGGAGCGGAAACTACGTTCAGGATGTCCGCATCACCTTTGCCAAAGGCAGAGCAGTTAAAGTTGAAGCCGGCCAGGGCGCGGAATTTGTCAAAAAGCAGCTCGCCATGGATAAAGGCGCCGCTCAGGTGGGTGAATTTTCGCTCACCGACAAGAGATTCTCGCGGATCGACCGTTTCATGGCGGAAACGCTATTTGATGAAAATTTCGGAGGAAAAGAAGGAAACTGCCATATCGCACTCGGTTCATCCTACAGCGATACCTACGCGGGCAACCCGGCGCGATTGACCCCGGCATTGAAAAATCAACTGGGGTTTAACGATTCCGCTCTCCACTGGGACCTGGTCAATACCGAACCCAAAACGGTGACGGCGCATCTGACCGACGGCAAAAAAGTTATTGTCTACGACCGGGGAATTTTTAAAATCTGAAAAAAAGCTGTAAATAAAAAAATGGCTTCCGACCAGGATTTTGTTGAATTTATCGCCGATCAAATAAGAGACGCCGGACATATTTCCTACAGGAAGATGTTCGGCGAGTACGCCGTCTATTGCGACGGCAAAGTAGTCGCGCTTGTTTGCGACAATCAGCTTTTTATAAAACCGACGGAAAAAGGAAGATCGTACATCGGCAATATTTGTGAAGCGCCGCCTTATCCCGGAGCCAGAATGTATTTTCTGATTGAAGATGCCTTCGAAGACCGGGAATGGATCAGCGGTTTAATCAAAATAACGGCGGATCAGCTTCCTCTACCTCAAAAAAGGAAAGGGGAAAAATCAAGAGGCGATTCACGCCATCCTGTTTAAGTTAAAACGCTGTTTTATTTTTCACTCAGACCTTCGATAAACGCCAGTACGTTTTTCCCTAAAACACTGTGATTGTAACCGCCCTCGAGAATGCCGAAACAACCGCCTTGGTTGCGCAGTGCCGTTTCCCGTACAAGATTTCCCATAAATTTATAATCTTCCGTTTTCAGGAGGCCGCCCCAATCCTGTTCATGATTATCGAAACCGGCGGAGACGGCGATCATATCGGCATCGGTCCCGGTCAGATTATATTCCACGCTTTTTAAATATTCATTACGGTTTGATCCCGTAGGATTGAGGATATTTACATATCCCCTGCCGCCCAGAATATTGACATTACCGTCGCCGTAGTGCAGATCAAAATCAAGGATAAAAGCTTTTTTGATTTTGTCCGCACACTTCAGTTTGGCAAGCGCAATCGACATATTGTTGAAATAACAAAAACCCCAGGCGCTGCCTGCCGAAGCGTGGTGCCCGGGCGGCCGGATGAGGGCAAAACATGGCTCCGTAAGACCGATCTCGGCGGCCATAATTGCGCCTCCGGCGGCGAGAGCCGCTATGTCATAAACGCCTTCACGCTCGACATCATTTATATGCTGAGCTGTGTGTATCAGGAGAATGTCTTCCCGGGAGGCGGGACGGGGCTCGACAAATTTTACCCGACCGCGCAGAGCGATTTCCACGGCTTCAATTCTTCCCGCTGCGGATGCCGGATCGGTCGAATAAACCTGCTTGTATTTTTCGGAATAAACGACTTTCATAAGGACCTCCCTGAATAAGGCTGACGGTCGATAGGCGGAAGACTGAAGGATAAAAGGAGTCAGCCAATAAAACCGATTTCCTTCAACGCTTTCAGAGTATTTTTTGCCACCGGCAATTCTTTTAACTCTTCCGGTGCGACAAAACGGGCTTCATCGGCATCATCGGCGCCTTTGGGCTCGCCCGACACATATTCTCCGGCAAAATCAACAATGACGAAATGAAACTTGATTTTCCCTTCCGCATCCCGTTCCATAAAATCAAAGACATAAATGCAGGCACCGACTTTTATGGTTATTCCCGTCTCTTCCAGAATCTCACGGGCGGCACATTCCTGCATCGTTTCTCCCAGTTCCAGTGTGCCCCCGGGAATCGCCCACAAGCCGCGGCTGGGCTCAGCACCACGTTTTACCAGCAACACACGGCCTTCATGAATTGTAATCGCCCCGATGCCGACGCGGGGTGCCAGGGGATAAAGGTTACCGGACTTCCGCTCCATTATTTTTTACCTCCTGCAATCAGGAAGGAAAACCTGCTTTCAATCCAGGGTTCGGATTCCCGATCGAATACCTTCTCCACAAATTTTACCCGCTTGTTTTTGGCAATCAGGAGCACTGCCGAGGAACGTGTCCCGTAGATGGAACTTTTGATAAATATTGATGATAGCAGCCGTTCCCAGTCAAGACCGATGCCGGTGGACGGAAGTTTATGGTCCGGCGCAACTTTCCTGTCGGCCAGTACCGTAAAAAGCGCTGTTTCCAGCAGATCGCCCTTTTCTTTCATTGCCGCCGTCAGAGCTTTTTTACCACGCACAACTTTCGGCCAGGGACTATCCAGGAACCGGTTGCTGAGACCATAAATTCCGGGCTCCAGCTTTTGCGTTTCTCCGCGGTTGGAATAAACAAAAAATTCCTCATTATCGCCGCAGAGCAAATTAAAACCATTATAGTCATGAGAACTGCCGGATATTTTATTCACGTAGGAGCGAGCGCTCTTTCGCCCGGAGAGAAAATTGCTCACGAGCCTGCCGCGCGAGGGCGCTCCTGTTTTGATGGCGGTGGGATCACGGTAATTGGTGATCGCGGCAAACTTGCCTTCCCGGGTAATCCCGAACCAGGTACCCCCTTCTTTCAAATCGCGGCCGCCCAGTATTTTCGGTTTATCTTCCCAGAACGCAGCAGGCGCCGAGGGACGATCATAAAACTCGTCGCGGTTGGCGGCCAAAATCAGACGGTACGACGGATGCATTTTATAGGCAAAAAGAATAAGGCACATGCGGATTTTTCTCTTCTCCTGCGGCAGGAATAAAATTATTTTACGGCTTAATTTCTTTTAATCTCTTCATTATTCCGGTCATCGCATGCCCGGCCGGAACACTCACCAGCACATCGGCAATTTCATCGAGTCCAGTCGGCCCCATGTTAACAATTACTATCCGGGCACCGGCACGTTTGGCATAAAGAGGCATATAAGCAGCCGGATAAACGACCAGGGAAGAACCAACGACAATTAAGAGATCGCATTCCTGTGCTGATTTTGTAGCTTTCATCAGTGTGTCCTGCGGCAGTGCTTCACCGAAGAAAATTACATCCGGTTTGAGAATGCCCCGGCATTTTTTACAGACCGGAGCAGAATCGTTCAAATTCGCTTCTCTGATCAGAGAAAGAGGATAACGGCTGCGGCAATTCAGGCAAATAATCATTTGCATGTTGCCGTGCAGCTCATAAACCAGCTCAGGATTATTGCCCGCCTTTTGATGCAGATTATCCACGTTTTGCGTTATAATTGAACTTAACTTACCGGTTTTTTCCAATTCGGCAATGGCATAATGAGCAGCATTGGGCGGAGCTTCGCCGATCAGGCCCCCTTCCCGGAAAATATGCCATAATTTTTTACGTGTTTCTTCGGAACCAAGGAATTTATCAATTGTAAAATCATCGGGATCATATTTTGACCACATTCCTCCCGGACCGCGAAAATCGGGAATACCGGATTCCGTGCTGACACCAGCTCCGGTAAAAACAACAATTTTTTTGGATTGAGCTATCATCTCCGCAACTCGATTAATCTTATCTTCCATTCTTTTATCCTTATCAAACAGGTATTTTTGTAAAATACACTATGCCGCTGAAAAATCAAAAGGAAAATACAATCCGGATTCAAGGAATGGGCTTACGGCGTCTATTTCATGTTTCGTCCGGATTTGCCAAGCATTATCAGCAGGACTGCGGCAGCAAGCAGGCAACCCACCAGAAATAACAGGCCGCCGTTAAAGGATCCCGTGGCGTCATGGATATAACCCATCGCATAAGGACCTACGAAACCGCCGAAATTACCAACGCTGTTGATCATGGCAATCGCTCCGGCCGCGGCGGTAGCGGTCAGAAAGGAATGAGGAATCGCCCAGAACGGCCCGAAGGAAGCGTAAATTCCCATAACCGATAACGTAAAAAAAACCATCGATACAAAAATGCTGATATGAGCAAAAAGCACACTGCACCCCAGGCCCACTGCCCCCGTTATCATGCCGAATACCGTATGCCAGCGGCGTTCACCGGTACGATCCGAATTCCTTCCCACCAGAAACATCGCTATAAAAGCAAATATGTATGGTACGGCAACAAGAAAGCCCACTTTCTGATTGCTGAACGCAGCAGACAGGGATTTGACTAAGATCGGCAGGAAAAGCCCAAGGCCGTAGAAGCCGCAAACCCAGAAAAAATAGACACCGGCAAGCTTTATCACATCGGCATCGGTAAAAGCCTGCCACAGAGTGTACTTTTTCTTTTCGACCTTTTTACCTGCCTCCAGGGCCAGCACATCGATGAGCCAGTTGCGTTCAGCATCCGTAAGCCATTTGGCATCGGAGGGATGATTCGTCAGATAAAAAGGTGTCATTATCCCCAGGATCACGGCGGGAATCGCCTCCAAAATAAAGAGCCATTTCCAGCCGGCTATACTGAGCCAGTCAATTCCCAGGAGATATGTGGATACGGGAGCTCCCAAAACATTGCAAAGCGGCAGCGACATCATAAAAACGGCCACGGCCTTGGCCTGATCTTGGGCGCGGCACCAGGTTCCCAGATAGTAAATTATTCCCGGGAAAAAGCTGGCCTCGGCAACACCGAGAAAAAAACGCACCAGATAAAACTGGTGCGGCGTGGAAACAAGCGCGGTGAGGCCGGCAATGATCCCCCACGAAATCAAAATCCGGGCTATCCAGATTCGGGCGCCTACCCGGGCCATAATCAGGTTGCCCGGAATTTCCATCACAAAATATCCGATGAAAAAAATGCCCGCACCAAAGCCATAGACGGCATTGCTGAATCCCAAATCTTTATTCATGGAAAGTGCGGCATAGCTGACATTCACGCGATCGAGAAATGCAATAATGTAAAGCAGGCATAAAAACGGCATCAGCCGCCAAAAAACTTTTTTAACCGTTCGTTCTTCCAAGCTTGGTATTTCTGTCATTTCATTAATAACATTTCACCTGTTTTCCATGTCCGTCCAAGATACACTATGTTTATAAAAACAACGCCGCTGGACATTCGGCTCTATCAGGCCGCATGAATAATAGAGCGCTTTTGTCCTTGTAGAGGAGTCAAACGACCAGAACTACAGAGCCGACTGTCTTGCCGGCCACAATGTCTTCATGGGCCTTGGCAGCTTGGCGAAGCGGATATTTGTGCTCGACGTGAATACGCAGATTACCTTCCTTGATCATGCGGAACAATTCCGTGGCGCCACACCGGAAATCTGCCGGCTCCGCCGTGTAATGCGTGACAGTCGGCCGGGTAATGAAGAGAGAGCCTTTGTTGCGCAGGGTCATCAACGAAACCTCGCCGGGATCGCCGGATGGCCATCCGTAGGACACAATCAACCCGAACCTTCCGGCACAATCGAGTGATTTGCCGAATGTCGCAGCTCCGATACTCTCATAAACCACGGCCGCTCCTTTACCGTCTGAGACTTCCTTAACCTTTGCCGCGAAATCTTCTTCCGGTATCACGACGGGATAGTGGCAGCCATAGGTAAGCAATGTAGAAACTTTCGTCTTTTCGTGAACGGTGCCGACGACTTTTACCCCGAGGTGTGTAAGCCACTGGACGAGAATCAGGCCAACGCCGCCCGCCGCGGCATGAACCAATGCCGTGTCGCCTTGCTTAAGATCCCTTAGCCGCGTGGCCAGGTACCATGCGGTCAAACCCCGGAAAAGCGCACCGGCAGCGATTACAGGGGAAAGGGATTGATCCGGAAGCTTAAAAACGCGATCGGCGGGCACATAACGTTGTTCAGCATAGCTGCCGCCCACGAAGTACATATACGCGACCCGGTCTCCCTTGGAGAGATTCCGTACCTCCGTACCAAAATCTTCAACAATTCCCACTCCGGCAAATCCGATCCCGACAGGCAGAGCTGTCGGCAGCTGCCCGGAACGAATCATCGTGTCTATAAAGTCCACCCCGACTGCTTCGTTTCTGACGCGAACCTCGTTCGAAGCAGATTGACGAAATTCCTCCTGAGTCCATTCCAGAACTTCCGGAGCGCCCGTTTTATTCACTACATATTTCCCATACGTTTTGTTCATCTTGATCTCCTGACTCCTCTCTATATTGTTTATTTTAAAATAAAAAGAAGAATTTTGTCAAATCCTGAAAATATTAATGATCAGGATTTTGGTTATAAGGTTATCATGAAATGTGTAATCTGCAAACACGTTGAGACCGTTCCGGGAATAACAACAATTACATTGGAGCGTGGGGGATTTACATCCATTGTCAAAGATGTTCCGGCGCAGATTTGTCCAAACTGCGGTGAAGATTACGTTGCTGAAAAAATCACGGCCGAATTGCTCAAAGCCGCAGAGCAGATGGTTAAATCAGGAACGTTGGTAGACATTCGTCAATACAAAGCTGCGTAAATAATAAGGCGTTGTCCCTATTTAATCAGTTGTCCCTATTTAATCAAAAGTCGGAAGAAGAAATATTAGAAATAATGAGCAAACTGAAATCGAACTGGATAAACTATTTAAATAAAGACTAATTGGGAACGACAGCAGCCAGTTTTGCTAAAAACATTTCAATTGCAAACATATTGCACGCAACGTCTCTACAAGAAATCTTCATCACTTCTGCGTTGGTACTGTTAATAAAACTGGATTACCGGATCAAGTCCGGTAATGACAATTATGAAAACTATTATCAGAAAAGTTTCCCCGCCTTCTTTATCATCACTTCTTTCATTCTTTTTCCATCGCCGGCTTTGAGAAGCGCGGATATCTCAGCCAGTGATTTTTTATAGAGAGCGGATATTTCTCCGGCAGCAGGATTATGCATGATAATGTCGGCATAAAGTCCGGGCGTTTCCGTAAATATTTTTTTTATGATTTCGACTTTGGTTTTAAAAATCGGCGTGGAAAATTTTTTAATTTCGGCAAGCGGAATTCCCGTTGCCGCAAGTGTAAGTCCTAAGGAAATAGTATTGAGATGATTCAGTACCTGAACAATTGCCATCATTTTATCATGTTCGGCAGGCGTTTTCTCGGTCACAATGAGCCCTCCTTGCACCAGAAGTTTCTTCAGCCAGGAAAGCCATCTTTTATTCGCCCGGGCAGGACAAAGAATTACGTTTTGTCCCCGGACATTTTTCAGAGACGGACCAAAAAGCGGATGGCAGCCGATAACATCCGCACGCGAAGAAGCCAGCATTAATTCCACCGGTTCTTTTTTGATTGAGGTCAAATCCATCAAAAGAGAATCTTTACCCATCAATGGACCAACCTGCTTTATCACCTCCGCCGTGGCGGCAATAGGCACGGCAACAACAACGACGTGGCATAACCCGGCCAGATCATCAATACCCAAGCGTGTTTTCCTGCCGCAGACATGGACTTTGTAATCGTCATTACGCAGCAGACGCGCAAACCAGCGCCCCATACCGTGGGTTCCGCCGATAATGCCGACAACCGTTTCTTTCATGATTTCGCCGCCCTTTGCCGGAGCCATTGATCCGCAAGCACCATGCTCACCATGGCTTCGCAGACCGGAATAATTCTGGGAAGCACACAGGCATCATGCCGGCCCGAAATTTTAATTTTTCTTAATTTTCCCTTCTCATCCACGGTTTGCTGCTCACAGGCAATGGACGGGACCGGTTTGCAATACACCCGCAGAATAATATCTTCCCCATTGGTAATACCGGCTAAAATGCCGCCCGCATGATTCGAAAGAAATCCATTCTTACCCATCTGATCATTAACCTGTGATCCCCGCATCCGGGCTACGGCAAAGCCGTCACCCACTTCCACCGCTTTTACAGAACCGATGCTCATGAGCGCGCCGGAAAGTGCTGCATCCATTTTATCAAATACCGGTTCTCCCAGCCCCGGAGGACATCCGTGCACAACAACTTCGACAATTCCCCCGAGGGAATCGCCCGCGGCACGCACTTCCGCCATCTTTTTTTCCATGGCGGCGGCAGCTTGAGTATCCGGACAAAAAAGATCACTGGCACGGACCAAACGGCATAGTTTTTTTACCTCCGGCATTTTCTTTAAATTTATTTCGATACCGCCGATTGCTCTGGTGTAGGCCAGCACTTCCATACCCGCTTTGCCGATCAGCTTTGCGGCAATGGCACCTGCGGCAACCCGGGCGGCAGTTTCCCGGCCCGATGATCGTCCACCTCCCCGCCAGTCACGGATGCCGTACTTTTCCCAATAGGTAAAATCACCATGACCGGGACGAAAAACATCTTTCACTTCATCATAGTCGGCGGAACGGATATTGGAATTGCGGATTAAAAGGGAAATGGGCATACCGGTTGTTTTTCCGGCAAAGACACCGGAGAGAATTTCCACTTTATCTCCCTCATCTCTTGTGGTCGAGGCCGCGCTTTTCCCCGGTCTTCTCCGATCAAGCGCCTGTTGAATATCGGCCCTGTCAATTTTAAGTCCGGCAGGACAGCCGTCAACTATCGCACCCAGCGCTTCACCGTGCGACTCCCCCCAGGTTGTTACACGAAATATACTGCCCGTCGTATTTCCCGCCATAATTTTTCCTTTTTAGATATGCTGCTTATCGTTACCGGCAGCTGTTTCAATGGTATTTTTCTCTCTTTTCCCAATATCCGGTAATCTCTTCCGCGATCTGAAGAGCACTTTTACCTGCGGTATCTATTGTAAAATCAGCGGCCTCTCTATAAAGGGGAAGCCTCCTTTGCAGTACTTCAGCTGTCTCCGCTTCAATATCGCCGCAGGTAAACTGCGGACGGGTGTTGCCACTTCGCGCATCATCTTTGAGCCGTTCAATAATATCATGAAGCGGCGCGTCAAGCCAGATGACTATTCCCATTTTTTTCAGCAATTCCACATTACACGGATCAAGCACCACTCCGCCGCCTGTGGCAAGAACGCAGTTTTCCCGCAAATCAATGTTCTCGACGACTTCCTTTTCCCTGCACCGGAAAAAGCTCCAGCCTAAAAGGGCTAAAATTTCTTTAACCGGCATGCCCACATTTTTTTCCACAAGAACATCCGTATCCCGGAAAGGAATTCCCATTTTTTCAGCTAAAAGCTTACCCACTGTAGTTTTTCCGGAAGCCCGATAGCCGATCAAAACGATATTCATATTTTTTTCAACTCCTCCCAGAAACCGGGAAAGGATTTATCCACACATTTTTTATCGGCAATCGTTATGCCGGGAACTGCAAGACCGGCAACAGCAAAGCTCATGGCAATGCGGTGGTCATTGTAAGTTTCAATTGCCGCAAAACGCGGTCTGCCGCCCTCAATAACAAGACCGTCCTTGGTTTCTTCGGCAGCAATACCGATACGGTTTAATTCGGCGACAAGCGCTCCCAGACGGTTACTTTCCTTTAAACGCAGATGAGCGACATTCGTAATCATCGTCTTTCCTTCACGGAAGGCCGCAAGCACTGCAAGTGTCGGCACCATATCCGGCATATCGTTCAAATCGAAAGTAAAATCACCCGGAGCCAAATTTTTGCCTTCCACTTCTATCCAGTTATCTCCGGCGCTTATCCGGCAGCCGAGTTTTTCCAAAACTTCAATGAGGCGAATGTCGCCCTGTCTGCTTTTCCGGCTTATACCTTTAATCCTCACCGCTTTTTTTAAAAGCGCCGCCGCCAGAAAAAAATAAGAAGCACTGGAAGCGTCACCTTCTACAATATAATTGCGTCCCCGGTAAATCTTCCCAGCGGCAACGGAATATCGATGACGGCCTGTTGCACTGATCTCCGCACCGAACTCGCGCATCACCTCTATTGTAAGATCAATATAAGGCAGCGAGACAATTTCCCCCTGTAAAGAAAGATCCATGCCTTTTAGCGTATAGGGCGCGCACAGAAGCAATGCGGAAACATACTGTGAGCTTTCAATGTCTTTTAAAAACACCGCGCCTCCCTTCAGGCCGCAGGCGTTCACCGTTACGGGAGGACAATTATTCCGGCAGGAAACATCAGCCTGCATACCCTGCAGAGCTCTAACCAGCGCACCCACCGGCCGTTCGCAAAGCCTCTTCCCTCCGGTCAAAACATATTTACCGCTTCCCAGTGTGACCAAAACGGTAAGAAAACGCAGGGCTGTACCATTATTTCCCAGAAAGATTCCGCCTTCGCAATTACGGAGTTTGCCCGCTGTTCCGGAAACAAAAACGCCGCCTTCAGCCGGCACAATCTGCGCTCCGAGCGATTTCAGGCCTTCCATGAGATAGACGGTATCTTCCGCAATCAATGCATTACCGATAAAAGAATTCCCCTGCGCCAGTGCTGCCGCCACAAGCGCCCGCTGAGTCAGGCTTTTGGAACCGGGTACACGAACAGCTGCCGGCAGTGATTCTCGATGTATTTCTTCATTCGACACGCTTTAACTTCTCCAGCACCGTCATTTTCATGAGCGCCCTGTCCGGTTCTTTACCCGTCCACAGTTTAATCTGTTCGGCACCCTGATGCACAAACATATTGAGCCCCGAAAAAATACGGCAACCCGCTTTTTCCGCATCCTGCAAAAGTCTTGTCTTCAGGGGATTGTAAATAACATCCACCACGTATTCATACCCGGTAAGCACGGAGGCGGAAACCGGAGACTCAGCAACGGCAGGATACATACCGACCGGCGTCGTATTAATAAGGCAATCGGCCTTTATTTTATCGATTTCCGAAAGTGCGTAAAACGGACAGCCGAACTTTTTTGCCAGCAGATAGCCTTGCTCCGGCGTACGATTAACTATCACCGGGGAACCGCCTTCCTTTATTATTCCATAAACCGCAGCTCTGGCCGTACCGCCGGCGCCGATAATGACAAATTTTTTCCCCCGGATTTCCAGCCCCTCCCGAATGGTCATTATCAGTCCCTTGAAATCCGTATTAAATCCCGCAAGACATCCATTATCATTATAAATTGTATTTACCGCCCCGATCGCCAGTCCGTCCGGAGAAACATCATCCAGGTATTCCATAACGGCTGATTTAAAGGGAAGCGTCACACTGGCACCACGGATATTCATTCCTCTTATCCCCTGTACAGCGGACGCGAGATCGACGACACAAAAGGCGCTATAATTTCCCCCGATGCCAAGACCGGCAAGTGCCGTATTATGCATGAACGGCGAAAGGCTTTGTGCTACAGGATTCCCCAGCAGGACAAAATTTACCGGCCGGCTGTCTCCCGCAGAAGTCAAAAAAGCATTTTCCCCTGACCCATTACCGGCTGTCCGACGGACGATTTGCTTCATTTCGGTGAGCGTTAGTTGTCCCGGCGCCGATGCGGCACTATTTTCCAACGTGGCAAAACTAAGGAAATTTCCCAGATGCGGCGCCGCAATCCGGCTGATCCGGCCTTTTTCACCCATGCCCAGGGCGATTATTTTCTGAGAATATTTACGGGCATACGGGATAAGTGCGAGTATCTTTAAATTATCTTCCGGTTTCACGGCGAAAGTAACAATTTTCACGACATCGGCCTGAAGTGCTCGTGAGCGGTGGAATATTTCTTTTAACCGGAGAAGAGACGGGGTTTTTTTTATATCGTGAAAAGAAACTATGACTTTTGTCCGCCCTCCCCGTCCACAGCAGTAAGCCAGTAACTCCCTCACCACGTCATCTCCGCAGGCAAGCTCAATATCTACATAATCGGCTTCCAGATCGACAGCTTTTTTGAGCAGAACCATTTTCTCTTCTGCCGTATATACGACCGGCAATCTCCCGACAGACGCCGCTTCTTCCGGCCTGCGGCAGGTAACAATTATTTTTACGCGGTCAGACGTTTTGCGGGCGGTCGAGATTAATTCCGCAAGAGTTCCTCCGGCAATCAAATCCATCCTCAACTCAACGGCATCGGCGGCAAGACAGGCCCGCTGAATATCATGCAGCGCCTGATCTGCCGATTTTGACGTAACAGGCAGGCAGATCATGTTTCACCTTCCGCTTTCGGATAAGATCCGAGAATTTTCAGAAAAGTCGTTTTTTTTCGCAATTTGGACAGGCAGTCCTTAATTTTTTTATCGGCAATATGGCCGACAATATCGACGAAAAAGAGATATTCCCACAATCTCTCGCGAACCGGATGAGACTCAATTTTAATCAGGTTTATACCGCGCCTGGCAAAAGGATCAAGCGAGCGGTGCAATGATCCCGGAGAATGAGGCGTTGCATAAACCAGGGAAGTCTTATCCCTGCCGGTGGCGGCACTTTCTCCGTTACCGATAACCAGAAACCGCGTCGTATTGGAATTATTGTCCTCAATGCCCCGGGCCAGTATATTCATGCCTTTTTCGGAAGCAGCCAGCGAACTGCCGATAGCCGCCTCGGTCTTTTTCCCTTTAATCATGCAGGCGGCAGCGGCCGTACTCTCCACCTCATGCAGCGTACAGGAAGGCAGATTGGTCGTAAGCCAGGTGCGGCACTGCGCCAGAGCCTGCGGATGCGAATATATTCTTTTAATGCTCTTCATATCTTTGGCCGAAGAAATCAGGCACTGGCAGATTCGCAGATATATTTCCGCCCGGATTTTGAGCGGTGTTGCAATAAGCCGGTCCAGCGTCACATTTACTGAACCTTCCTGTGAATTTTCCACAGGAACCACACCCCAGTCGGTGAGCCCTCTTTCCAGTTCATCAAACACATGAGCAATGCCGGGCTGCGGAATATAACGGCTGGAATCACCAAAATGCCGGCGGGCCGCCAGATGGGAAAATGACGCTTCCGGTCCCAGAAAAGCAACTGTTGTCGGTTTCTGTAATTTCCGGGAAGCTGAAATAATTTCCCGGAAAATCGAATTCACGGCGTTGGACGGCAACGGCCCGCAATTGAGTTCCTGCAGATAATTATATACTCTCGCTTCCTGTGAAGGATCATATACATCCAATCCCGCCCGGCCTTTGACTTCGCCGATCCGGACGGATATCTGCGAGCGTTCATTTAAAAGCCGGATAATCTCCCCGTCTTTTTCTTTCATACTTTCCCGCAATTTTTCGAGCCGTGATTTCATCATTTCATTCCTTCAATTACTGCAGAGGTAATTTTATCATCAATGCCGCCATTGACAAAGGGCATTCCAATCTTTTTGAGTAAAACAAAATGGACAACGTCACCATCTTTCTTTTTATCCGTTTTCAGTCGGGACATTATCCCCCTCGTGGAAAGGGAAACAGGTATCCGGCCGGGCAGGCCGGCTTTCCCGATGAGATCTTCAATCCTCTTGCACTCTGCGGATTCAAGATAACCGACATTTTCCGAAATCCGGGCGGCGGCAGTCATCCCCAGAGCAACGGCTTCGCCGTGGGCAATGCTGAAGGCTGATTCCGATTCTATTGCATGACCCAGCGTATGGCCGTAATTGAGAATACGGCGCAGGCCTTGTTCTTTTTCATCAATTTCCACTATGGACTTCTTGATACGGCAACAGCCCTCGACAAGCTTTAACAATAATGCAGGGTCTTTTCTTTTTACCTGCTCGATATTATTTTCCAGTAAAGAAAATATTTTTTCATCATCAATGATGCCGTATTTGATAATTTCCGCAAGTCCATTCTTGAATTCTTTTTCCGGCAGTGTCGTAAGATAATGCAAATCGGTAAAAACAGCCCGCGGCTGATAGAAAGTCCCCAGCAGATTCTTTCCGGAAGGAAGATCAACGGCGGTCTTTCCGCCGATGCTGCTGTCCACCTGAGCCAGCAGAGTGGTTGGAATCTGAATATAGGGAACTGAGCGCATGAATATGGAAGCGACGAAGCCTGCCATATCCCCGACTACACCGCCGCCCAGAGCAAGAAGCAGTGAATTTCTATCCGCCCCCAGGTCAAGCAGCTTTTCTGCAATTTCCATGGCGGTATCGATGTTTTTCGAATGTTCTCCTGCCGGAAATTCGATCATATCCACGGTAAGCCCTGCCGTCTTTAATGCCGCAATCAGTTTGGCACTGTGCAGAGGGCCGACATTATCATCAGTAACAATAATATACCGGCCGGCCTTGTGGTTTTTGGCAATCAAAAGCGCCATCCGGTCAAGGATGGAATTACCTATCCGGATTTCATGAGAGGACAGAGTTTTTTTATCGAGATTGACTTTCATCGACCGCATATATTTACTCCATTAACGTTTTATTACCGCCGCCAGCATTCTTAATTCATCCATCAGCTGATAGAATTTTTCCGGCTTCAATGATTGCATACCGTCGGAAACAGCCAGCTCCGGCTGCGGATGCACTTCTACAATAAGGCCATCGGCGCCTACTGCCATTGCCGCCCTGCTTAGCGGAATGACAAGTCTCCAATGTCCGGCGGCGTGACTGGGATCAATAACAACAGGCAAATGCGTCAGGCTTTTTAATACGGGAACGGCACTGATATCAAGAGTGTTGCGAGTCGCCGTTTCGAACGTCCGGATGCCGCGCTCACATAAAACCACGTTAGGGTTACCCGACGACAGGATGTATTCCGCCGACATCAGCAATTCCTCAATTGTCGTCATCATACCCCTTTTCAGGAGCACTGGTTTTCTCGACTGGCCGACCTTCTTGAGCAGAGCAAAATTCTGCACATTACGCGCGCCTATTTGCAGCATATCGGCATATGATTCAACCAGATCAACGTCGGCCGGATTAATTACCTCCGTAACAACAGGCATAGAGGAGCGCTCGCGAACCTGTTCAAGGAGTTTCAAACCTTCTTCTTCCATGCCCTGGAAACTGTAGGGCGATGTGCGCGGTTTGTAAGCACCTCCCCTGAGAATATGTGCGCCGCCTTTCTTCACGATATACGCGCTTTCCATTAATTGCTCTTCGCTTTCAATGGAGCAGGGTCCGGCCATCACTACAAACTCCGGTCCGCCGATCCGCACGGAACTCACATCAACAATTGTATCACCCTCGTGTGATTCACGGCTGGCCAGTTTGTATGGTTTCAAAATGGACATGGTTTTTTCCACTCCCGGCAAAGATTCCGCATATTTTAATATTCCCTTCTCGCGGCTATCACCGACCGCCCCGATAATGGTTCTTTCCACTCCCCGCGAAGGATGGGCTTTATAACCGACGGATTCGATCCAGCGGATCACATCCTCAATCTGTTTTTCCGTCGCCTGATTTTTCATTACAATAATCATTTCTTTTTCCTCCTGAAAATCAAAAAGGCCATGGCTTTTGCCGCCATGGCCTCTAAAGGTAGAAAAGCCATGGGGGCTTTCGCTCTACCCATGGCTGTTTTGGTGTGTTAATTTACCTTAACAAGTCCTCCTCAACAACGGGCAGACCGATGCAAAATAGGTATAAAACCAATAACCATAAAAATTAATATTTGCGTTTATTTTTCCGTCCATTGTAAAAAAACCTTACTTTTTATTATGGCTCTCTATAAACAAACCGGAAATTCTTGTCAAGGAATAATTTATTGCAATATTTAACTGTTCAGCCAAACAATTGTTGTTTTTATTTTTTTTCAGCTAAAATTATCTTTAAAAACGGCTTTTGTTATCAATCTTTCAACAGTTCCACATGTTTCTTAACGGATATGATTTTCACAATTTCAAACCAGGCAACGCTTAACATTCCCGTAACGGCAGCGGTTATAATATCGAGAGAATGCATCGGAGCAAAGTGAAACATCTTCTGCAGGAAAGGCACGTAAATGACCAATCCCAGAAAAAGAACCGCTCCCAGCATTACCCATTTCAATGCCGGATTGGGGACACGCAGGGAAGACAGAATACTTTTACACCAGCTCCGGTTGGTGAGAATAAGACACAGGTTGGAGACAATGAGCGCAAAAAACGACAATGTTCTTGCTTCAGCAACCGTTTGTTCCAAAGCCAAAGCTACTTTATACACGGCGATAATCACGGCAAAGGAAAAAAGCCCCTGCAGGACACTCAACAGTAAAAGCCGTTTTCCGAAGAGCGGTTCGGCGGGATCCCGGGGTGGTCTTTGCATCGTATTTGCTTCTTCCTTTTCCTGTTCAAATACTATGGAACAAGCCGGATCAATCAAAAGCTCCAAAAATAAAATATGCACGGGGTATAATATCACCGGCCAGCCCAGTAAAACAGGGATCAGTGCGATTCCTGCAATCGGAATATGCACACTGATAATATAAGCCATGGCCTTTTTCAGATTATCAAAAATACGCCGCCCCAATCTTACGGCTGCGACAATCGAGGCAAAATCATCTTTCAGAAGAACGATAGCGGAAGATTCTCTGGCCACATCCGTGCCTCTCTCTCCCATGGCCACACCGATATGAGACGATTTTAAAGCCGGGGCATCATTGACACCGTCTCCGGTCATGGCTACAATTTCTCCTTTTGCTTTTAAAGCATTCACGAGCAATAGTTTCTGCTCGGGAACAACCCGGGAAAAGATATTTACTTCGCTTATCTTATCTTTCAATTCGTCGGGATTCATTGCCGAAAGTTCCGGCCCGCTGATAATCCGGTCGATGTTTGCAAGCCCAATCTGCCGGGCAATGTTTTGTGCCGTTACCGGATAATCACCGGTGATCATCACTACACGAATACCGGCCCGGTAACATTCCTTGATCGCCTCCGGTACCGAATCCCTTACCGGATCGGCAAGGCCGATCAACCCGACAAATTCAAATTCAAAATCATGTTGATTCCCGGGAAGGATATTTTTATTAAACTTAGCCTTGGCTACACCCAGCACGCGTAAGCCGTCTCTCGCGATGGCATCGACTTTAACCGCCAGGTTGTCTTTTTCTCGTAATTCCAAGTGACAAAGATCGAAGATTGCTTCAGGAGCTCCCTTGGCCGACACATAATAAGCTCCCGTTTCCGGATGTTTATACACATGTGATAACGACAAAAGCTCTCTGGAGAGAGGATATTCTTCAAGAATATTCCAGCCTGCATGCAGATGTTCCGTACTGTATAGAGTTTTACGTCCCAGTTCATGCAGCGCTTTCTCCATCGGATCAAAAGGATCTTTCTTACTGGCGAGTATTCCATATTCAATCAATTCATGAAAAATTTCCGGAAGACTGGAAATCGAACTGTCTGAAATGTCGTAAATTTCGTTATTGCTGAATATTTTTTTGATGCTCATCCGATTTTGCGTCAGTGTCCCCGTTTTATCCACGCACAAAACCGTAGCCGCTCCCAGTGTTTCAATGGCCGCAACCCTGCGTGTCAGCACCTGCTTTTTAGACATCCGCCAGGCGCCCAGAGCCAGAAATATAGTCAGCACTACGGGGAATTCCTCCGGCAACATAGCCATGGCAAGCGTTATGCCGGCAAGTATTCCGTTCAGCCAATCGCCCCTCATCATTCCATAAACGCAGATAAGAATTAAACTCAATACGGCGGCAAAGATAAAAACGGTCTTGACGATTTTACCGGTTTCTTTCTGCAGAGTTGTTTTTTCCTCTTCGATGTTATGGAGGGCTTTGCCGATTTTTCCGATTTCCGTATCAAGACCACAGGAAAGCACTTTGGCCACACCCTGCCCCTGTACAATCAGACTTCCGGAATAGATAAAGGGAAGATCATCGCCGCCCGGACGTGTAATTGTGAGATCAGCCTCTGCCTGCGGGCTTTTCCTGACCGGCATGGATTCCCCGGTCAGGAGCGATTCATCAACAGTCAGGTTCATATCCCAGATCAGGACGGCATCGGCGGGAATTCTGTCGCCCTCTCTGATTATGATGAGGTCGCCGGGAACGACTTCTCTTCCGGCGATGCGTTTTTCCGCACCGTCACGGATAACAAGAGCCCGCGGGCTCGCCAGATCCTTCAAGGCATCAAGCGCTTTTTCCGTTTTATTTTCCTGATAGATGGTTATGCCGATGATTACAAAAACAAACCCCAGCAGCATCAGAGCTTCTTCAACATCGCCCAGGATAAGATATAAAGTACCGCAGGCAACAAGCAGTAAAAACATCGGCTCCTTGAAGATTTCCAGCATTATCTTGATTATGCTGCGTTTTTTTGCGGAAGGCAGTTCATTATAGCCGCACTTCTTCAGGCGCTCCGCTGCTTCAGCGGAAGACAAGCCTTGCAGTGTTTTAATGTCCTGTTCTGATATTTTCATAAATTACTCTTTGGCCGGAGGCACCGTTTGTGCTTAAATAATCGCGAAATTATAAATTGTGTTGACCTGGATTAAATAATTTTCCGGAATTTTTTCTCTGCACAGGCTAAATGCACAGATATTTCTGCAATCATCTTTCTCCTATCGAATAGCAGCCGATATTCAATCATTTGTTTACACAAACCAACTATTAATCCAAAACAAATCGGCTTTTCGATACCACTTTATTTAAAATAACAACCAGTGCTTGAAGATCGTGATCATCCAGATTGTTCTTGAATAGGTCGGCTATTCTGCTATGGGCTTTGTTGTGCATCTTGACAAGTTTTTTCCCTCTGGCACTCAAGTGAACATGGAAAGATCGCCTGTCCTTATCTGATTGAAACTTTTGAATGTAACCCTTGCCGGCTAGTTTATCCACAATTGCCGTAACGGACGGCTTGCTTAATTTCAATGCTTCGGCAATTTCCCCTAAATTGGGATTACTAAGTTTGTTGATTACGTCAATATACTCAAGCTGACGTGGAGTAAGGCCTTCATCTCCATATTTTTCGCCAAACCGTGTTTCCCAGTCGCCAATTATCTTAGTTGTTATTTCGATTAACTCTACCAGAGAATACGGCATAAGCTCGCTCATTAGTTAGTTTATGTGAACTAAATATAATTTATGCAAGCTTTTGTCAATAAATATTTCCTGATAAGCATAAATTGAATATTAAAATATGCAGGTCCAGACCAGCTGAGCAGCCAGTCCAGGAGGCTGTTGAAAAAGGCTCATCTGTGGCGTAACGCTTCGGCTCTCGCTGCTCGCATACCTCTAAAGCATGCTCCGCTGACCGATCCTCGCGATGCCTGGCAACCAAACTTTTTTGAACAGCCTGCAAAGCAGTGGTTTTTCAACACTCTGTCAGACCTGATAATATTCCGTGCCGGGAATAACCGAAGGCTTTATAAAACCATTTTTCTTCAGGCTTTTCAAATATCCTGCTAATATTTCATGTTTTTTAAATAATCCTGCAGTGCCAGCTGCCAGGGTTGCATCGTTTTGCCGGTGGCCGCAATAAACTTCTGCATACTCAAAACACTGTAATGAGGCCGCTTCGCCGGCCGCGGAAGATCGGCTGATTTTATGGGCAGCACCTGCACTCCACCGATTCCCGATTCCTGCAATATTTTTAGCGTAAACTGATACCAGCTGCAGTTTCCCCGATTGGTTATATGAAATACTCCGGTAAGATTTTTCTCGATGAGCAGTTCCGTCGCCGCCGCCAAGTCTTTGGTATAAGTAGGCGAACCGATCTGATCGTCAACAACTTCCAGTTTATCTGACGTTTGGGCTTTTGCCAAAATCGTCCGTACAAAATTCTTACCGTTTTTACCGTAGAGCCACTCTGTCCGAATCAGAACATAATTACGCGAAAGCTCCTGCAGATAACGTTCACCGGCCAGTTTGGAAGCACCGTAAACATTGATGGGATTGCAGATGGAGTCTTCCCGGTAAGGCTTGACGCCCTCGCCGTCAAAAACATAATCCGTACTGAAATGAACAATACGGATATTTTTTTCGTTGCAGGCTTCGGCAATATTTTTCACTGCCTCCGCATTAACGGCAAAACATTCGTCTTTGGTCTTTTCACAGCCGTCAACATCCGTATAAGCGGCGGCATTGATCACAAGGTCGGGAACATTTTCATTGATTGCTTTTCGGCATTCCTCTTTGGAAGTAATGTCAATTTCATCTTTGTCCAGTCCGGTAATTTGATATTTTCCTGCAAATCGCAAAAAAAGGTCATTCCCCAACATGCCCTTATGGCCGAGCAGCAATATTTTCATTTCAATACTTGACCTCCTTTAAATAAAGGCCGCAGGCGGGAGCAGTAATCCCGGCAATATTCCGGTCACGGGAGTCAATTATTGCCTTAATATCTTCCGGCGGACGTTTACCCCGGCCGACTTCCACAAGCGTGCCGACAATGTTACGCACCATATACTTTAAAAAACCCCGCGCCTCAATGGTTATATCGAGCAACCCTTCTTCATCTCTTTCAATATTTACTCCTGTAACCGTTCTTATCCGATCCTTAACATGACTGCCCGTCGCACAAAAGCAGGAAAAGTCGTGCGTACCGATCAGATAGCGGCCGGCCTCATTCATCTGCAATAAATTGAGCGGGTGATGAATGAACCAGAAATAATTGCGTCCGAGAGCCGGGCGCAAACGCTTATTGCAGATTCTATAAACATAAATTTTACCCCGGGCATCGTGCTGAGCATGAAATACGTCGGCAACTTCTTCCAGGGCTTTAACAACAATATCCCGCGGTAGTAATCCATTAACTCCGCGAAATAAAATTTCTGCAGGCAGACGGGTATGGCTTTTAAAGCTCGCCACCTGATTTAAGGCATGCACTCCGGCATCTGTTCTCCCTGAACCAATCACAACCACTTTTTCACGAGTAATCAGCCCGATCGTCTCTTCCATGACCTGTTGAATGGAAATGCCGTTATCCTGACGCTGCCAGCCGCAGTAGTTGGTACCGTCATATTCCAGGACTATCTTAAAATTGCGCATAATATTTCAACAACCGGTATGTGGATTACGGATCCTCTCCGATAGCAGCAATCTACGGGGAATATGACCCCGGGATCCCGAAGCCGCTGACATCGGCCTGCGCCGGGGCAGGCTATGCCGGCAAATTCAGCCTGCGTGCGCGAAGTGGTTACTAAAAATAAAAGGGGAAGTTACAACTTCCCCTTGCCTTTACACCGCTTTATTCTGAAACATATTCAATCAATCCGCACACTTCTCCAGAGCCTCAATTGCCGGCAGGACTTTTCCTTCTAACAGTTTCAGGGAAGCTCCGCCACCGGTCGATATATAAGTGATGTTGTCGCTTTCCCCGGCTTTCTGAACAGCCACATCGGTATCACCACCGCCGACTATCGATAAGGCATGGGAACTCGCCACAGCATGAACCATAGCCGATGTGCCGCGGCTGAAGGCGTCGATTTCAAAAACCCCCATCGGTCCGTTCCAGAGAATTGTTTTGGCGTTGGCTAAAACTTCCCGAAACAGGGTTATCGTCGCAGGACCGATATCAAGTCCCATCCAATCGGGAAATATTTCCTGCACCGGAATATTTTTTGTTACCGCTTCCGCAGTCTTACTTGGTGCGACTACACAATCGATCGGCAGAAATAATTTTACATTCAGTTCCTTCGCCTGCTGGAGAATATCTTTCGCCTGGGGAATTAAATGATCTTCCACCAATGATTTTCCCACTTCAAATCCCTGGGCTTTTAAAAACGTAAAAGCCATTCCGCCGCCGATGATCATTTTATCCACTTTCTTAATTAAGTTGCTCAATGTGGAAAGTTTGTCGGACACTTTGGAACCTCCGATAATGGCAACAAACGGCCGGATCGGATTTTCGAGCTGCTTCTGAAAGTAATTCAGTTCCTTTTTCATCAGGAATCCGGCACCGCATATTTTAACATACTTGGTTATACCGACATTGGAAGCATGAGCCCGATGAGCGTTACCAAAAGCATCGTCAATGTATACATCGGCCAGAGAAGCAAGCTTTTTGGCAAATTCGTCATCATTTTTTTCTTCTTCCTTGTAAAAACGAAGATTTTCCAGCATCAGGACACAACCCGGTTTTAATTCCCGGACCATCCTTTCCACATCCGGGCCAATGCAGTCGTTCGCCATAAGCACCTGCTTGCCTAAAAGACGGGATAATCTTTTAGCCACCGGCGCGAGACTCATTTCCGGAACAACTTTGCCTTTCGGCCGACCCAAATGGGATATGATGATAATTGCCGCACCTTCATCAAGTGCATAGTTTATCGAAGGCAGGGCGGCACGGATTCGAATATCGTCGGTAATGTTCTGACTGCTGTCCAGAGGAACGTTAAAATCAAAGCGAAACATTATTTTTCTGCCATTGAGATCAATTTGATTAATATATTTCATTTAATTTCTCCTTGCCAATTTCCCGCAAACAAGCTAATGTTATATACGAAGTGTGTTATTTTTACCATTAGAATCATATACTTAGAAATAATGAGGTGACCAATTTGTGCGGCATAATAACCTACCTGCAATTATTGGTCAAGTTAAAACTATAAAATGCAAGAGAAGGAGAGAGATCTGATGAGTGAGGATGTTCAAAAAAGCACAACTAAGGGAAAAATAAACATTTTCGAGGCAAAAAAAGAATCTTTAAAACTGATGGGCGGAGAAAAACAGGTCAAAAAGCAGCATGATGCCAACAAGCTTACCGCCCGTGAACGGCTGGCTATTTTATTTGATGAAGGAACTTTTCAGGAGGTACAGCTTTTCGTCCAGCACCGTTCCATTCTTTTCGGACTGGATAAAAAACAAATTTCCTCGGACGGAGTCATTACCGGCTTCGGTAAAGTTAACGGGCGCACCGTTTTTGCGGCTGCGCAGGATTTTACCAGTTCCGGTGGCAGCCTGGGAGAAATGCACGCCAAAAAAATCTGGAAAGTGATGGATATGGCCATTGCAGCCAAAAAGCCTTTTGTATCTCTTAACGATTCCGGCGGAGCACGCATTCAGGAAGGTGTGCCGGCGCTGGACGGTTACGGCGGAATCTTTTACCGCAATACCATCGGATCGGGATATATTCCGCAGATTACCGCAATTATGGGACCAACGGCAGGCGGTGCCGTTTATTCACCGGCTCT
>MVRV01000039.1 GCA_002068015.1 Smithella sp. PtaU1.Bin162
AAGGTCGAACCGGGAAAAATTCGTCGCCAGAAAATGGGGCCGAGTGTTATTTGTCCGGTCTGCGGGGAGGCCTATCCTTCCAAACACGGAGATAAGTGTCTTAATTGCCAGGGAGAAACTCCTTATAATGAGGTTATTCCCCTGAGTATCGCCAAACAATAAGTTTTTGTATCCCATCATTACTCCGTGAAATGAGGGATGTCGGTCGGTTATGGGAAAACAATTTCCGCTCAAAGAGGGCACTATTTTAAAGCGCCTTTACCAGGTGCTCGAAGCATCCTCGAAAGGCAGACGGATCAATGATCTGCGCGTCGGCTTGAGTTACGTGGGCGTTAAGCTTGACAATAATCAAGCGGGCTTGGCCGCGGTTCTGCCGGATGCAAAAACGCAAAGCTGCACAGCTCTGCAAGAGGCCGGTACTTATGCCGGCTGTAATGCGGAAAAAACGTTGCATTATCTTGTGGAGAGTAAAAACGTGCTGCAGCGGGCGATCGGCCTTGCTACAGCCAATGCATTCGGCGGGAGTTCTGTTGAAAATGAGGAAGATCGGGAGGCGACATCTTATTTTAATTTGCAGCCGGAAGAAAAAGTTGCCATGGTGGGGCTCTTTGCTCCGCTGGTGGAACGTATTCGCGCTACCGGTGCCGCAATTACGGTTATCGAAAAAAACCCCGGGCGCATGAAATTGCTTTCACTTGCCGAAAAACAAAGAACTTTACGAGAGTGTGATGTTGCCATTATAACCGCTACCACACTTTTAAACGGCACCTTTGAAGAAACAATCGGTTTTCTGGGCGAGCCGCGTTTGGTTGCCCTCTTGGGACCGTCTACCCCGCTCATTTCTTCAATTTTTCAGGATACGCCCGTTACTCACTTAGGAGGGGCCGTCATTGCGGATCCGGCAAATGTATTGCAAATAATCTCCGAGGGAGGCGGCACTCCCGCTTTGAGGCCTTATCTGCGGTTTGTTAATTTGAATTGCAGAGTCGGGAAACCAATAATCTCTCCGGGCAACTGTAGATGAAACCGCCCGTATTCCGGACATACCCCATAATAGTCACATTGTGTTCCCGCGCAAGCTTTACGGCGGCGGCAGTTGGCGTTGATTTGGAAACCACAACGGGAATGCCGATCCGGATAATTTTTGCCATAATCTCCGAAGATATTCTTCCGGAAGCAAAAACAATTCCCCTGCCTGATAAATATTTTTTGGCGGATTTCAGCAGAATTCCCGTCATTTTATCATAGCAGTTGTGCCGCCCGATATCTTCCGTCAGTATTTCGCAATCCGGTGTGTAAAAAAGAACGCTGTGCACGCCGCCGACAGTGGCGAATATTTCCGATTTGGTGATAAAAGCCGCCATTAAATCCAGGATGCCGTCGAGGGGGAAAGTTATTTTGGACGTAAGCGCTTCATATTGATTCTGTGCCGGCGGATTAATATGGTATCTGCCGCCACTGGAAGTAATGCTGTTCGTGCTATATTGATTTCCGGGAACAATTCCCTCTTTCAGCTCAACGCTTACAGCCGGTATCTTGTCGTTAAAAGAAATATTTTTCACATCCTGCAGAGAATCAATAATTCCTTCATTATAAAGAAAACCTATAACCAGTTCTTCCTGCTGCTGATTGAGGCAGGAAATAGTTATCAGTTCCATTCCGTTTAAAATAATTTTCAGAAATGTTTCGGTGATAACTTTTTTGCCGGTAGCGGAGAGACGGCAGCCGCTTTCATCTTTCGTAATCTCAAGAACGGCAAGTTCTTCGAAAATATTATTTTCCAAAGCAGTATTCCTTTCCGGTCTGAATGTTTGCGTCGCTACTATATGAAGAAAATATTTTGCCTGTCAACGACAGATTTTTTGATAAAACAAAACACGATTAAAATTTTATGACCAAAAGTCATTAATTGTCGGCAACTTTCGACCATGATGCCATACGGTACCGATCTTGTTACACTTTTTTGTTATGTCATAAATGGCATAAATAGCTAAAATCACTCATCTTTACCGTTGACAACACTACGCATTAAATATATAGCATTTCTCCGGATTAAAACGTTATTTGCTGGAAAAATTCCTTGTTCTTTAGCCTTGATTTTTCCAAACAGATTTTCCTGGATAATGATTGCAATTCAAGGAAACGGCTGTTTATTGAAGGTTAAAGATCATGAAAAGAATATCAGGAGAGGAGAAGGATTTCATGAATGTCAGCAGAAGAAGTTTCTTGAAGATTTCCGGTGCTGTGCTGGCAACCAGTGGATTGGGCGTGAGTCTTAAACCGATAGCCGCGCACGCCCGGGAGTTGAAAATCAAATACGCCCAGAAAACCACCACTGTTTGCCCTTATTGTTCCGTGGGATGCAGCATTATCGTATCCGTTCGTGACGGTAAGGTCATCAACACCGAGGGGGATCCCGACAGTCCCATCAGCCGTGGATCACTCTGCAGCAAAGGCGGATCGATCTATCAGATGGCCGTGAACCAAAATCGTCTGGGCAAACCGCTTTACCGTGCGCCTTTTGCCACATCCTGGAAAGAAGTTGATTGGGAATGGGCGCTTGCGAAGATCGCCGAAAATATCAAGAAAAGCCGGGACGTCAGTTTTAAAAAAACCAACAGCAAAGGTGAGCTCGTCAACCGCACCGAAGGCATTGCCTCTGTGGGATCGGCGGCAATGGACCTGGAAGAGTGCTTCACATACCAAAAATTCCTGAGGGGGTTGGGCCTTGTTTATATTGAACATCAGGCCCGTATCTGACACAGTCCAACTGTACCGGCTCTGGCAGAGTCGTTCGGACGTGGTGCAATGACCAATCACTGGGTCGATATAAAAAACAGTGACGTGATATTAATTATGGGAAGCAACCCCGCTTCCAATCACCCTGTTTCCTTCAAGTGGATAATGGAAGCGGTGGAAAAGCGGGGCGCTAAGGTTATTTGTGTTGATCCGCGGTTTACGCAATCGGCATCGAAGTCGCATCTTTACGCGCCGCTTCGTTCCGGAACGGATATCGCTTTTCTGGGCGGTATGATCAAATACATTTTGGACAACAATCTTTATTTTGAAGAATATGTTAAAAATTACACCAATGCCGGTTTCCTCGTCAATCCGGCCTTTAAAATGCCGGGACAAAATAAAGGCGTTTTTTCCGGGCTGACAAACGGCAAGTATGAAAAAGACACCTGGACGTATCAAACGGATGCGGAAGGAGTCATTAAAAAAGATAAAACACTGAATGATCCGAATTGCGTTTTCCAGCTTCTGAAAAAGCACTATTCACGTTACACGCCGGAACTTGTCGAGAAAATTACCGGAACGCCCAAAGACAAGCTGATTGAAATATACAAACTCTATGGTTCTACCGGTAAACCGGATAAGGCCGGAGTTGAGCTCTACGCCATGGGCTGGACGCAGCATACCGTCGGTGTGCAAAATATCCGCACCATGTGCATAATCCAGTTGCTTTTGGGTAATATGGGTATTGCGGGCGGCGGGATTGCAGCGATGAGAGGCGAGGGTAATGTGCAGGGTTCCACCGATCACGGCCTTTTATTCCATATCTGGCCCGGTTATCTGGGAACGCCTACCGCGTCGCTTACGACGCTCAAAGAATTCAACGAAAAACGCACACCCAAGACCAAGGAAAAGGATTCGCTCAACTGGTGGAAAAATTTCCCGAAATATTCGGCGAGCTTCCTCAGATCCATGTACGGAACGAATCTGTCGATAGAAGATGCCTACAAAGTGATGCCGAAGCTCGATGACGGTGCCAATTACTCCTGGCTGACGATTTTTGATCAGATGTATAAGGGGCAATTTACCGGATTCTTTGCCTGGGGTATGAACCCCGCATGCAGCGGTGCTCATTCCAACAAGGTCCGTCAGGCGATGACCAAACTCGACTGGATGGTCAACGTTAATCTGTTTGATAACGAAACGGGGTCTTTCTGGCGAGGCCCGGGTATGGATCCCGCGAAAATCAAGACGGAAGTTTTCCTGCTTCCCTGTGCTTCTTCCATCGAAAAGGAAGGCAGTATTGCCAACAGCGGCCGTCTGATGCAGTGGCGCTATAAGGCGGTCAATCCTCCGGGAGAGGCTCTGCCCGACGGCGACATCATGAGCGAAATCTTCTTCAAGGTAAAAGAACTCTACGAGCAGAAGGGTGGTCCGCTCAAAGAAGCCATTACACAATTAACCTGGCCCTACGGTAAAATGGCCGGTAAGCATTTCCATTATGAGCCCCGTAAAGTCGCGGCTGAAATCAACGGCTTCTTCCTTACGGACAAGAAATTGGAAAACCCAACCAAAAAGGGCGAATTTAAAGAATTTAAAAAGGGTGATCTTGTACCGACCTTTGCCTGGCTGCAGGATGACGGTTCCACCTCGTCCGGCTGCTGGATATACTGCGGATCGGTCACAGAAAAAGGCAATATGGCCATGCGCCGTGGACAGGCTGATCCCACGGGTTTGGGGCTCTTCTCCGAATGGGCCTGGTCGTGGCCGGTCAACCGCCGCATCATTTACAACGGCGCTTCAGTTGATCCCCAGGGTAATCCCTGGGATCCCAAGCGGGCGGTTATTAAATGGAGCGGTGAAAAGTGGGTAGGCGATGTTCCGGATGGGACGGGCAATCCCGGCAAGGGGCGGCCGCCGTTCATCATGAAGCCGGACGGTGTGGCGAGCCTCTATGGTCCGGGACTGGTCGACGGTCCCTTCCCCGAGCACTATGAACCGGTCGAGTGTCCTATAGAAAAGAATATTCTGTCGCCACAGAAGAATAATCCTGTCATTAAACGTTTTGACGCAAGCGGTGTCGGTTCCGATCTGGATGTTTACTCCGGTGTGACAACTTGTGATCCGCGCTATCCATTCATCTGCTCGACTTATCGGGTCAGCGAACACTGGCAGACGGGAGTGCTTACCCGCTGGTGTCCGTGGCTGGCGGAAATGCAACCGGGTATGTTTGTGGAGATAAGCCAGGAATTGGCCAAAGAAAGAGGTATTGTCAACGGAGATGAATGTATAGTTAAATCCGTGCGTGGACAAGTGGAGGCAAGGGCAATTGTCACCCCCCGTTTCAAACCATTTAACATTGACGGTAATACAATTCATGAAGTCGGTATTCCCTGGCATTATGGCTGGATTACGACCAAAGACCGGAAATACAACCCCGGCGACAAGAAAGCGGAAGTCTTCACCCAGGGTGACGCGGCAAATCTTCTGACTTCAACCATCGGCGATGCCAACACCATGATTCCGGAGAGCAAAGCCTTTATGGTGAATGTTGCGAAGAAGGGGGTGAAGTAAAATGGCCGAGAAAATTAAATTATACGATGATTCGAAATGTACCGCCTGCCGCGGCTGCCAGCTTGCCTGCAAGCAGTGGAACGCACTTACTGCCTCGCAGACGGAAAACAGAGGAACCTACCAGAATCCGCCTTCCCTTGCGCCTAATACCTTCATGATCATTCACTATCAGGATTATGTGGACGGCAAAGGCAACGTCAAATGGTTGTTCCGGAAGGAAGCCTGCATGCACTGCACCGACGCGGCCTGTGTGACGGTTTGCCCCAGCGGCGCTCTGCATTATAACAAAGAGACGAAAACCGTGGGATTGGATCACGAAAAATGCATCGGCTGCAGGGAATGTGTTGCGGCCTGTCCGTTTGAAATTCCCCGGTATGATGCGAAAACAGAGAAAGTTTATAAATGCGATATGTGCGAAAGCCGGATTACCAATAATATGGAACCGGCCTGTGTGAAGGCTTGTCCGACCGGTGCATTGCAATGGGGAGTCAAGGAAGACATTCTGAAGGCCGCTGCCAGGCGTGTGGAGACATTGGGCGGAGATGCGGCGACCTATGGCGATAAATATGTCGGTGGAACGCATTTTATGTATGTTTTAAAAGAGAAACCGGCCGTTTATGAGAACATCCACAAAGATCCGAAAGTGCCGTTGTCGGTAACAATCTGGAAGGGCTGGTTAAAGCCGCTGAGTCTTTTGGCGGCAGCCGGCGTAGTCGGCGGATCATTCCTCCATTATATCCTTCACGGGCCGAAGCGTCCTGATCCGGAGCCCACTGATGAAAAGACGGAAGGAGGGAAATAAGATGAAAAAGGGATTAATTTTGGTAACTTCCGGCTATGAAAGATTCGTTCATTGGTTGCTGGCCATTTCCTGCCTGCTTTTATGTTACACGGGATTGGGAATGATGTTTGAATCACTGAACTTTTTCGGCGTCATTTTCGGTGGATTAAAGGGGTTAAAAATTGCGCATAACTTCATCGGTTTGGTTTTCGGAGTTGCCCTTGGCCTGGCGATCAAGATGTGGTGGAAGGAGGCCGGAGTATTTGTATTTCCGGAGGATTTCGAATGGTTTAAGACGGCCGGCGGTTATTTATGGCACGTGGATAAAGTAGCCGAGACAGGCAAATACAATCCCGGTCAGAAGATGTTTTTTTTAACCGTGGCGGCATTTGGCCTGCTCATGTTTGTGACCGGTTTTTTCATGTGGTTTCAGGAATCATTTCCCTTGGGAAACGATCTGCTACACTGGCTTTACCCATTGCATGCATTGGGGTTTGTGGTGATTTTCGCGTTTTTCTTTGTTCATTTGTATCTGGGTACCATAGGTAATCCCGGGACAGTTCAGGCGATGATCAGCGGCTGGGTGACCAAGGCCTGGATCAGGAAGCAGCATCCGGGCTGGCTCAAGGAAATGGAACGTGAGGGGACACTGATAGTTTACAATAAAGAGGAGAAGTAAGGTTTTAAAAAATAACATTTAATGAAAAGGCCTGAAGTCGTCAACTTCAGGCCTTTTTTATTAAGACTACAGTGGCACAAGCTCAGCAAAGCAGAATTAATAATCCTGCAAGTTCCAAGTGCGGTACAAAGAAAGAATTGTCATCCGATCCGTATACCGCAATTAAATAATAAGTTGTCCTAATAATAAAAATATTATAGCTTAAATCAATAACACTCGCTGAAAACAAGCAAAGTGCAGTTTGAAGCGTTAGTGGAATTGATCCCGCAAGCGAAGCCAAGTATGTTGAGCTATCCGGGATCCAGCGGGTCATATTCCCTGCCCCTTGGGACGAATATATTGGGGCAGAATCGTGAGGATTATTTAGGCCAAATAAGTGTAGTCATGCATGCTGGATAAATTTAACAGAGAAATAAACTACTTAAGAATTTCCGTAACCGACAAATGCAACCTGCGCTGTATTTACTGTATGCCCGAGGAAGGTGTGCAGTTTAAACAACATCAGGATATTCTGCGTTACGAACAGATTGAGCAAATAGTAAGAGAGTCCTCTCTCCTCGGGATCAACAAGATAAGACTGACCGGCGGGGAACCCCTGATAAAAAAAGATCTGGAAATCTTGATAGAGAAAATAGCAGGTATTCAAGGAATTAAAGAGCTTTGTCTGACGACAAACGGCATTATGCTGGCGCAAAAGGCGAAAACATTGAAACAGGCCGGCTTAACCAGCATAAATATATCTCTGGATACACTGCAGCCTGAAAAATACAGGGATATAACAAGAGGCGGGAATCTGACCGATGTTTTAAGAGGTATAGACAAGGCGGTTAATGAGGGATTTAAAATTAAATTGAACATGGTTGTTCTAAAAGGCATCAATGAAGATGAAATAGCCGCCATAAGAAGATTTTGTCTCGATAAGAACATCAGCACGCAGCTTATTAATCATTTCAGCCTGAAGAGTAATAAAAATGACGAGTATTTCTTTGACCGGCCTCCGAAATGCCTGAATTGCAACCGTATCCGGCTTTTATCCGATGGTGTCTTAAAACCTTGCCTGCATTCGGATATCGAATATAGAGTCGATTTTACCGATATCAGAAAAAGCCTGGAAAAGGCTATTCTGGCCAAACCGGAAAGGGGATTATCCTGCACGGCAAGAAATATGTTTGAAATAGGAGGTTGATGATGAAACTTTCGCACACAAATTCGGCGGGCCATGCTTTTATGGTTGATGTGTCTGCAAAAAAAATAGTAAAAAGGACGGCATCCGCTTATGGAAAAATAATTCTGCAGAAAGAAACGATCAATCTTGTTAAATCCAACTTGCTGAAGAAAGGCGATGTTTTGGCAGTAGCCAAAATTGCCGGCATTATGGCCGCAAAAAAAACGGAAGAACTTATTCCTTTATGCCATTGTTTAAATCTGGAACACGTAGATATTAACTTTAAAATAGCAGACGACGGTATTGAAATAGTGAGCCGGGTGGTAACTTCCGGGAAAACAGGCGTCGAGATGGAGGCGCTCACTGCCGTTTCCATTTCCGCCCTGACCATTTATGATATGTGCAAAGCCGTTGACAAAAAAATGATAATAGAAAATGTCCATCTTGTAGAAAAAAAGAAAGAGGAAATATAATTACCCGGGAATCGGAAAAAATGAAAAAATTTAAAATAGTATCTATTAACATTTCGGATAAAAGGGGCGGTAGAAAAACTCCGATTGCGGAAGCCGTCTTGATGGAAAATTTCGGGATAGAGGGGGATGCTCACGGAGGAGACTGGCACCGGCAGGTCTCTTTGCTGGCCGAAGAAGAAGTTCAGGATATGATCAGAAGAGGCGCCGATGTGACCTGCGGAGACTTTGCCGAAAATATAACAACACAAGGTGTTGATCTGGCCAATCTGCCGGTCGGTACCATATTGAATCTCGGCCAGGCGGTTTTGGAAGTTACCCAGATCGGTAAGGAATGTCATCATGATTGTGCCGTATTTCAACAGATCGGCGATTGCGTGATGCCGCGCAAGGGAATTTTTGCCAGAGTAATAAAAGGCGGGAAAATAAACAATGAAAGTGACTGTTATTACAATATCTGACCGGGCGGCCCGGGGGATTTATGAAGATCTTTCCGGTCCGGCAATTGAAAAAATACTGCAGGATAATCTGGAAAATATTGCCGTTGCCAGAATTGTTGTTCCCGACGAAAAGGATGAGATATTAAAAGCCTTGCGGGCCGCCGCTTCATCCGATTTCATATTAACAACCGGGGGAACCGGGCTTTCCGCCAGGGATATAACCCCGGAAATCTGCCGGGAGTATTGCGATCGCGAGCTGCCTGGTATTGCGGAGGCATTACGGAGCGAATCCTATAAAGAAACTCCCCATGCCTTGCTCTCGCGCGGGTACGCCGGGATGAAGGACAAAACCGTGATCGTTAATTTCCCCGGTTCCGTAAAGGCCGTAACGCTCTGCACAAAGATACTGATACCGGTTATGGGTCATGCAATAAAGATGATTAACAACGAGGGACATTAATTCAAGTCTGAAAAATATCTCAGCGGCGGGGCGGGGACCGGAATCAGCAAAATTTTACGCATCTTAAGACCTGTTTTGACGGATTAAGAGAATTTTATTTTGCCCGGCGCATTGTAACTTTAAATCTCCGTTTTCGTTCTGCTTTTCAATAACACCGGTTGATGAGTCAACGTAGCCGCTTTACCTGTTTTTGCAATAACATTTTATCGGAAGCAATTCGTTTTCCAAATAATACTTGACAATAAAAATAAACGAACGTATGTTGTCTATCAATAAACAACAAGCGTTGTTTGTTTATAGTGAAATATTTGATGAAAAAGTCGTTGGACAGAGGGCAGGTATAAAAGAAATTCTGATAAGTTAATTACACTATTGAGGGGGTGACGGATTAATTATGGCCAGAAAACAGATTGTGCCCAAAATTGCCAATAAAGAATTGGTTAAGGAAAAGCATAAACGGATTGTTGATGCAGCCAGTGGTTTGTTTTTAAAAAAAGGCTTTCATAAGACCACGATGAGGGACATAGCTAAAAAATCTAAAATAGAACTTTCTTACCTCTATAAATATATTTCGACTAAAGATGACATTTTATATCTTTTTTATGAACATGTGACCAATCAATATGAGCCCAGATACAGAATGATCGAGTCTTCCAAAGACGAAGAACCGCTTATGCTTATGCAAAAGGCTCTGTTGTTGATACTGGAAGCAATCCATGGCCGGTTGCATGAAGTGCATACGATGTATACGGAAAGCCGTCATCTGAAGCATGATTCCCTCTGTGCGGTTCTCGAAAGAGAAAGTGAGTTTGTTAAAATAATCGAAAGTTTAATCAGGCGCGGCATCAAAAGCGGTGTTTTTAAGGTTGAAGATCCCGTCATGGCGGCAAATATCGTCCAGTACATGGTCGTTATCGAGAGCTTGCGGGGTTGGAACTTCCGTGGCCGTTATTGCTTCGAAGATTTTGCTGAATCGGTTATTGATTTCATAATGGGCGGACTCAAGGTTGACGAAAAAAAATGGCAAAAAATAAAAAGTAAAAAGAAAGGTTAGAAATTTTGCTTGGTAGCGGAGGATACATATCGGAGGGGGTATGGCGCTGCCGGCGTCGAAGGAAATCCGCAAGAATTATTCGGAAGTATGGCAGCTTGAGCAATTCTCCTGTTTTTGGCGGATTGTCCGGTTGCACGTAATACTTAATCACTGTTTTGTTTTTTAGAAACGGAAGAAAGAAATGAACGACAGAAAAGGGAGGTGTTTTATGAGAAAAAAGATTTTGGTAGTTGTAAGTATTTTCTTTATGGCCTTGATGCTGGCTGTGCCTTATGGCGTTAAGGCCGAGGACACGATTAAGCTTGGTGCAATACAGGCTCTTTCCGGAACATTTAAGGATATCGGCGAACGTTATCTGGAAGGAGCAGTATATGCCGTGCAGGTTATCAATGAAAACGGCGGACTCTTGGGCAAGAAGGTGGAAGTCATTCCGATTGATTCGGAATTTAAGCCGGATATTGCTACACGGAAAGCACAAGAATTGATTTTGAAAGACGGTGTGAAATTTTTCTACGGTGGTACGGGAAGTGCCGTGGGATTGTCCATGGCTCAGCTTGCGGAAAAAAATAATGTAATCATGTTCACCTGCGATGCGGATGTTCCCGCCATGACCGGAGTAAAATGCAATAAAAACTTCTTCCGACCCGGTGGACACACGGACAGCCGTTCTTATGCCGTGGCACAATTGACTGCAAAAATGGGTTACAAGAAAATCGCCATTATTGCCCAGGATTATTCCATGGGACGTGAAGCTGTTGCCGCTTACAAAAGGAAACTTCTGGAGTTGAAACCGGACACGCAATTCGTGATCGAAATTTATCATCCGGCAGGAACCAAGGATTATGCTCCTTACGTCAGCAAAATCATTTCGGCAAAACCAGATATGATTTTTACTCCGAACTGGGGCAATGATATGACACTGCTGCTCAAGCAGGGACGCCCCATGGGAATGAATCAGAAGATTCTTGCTTATTTTATGAATGACGAAGTAACAATTCAATCAGTCGCCAACGACAGTTATCTGATCGGCAATATGGGTGCGGAAATCTACGATCTTTCCATCCCTACAAAGAAGAATCAGGAATTTATCGCCAAATTTTACAAAGACAAGGGTTATTATCCGACCTGGCTGCGTGGGAAATCTTACATGGCGACAATGTTTTGGGCGGAAGCAGTCAAAAAAGCGGGAACAACGGATGTCAATGCCGTAATCAAGGCCTGGGAAGGCCTTACTTATGACGGTCCGGCCGGTCTCTGGACAATGCGGGCCTGCGATCATCAGGCTCAGGTGCCTTACTGGTATACGGAAATTGTTAAGGAGAACAAATTTTTCAAACATGCTTATGGAAAGCTGACGGGTACGGTTTCCGCCAAGGATGTAGAAGTAACCTGTGAGGAAACAGGCTGCAAGATGAAGAAATAGAAAGAACAAAATATCTTGCCTGTTAATAATTCTGTCTTTAAAGGCATTCCGGACGTCTCATCGCGCCGGGATGCCTTCAGACAATGCATATATAAGCAAAAGAGTTGTTGCTCAAATCTCTTGTGTGCTTACCGGAGAAGTTTTTGATGAATTTCGAATCTTGCTTGTGACGTTTTTAGAACTTGTCTGCGGTAATTCTTAAAATGACAGATAGTTTTAATGCAAAAGAGGGATGAATTTGCTGTGAGTTTGAAGGAGTTAAAAAAGTGGAATACAAAACAATTATTTACGAAAAAAAAGATTCGATAGGAACTATTACGTTGAATCGGCCGAAGAGCATGAATGCCTTAAACAGTGTTGTTTTTGGAGAGTTGAAAATATTATTGAATGAAATCGAGAGAGACGAAACGATTAAAGTCGTGATTATCAGGGGGAATGATGATTTCTTTGCAGCCGGCGCCGATTTGTCCGAAATAGAAAAGATAGAAACATCGGTTGATGCACATTTGTTTTTCAAGGATGCTCAGGTCGTTTACAATTCTGTAGAAAGTCTGGAGAAACCTGTTATTGCGGCAATAAGCGGTTTTGCCCTGGGAGGTGGTTGCGAACTGGCATTATCCTGTGATTTCCGAATAGCCGCAGAAAACGCCAAATTCGGCCTGCCGGAACTAAAGGTCGGTCTCATTCCGGGCGGAGGAGGGACGCAAAGGCTGCCGCGCCTGATCGGTACGGGGCTCGCCAAGGAACTTATTTTCACCGGCGATTTTATCGATGCCGGAGAAGCATACCGTATCGGTCTGGTCAATAAAATATTTCCGACAGCTTCTTTAACGGAGGAAGTGAATAAAATCGCCCGGAAGATTGCCCGTCAGCCCGGTGTCGCCCTGAAGGCTGCGAAGCTTTCCATAAACGGTGGAATCAATATGGATATTAAGTCCGGTGCCGATTATGAAGCCCGTTGCTTTGAGTTGCTGTTTTCCACAAATGACCGTCGGGAAGGAACGCGGGCGTTTGTCGAAAAGAGAAAACCGGTTTTTATTGATAGATAACGGAGATTATATGATCAGATTCACCGTAAATGTATTCTGAAATTTACGAAGATGAAATGATCTTGGAAAATATTGTAATGAAATTCAGGAGGAACATTTTATGAAAATTACTAAAGTTGCCGTAATAGGAGCGGGCAGCATGGGCCGTGGTATTGCTCAGGTATCTGCGCAGGCCGGGTATCAGGTAGCTCTTTATGATATGAATAGGGAAGCGTTGAAACAGGCTTTTGCCAATATTGAGAATATGCTGGGAAAAGCAATTGAACGGAAAAAAATTACGGAGCAGCAAAAAGCGGACACATTGAAACGTATATTGACTCCGGCTTCTTTAAAAGAAGCATGCGAGGATGCGCAGCTTATTGTTGAGGCCGTATTTGAAAACCTGGAAATAAAGAAAAAAATGTTTTCCGAACTTGATTCCCTTGCCTCCGATAATGCCATCCTTGCGACCAATACATCTTCGCTTCCGATAACGGCAATCGCTGCGGCAACCAAGAAACCGTCAAGAGTGATCGGCATCCACTTCATGAATCCTGTTCCTTTAATGAAAGGTGTGGAAGTTATTCCCGGCCTGGCCACAAGCCCGGATGTAACAAATGCGGCCATGCAATTTGTCGAGAGTCTGGGAAAAATACCCGCGAAAGCAGTGGATTACCCTGGTTTTATTGCGAGCCGTATTCTTGATGTAATGCTGAATGAAGCAGTTTATGCGGTCATGGACGGCAACGATCCGGCTGATGTGGATAAGGCGATGAAGGTATGCCTGAACTTCCCGATGGGTCCCCTGGAATTGATCGACCTGGCCGGTCTGGATATACTTCTTAATGTAATGGAGACAATGCAGAAGGAGCTGGGAGATAAATACAAACCGGCGCCGCTTTTAACAAAAATGGTTCGTGCCGGTTACCTGGGGAGAAAAACAGGCAGAGGATTTTTTGAGTATAAATAAAAGACAACCGCAGAAAACAAGCGAAGCGAAGTTTGAAGCGAACGTGGAATTGATCCCGAAGGCGCAGTCCGGCAAATGCCGGATGAAGCCATTCCGTGATACGGAGAGTCATACCCCGCTGCGAACTTGCGATTGAAGAAAAACCACTAATAATATGGTACAAATAATCCCCCCAATACTTCAGGGGCAATGAAGAAAGCGGTTACTTCAGGTATAATAACTATAAGGAGAATTAAATATGAAATTTCAAAAAAGTAAAAATGATGTGGTATGTGTCAGCGCAGTTCGTACACCATTCGGCCGTTTTGGAGGAGGTATGCGTGATATGGATATTTACGATCTCGGTTCCGTGCCCATGAAAAATGCTCTGGAAAGAATCAAACTGGATCCGGCTAAGATAGATGAAGTGTGGTGGGGTAATGGAGATACAAGCAATACGAAGGATCCCTATACTCCGGTTGTGGCCCGCCAGACTATGCTTAAAGCCGGTATTCCGCCGGAGGTTCCGTCGGTAACATTTGATCAGGCCTGCATCTCGGCTATGGATGCCGCCAAATACGGCATACGAAGCATTCTTACCAATGAAGCGAAGATTATTCTCACCGGCGGTTCTACAAGCTTCAGTACAGTGCCTTTCCTGCTCAGAGATATACGCTGGCAGGGCCGAAGGCACAGTTCTTTTCTGGTGGAAGATCCTCTTATACCTCTCGGCTATAAGGATTATGCACCTGTCGCCGTAGATGCCGGCAATGTTGCTGTAGAGTACGGTGTGAGCAGGGAGGAGCAGGACGTACTTGCTTATGAGAGTCATATGAAATACGGAAAATCCCTGCAGAGAGGTTTTTTTAAAAACGAGCTTGTTCCTCTGGAAATAACAAAAAAGGACAAAAAAGGTAATGTTCTTTCCAGTAAAACCATTGCAATTGATGAGCAGTATCGCTCCGACATCACAATTGAAGCCCTGGCCAAGTTAAAGCCGGTTTTTAACAATCCGACCTGCACAGCGGGAAACGCACCCGGCATGAACGACGGTGCGTCCGCCCAGATTCTGATGAAGCGGGAAACGGCGGATGCCTTATCACTGGAAGTTCTTTATACCGTCGTGAATATGTCGTCAATCGGGGCTGCAGCCCGGCTTATGGCTGCGGTGCCGGCCTTTGCCATTAAGAAATGTCTTGATGAAACCGGCCTGAATATTAGCGATATGAAATATGTTGAAATTAACGAGGCATTTGCCGCGGTTCCTCTGGTTTCTCTCAAACTCCTTTCCAATTCCCGATTTCTGTCTTCCGCCTATGCCCAGATGGTGAAAGAAGTGGCTTTAAAACCGATTCTGGATAATGATCAGGCGCAATATAATGCTTTAAGAAAAATACTGAATGTAAACGGTGGCGCGATAGCTATCGGACATGCCAATACCGCCACCGGTGCAAGACTGATGATGACGGCTGCTTATAATCTGAAGGAAAACGGCGGCGGATATGCCGCCTGCGGCATCTGTGGAGGTCTGGCCCAGGGCGCAGGCTGTATTATCTGGGTGGAATAAAATATACATCCGTTCAGCCGGGGATCAGATTTGTCTTTATCTGCGACAGTCCGAACAGCTGATTTTCAGCAGCAATGTATTTTCTTCGGCAGGATGAATGAAAAACATGTTTTACCGAAGTGTTAAAATGAGGAGGATGCGTAAATGGCTCATATTTACGAAGGAATTAGAATTATTGATTTGACGAATAATCTGGCCGGCCCTTTGACAACGGCGATGCTGGCTGATTTCGGCGCGGAAGTGATCAAGGTGGAAAAACCGGTATACGGAGATGATTCCCGGGCCTGGCCGGTTCAGATCGGCGGCGGCAGCAGTTTGTTTGTTCAGGCCAACCGCGGTAAAAAGTCAATTGTCCTTGATTTCAAAATAGAAGCGGATATGGAAATTCTGCGTAAATTAATAAAAAAATCAGACGTTCTTGTGGAGAGTTTCAAGCCGGGAGTTATGAGCAAGCATAATTTAACTTATAGTGATTTATGCAAATTGAAACCGGATATTATCATGTGTTCCGTATCCGCTTTTGGTCAAACCGGTCCCTACAGAGACCGGCCGGGTTATGACCTTATTGCCCAGGCTATGAGCGGAGTTATGGATTTAACCGGAAACACTGACGGTCCTCCGATGAGATTGGGCCCGGCGGTAGCCGATAATACCACCGCCTATCACGCTTTCGGTGCCATCGCATCGGCTTTGTTTCACCGAAGCCGGACCGGTGAGGGGCAATTCATAGACGTCTCGCTTCTGGAGTGCATGACGATGCAGATAGATACTTTTGAAGTAGCTTCGGCTGGTCAGTATGTAACCAGAAACGGCAATCATCATAGCGTTTTGACGCCCTACGGTATCTTCGGCAAAAAATCAGGCAGTATGATGATTGCAGCCTTGAACCCCAAATTGTGGGATATGTTGACCAAACTTATGGGCAGGCCGGAACTTGCCGATGATCCGAAGTACATCACTGTTGCGGAACGAAACAAGAATGAAAAAGAACTGATACCAATTATAGATGAATGGGTGGATTCATTCGGTGATCTGGATAGATTGGAAGAACTGCTCATGAAAAACAATATTCCCTGTGCCAAAGTCAGGGCAGTAAAAGATTTAATTGATGACCCACATCTTAATTATCGCGGTACATTGGCGGAGGTCGATGTAAATTTTTCGCAGACAGTGCCGAAGCTCAAGATAAGGGGAACGGCAATTAAATTTTCCAAAACACCCGGTAAACCCGGAAGTGCACCTGCTCTGGGCCAACATCAGGAAGAGATTCTGCGCTTGCTTGCGGAGTAAAAAATATTCGCAGCCGAAAGGTATTTCCCGATCAGCCGGTAATCGACAATAGGTTATCTTCAGTCTACGCCAATCATGATATTGGAGGCTGTGATGACGGTGTAGATTTCCTTATTCTACTGTATCGGCAGTAATTTTTCTGGCTATTTCCGGTCCAATTCCTTTCTGACGGCCAGGCCGATTTTTTCCAGGATATAGGGTTTCCGGACAAACTCTCCGGCACCCATGGCCTGGGCGTCCCTGACCCGCTCGGTTTCGGAAAAGCCGCTGACAATTACCGCCTTTTGACCGGGTTTAATCTCCAGAATTCTTCGGTATGTTTCCAGTCCGTCCATCCCGGGCTCCATAATCATATCTAAAACCAGCAGGTCCGTTTCTTTGTTTTTGAGGTATTCGATTGCCTCTTCCCCCGAGGCGACGGAATCAACCGAATAGCTCAGTCTGGAGAGCATGTTCATTGCCAGTTCCCGCTGCTCTTTCACATCATCCACTACCAGAATGGATTCACCCCTGCTCATATAGGCAATGGGAGATACGGCTTTTTCAGCTTTTGCCGGTTCTTCTCTGGTTACGGGAAAATAGAGTGTGAAGATGGTTCCCTTGCCTTCATCACTTTGTACATCAATATATCCGTTATGATCCTTTACCGTCCCCCAGACTACAGCCAGCCCCAAACCCGTTCCGCTTCTGCCCATGACTTTCTTTGTATAAAATGGTTCGAAAATTTTGCCCAGATCATTGGCGGAAATGCCGCTGCCGGTATCAGATACCATAAGGACCGCATAGTCTCCTTCCCGCATTGTGTCATACCCGCGGACGGGTTGATCCAGATAGCGGTTCGCCGTTTTTATCGTCACTTCTCCATGACCGGATATGGATTCCACGGCGTTTAAGATAAGGTTCATAATAGTCTTATTTAAATGTATTGGCGACCCTTTGATGTTGAGGAGGTTCTCTTCCAGGTTGGTACTGATTTTAACATTCGGATAATAAGATTTCAGCTTTTCAAACTCCGGCGCCCTCAGATAATCACGGACTAACCTGTTCAGATCGACTACCTCCGCAACATTTACACCTCTTCTGGCCAGAGTTAAAAGGTCCTGGATTATTGCGGATGCTTTCATGCTGGATTGCAGCAAATTATCGGCGTATTTTATGAGACTGCTGTCTGCCGGCAGTTCTTCCCGGATAAGCTCGGAATATCCAACCAGTATACCCAGAACGTTATTGAGATCATGGGCAACACCGCCGGCCAAAGTGCCCAGAGCTTCCATCTTTTCGGCCCGATTTACCCGTTCCGCTAATTTTTTATGTTCCGTATTATCGCGGATACACTGAATGGCGGCTACTATCTCTCCTTTATCGTCCCGCAGAACAGACGCCGTACCGGCTACATGAATGTTACCGGGCGGCAGGTTCGGCACAAGTGATTCACCCAAAAGCTTGTCTCCCAACCGCTGAATGTCCGTGTATTGTTTTTCCATTTCCCTGTCCGGATGAAGGGCGTAATCGATAAGAATAGGTCTTCTCTCTCCATAAAAGGGAAGAGCATATTCGTGATCGCCTTTACCGATCATACTTTCCTTTTTAATGCCGGTCATGGTTTCTATGGCCCGGTTCCAGGCAATGATCCGGCCTTCCTTATCAATGACAAATGTGGCGTCCGGAAGGAATTCAATAATATCCGAAAATTCTCTCCGGCTTTTTTTCAACGCCTCTTCCGCCTGCTTTCGGCCGGTGATGTCCCGGACAAAGGCGCAGTAGCCCGATGGATTGTTATTCTCATCCCGAACAAGATAAATAGAGATTTCCACAGGTAATATTGTGCCGTTATTTCTTGTGAGTTCCTTTTCGTACAGACCGGAATAGCCTCTTTTCAGGACCTGTTCCGATAGAATTTCTTTTTCCCTGGCGGACCAATCAGGTGGTGTAATTTCGGTAAATTTGAGCGCAAGGATTTCTTCGGTTGTACCTCCGAAGATGTTTTGAAATTCAGTATTAAATTCGATAATTTTACCTTTCATATCAAACATTACCGATCCATCGCGAAGATTTTCGTACAATTCACGGTATTTCTTTTCCGAGGCCAGGTGCTTCCGGCTTATTTCCATTATTTCCGCCGTACGTTCCGTAACTTTCTGTTCCAGATTGCCAATGGCATCCTTAAGCTGCCTTGCCATCAGATTAAATGATTCGGCCAGTTCTCCGATTTCATCTCGACGGTCAATTTCAATGATCTGAGACCATTCCCCTGCCGCGAGAGCTTTGGAAGCAAGATTCAACTTCAGAATCGGTTTGGTAATCCTTCTGGCGATTATAAATCCGGCAATAATGGTCAGAATAAGAGCAATTAAACTCAGCAGGATGATATTGCGATGGCTTTCCTTGACCAGGGACATGAAATCGTTTTCGGGAACAATTACGGCGATGAGCCAGTCAATGCCGCGGCCATCCTGGAAAGGGGTAAAATGGACAAAATATTTTTCCCCTTTTATATCGAGGGAAAATCTCTGGTTTTGGCTGATGCCGGACAAGTCTCCGAACCGCTCGTATATCAGGCGGGAAGCATGCCTGATCAAAGTGTTTTCGCTTTCCCGGGCGGCAATGCGTTTTTTGTCTGCTGTGGAAGTTGGATCAATTGTTGATGTCGCTACCAGCATACCGGAGCGTTCCATAATGAATGTCTGTCCCGATTCGCCAATTTTGAGACTACGCAGGAACTGATTGATGTGGGAAAAGATAAATGAACTGCCCAGGACACCCTTCGTTTTACCGGTGACTTCATAGAGAGGTTTTGCTGCGGTGATGGTTAATCCTTCGCCGCCGGCATCGACAAAAACCGGGCTCCATGTCGGTTTTCCCGCCTGTAGTGCCGCCTTGTACCAGGGCCGGGTTTTATGGTCATAAGAAGGTAGCGTGCTTACGGCTTCGGTACGGTGACCGCGGGCATCAGTATTGAAATAAAATATTTTTCCTCCGGTCGGTGTTTGGGTCGCAATAATTTGCAAAGTTCCATCGGCAAGCCTCCTTGCTCCCCAAAAACCTCCCCCGGCAGTGCCAAGATAGGAGTAACTGATGTACTCGAATGACCGCACCTGATTCCAGAAATGGATTTCCAGGGGAGCCACTTTCTTCAGGTCTATCTGTCCGGATTCTATGGCGTTGGCATTGATTTCGTTTACCCGATGCGCCCGGTTAAGAAAGAGCATGATCCGGTCCTGTATTTGAGCGGTGGTTTTGTCCATCAGTTGGCCGGCCATACGATCAATAGCTTTCCCGCTGTTGTAAAAGGAAAAAAAACCCATCAGGATGACTGTTACCAGAATGAGGAAAACAAAGGGATAGGTCAGAATAGTCTGCAGGGAAGTTCCCGGTTTATGCAGCCCAAGCCATTTAGCAATTCTCTTTGGCATCCTTTGCCTCCATCGATTCTCTGAAAAAAATGTGTGTTTGTGGTGTGTTGTCTCGATTCTCCAGCCAAGGCGAGATAAGTTGATTTTGCTTTGTCGGTTTGTTCATTAACTTCCGGAATATCAACCGTTACTGTTTAAACTTTACATACGGAACGGAGGTATGTCAATTGGCAAGTGCGGAAATCAATGCCTGCCTTTATTGGGAAAAGACTGCCCGTGTTTTTCTATCTCCTCAAAATTATTTTACCGATGATCAGGAATCCGTCGTTCATAAAGGAAATAATGGTTGGTGAGATCCGGCGGATATTGACACAAAAAAAGGCTTGCTTGCGCAAGCCCTTATTACTGGTGGGTCGTGTGAGGATTGAACTCACGGCCAACGGATTAAAAGTCCGCTGCTCTACCTCTGAGCTAACGACCCGCTCTTGGTGATTATTTTTGAACGTGCCTCCTTAACAGCTAGTTTGTGCCATGTCAAGAAGAAACTAAGGGAAACTTGGCAATCCGCTCCGAGCCGGTATTTTTTTCAGTTTTACTTGCGGAAAGGATCTTCCAGAATTATTGTCTCCTCCCGGCCTGCGCCTACGGATACAAGGCTTATACGAGCTCCGGATAGTTCTTCCATCCGCTGTATGTACTTGCGGGCATTGGCGGGAAGTTCCTTCATGTCCCGTGCCTGCAGGATATCTTCCTTCCAACCGGGGAATTCCTCGTATAACGGTTTACACTTTGCAAGCAGGTCGATGTCGGCGGGAACGGCGTGCGTAAACTCACCATTGGGGGATTCATAGCCGACACAGATTTTAATTTTGTCTAGTCCCGTTAGAACATCCAGTTTGGTAATAGCCAAAAACCTGATGCCGGAAGTGCGCACGGCTTGTCGCACCAGTACCATATCGAGCCAGCCGCAGCGTCGCGGTCTGCCCGTTGTTGCTCCGAATTCCTGGCCGGTTTTCTGTATCCTTTTGCCGATTTCGCAACTTAATTCAGTGGGGAAAGGCCCTTCGCCGACTCTCGTCGTATAGGCCTTGCAGATTCCTACTACATTGCTTACGGTATTAGGGCCGACTCCCGAACCGCAGGCAGCGTTGCCGGCGACCGTACTGGAAGATGTGACATACGGATATGTTCCGTGATCGATGTCCAAATGGGAGCCCTGGGCGCCTTCAAAAAGGATTTTTTTACCCTTTTTGATTTCGGTGCCGAGAATCAGAGATGTATCGGCAACATGCGGTTTGATCTTTTGCGCATAAGCCAGATATTCCACTGCAATTTCATTTTCCGAGAATGGTTTGTCGTTATAAAGACCGGTCAACAAAAAGTTTTTTTCCGTAAGGGCGCGCCGTAACTTTTCCTTCAGCAGCGCCTCGTCATAAAGGTCGCAGACACGAATGCCGATGCGGGCTGCCTTATCTTCGTAAGCAGGTCCTATGCCTCTTCCCGTGGTGCCGATTTTTTTGCCGGTAGAGCTCGATTCCCGTGCCGTATCCAGCCGTTTGTGGTAAGGCATTATCAAATGAGCCTTTTCGCTCACATACAGTTTCGTGTTGGGCGGGAAAAGACCGCCTTTTTGCAACTCTTCGATTTCCTGAATCAATACGACCGGGTCAATAACCACACCATTACCGATAATACAGATTTTTTTGTCGTGCAATATGCCGGAGGGGATCAAATGTAAAATGGTTTTGCGGCCTTTGACCACCAGCGTGTGACCGGCATTATTACCGCCCTGAAAACGGGCGATTACATCGGCGCCTTCCGTGTAAAGGTCAACGATTTTACCTTTACCTTCGTCGCCCCATTGTGTGCCAACTACTGCGACATTTGCCATAAAAATATCATCCTTACATTTTTATCGATTTGACGGAAATAACATGCGGTAATTTCCGCAATTTATCCAGGATATCTTCCGGAACCGCCGAATCCGTATTCAGGACAACCAGTGCCAGCTTGACTTCCCTGTCACGGCTCAGATTAAGGCGGGCAATATTAACTTTATGCTTGCCCAGAGTTGTTCCCAGGTTGCCGATAACTCCCGGCTGGTCGGCGTTGGATACTGCAAGCATATGGCCTTCCGGAACAATTTCCACGGAAAATTCGTTGATGCGGACAATACGGGGATCGTGTTTGCCGAACAGAGCTCCTGCCGTAGTGCTTGTTTCTTTGGAAGTTTTCACCGACAGCGTGATTTGGCTCGTGTAATCTTTTATCTCGCTGCTTTTGGATTCCACTACTTTAATGCCTCTTTCCTTGGCGATGACGGGAGCATTGATATAATTGACGCTTTCAACGAGAATCGGCTCCAGAAGCCCTTTGAGGAGCGATATGGTTATCGGAGCGACATTTTGCTTGATGATTTCACCGCTGTATTCGATTTCTATCTGCTGAAGAGCGCCGGTTACCAGTTGGGCCTGGAACGCACCCAGCTTTTCCGCCAGATCCAGATACGGACGGATTACCGTCATTAATTCCGCACTAACGGAGGGGAAATTAACGGCGCCTTTGATTTCACCCGTGGCAAAATAGGCGGCAATCTGACGGGCAATGGCTATTGCGACATTGGTTTGCGCTTCGTCGGTGGAGGCACCCAGATGCGGCGTACAGATGACATTATCAAGTTTAATCAAATCCATGTTCTTTGTCGGTTCTTCTTCGAAAACATCTATGGCCGCACCGGCAACTTTGCCCGAAACAAGAGCGTCATAGAGGGCTTTTTCATTTACGATACCGCCGCGGGCGCAATGAATCAGGAAAATACCGGTTTTCATTTTAGCAAACGCTTTGGCATCAATGAGATTTTTTGTTTCCTTGGAGAGAGGAGAATGCACGGTAATAAAATCAGACTGCTCATAAATTTCATCGAGTGATACAAGTGTAACGCCCATCTGTGCGGCCACATCCGGTGAAATAAAAGGATCATGGGCGATAACGTTCATTTTGAGCCCTTTAGCCCGGTCGGCGACAACGGCTCCCACTCGTCCCAGGCCGACAATGCCCAGAGTCTTGTTGCAATATTCGTTGCCCATGAATTTGCTTTTTTCCCATTTGCCCGCCTTCATGGAAGCGGTGGCCTGCGGAATGCGGCGGGCCAGCGCCAGCATCATGGCGATGGCGTGTTCGCCTGTGGTTACGGTATTGCCGCCGGGAGTATTCATAACGACGATGCCGCGTTTGCTTGCTGCGGGAATATCAATATTATCGACACCCGCTCCGGCGCGGCCGATGGCGCTCAATTTTGCCGCCGCTTCAATTATTTCAGCGGTTACTTTGGTGGATGAACGGACAATCAAGGCATCATAGTCTTTAATAATAACCTTTAATTCTTCCGGTTTCAGATTTGTTTTGACCTCAACCTTGATACCCGGCGCATTGTTCAATATTTCTACGACTTCGGCAGCCATGGAATCGCTGACTAAAACTCGTTTCATAACTATTCTCCTTGTTACAGATTCTGAATTTTTTCGTTATATATTTTTTCCAGTTCGGTCAGGGCTTCCCGAATATCACTCTCATTGATTGTCGGTCCGCACCAGAAACGGTATCCGGCGGGAGCATCCTTATAGGAATTAATATCATGGGCGATATTTTTTTTGCTTAGTTCCGAGGCGATGCTCTTAAGAAATTTCCCTTTATCTTCAGCGGGAAGTCCGTTGACTTTATCGCTTGTCACCATCAGACAAACGGAGGTATTTGAGCGTGTTTTGGTATCCCGGGCCAGAAAATCAACCCAGCTTGTTTTGGCAACCCAGTCTTCAACCACTTTCAGATTGGCCTTGCTTTTTTTGATGAGACCGCTAAGGCCGATTTCGCCCGCCCATTTCAGGGCATCAAGATAATCTTCCACGCAAATCATCGATGTGGTGTTGATTACTTCGCCGTCGAAAACAGCACGGTTGATTTTGCCGCTTTTCTTGAGGCGGAAGATTTTGGGCAGTGGCCAGGTCGGGTCGTAAGATTCCAGCCGGTCGACTGCCCGGGGACTTAAAACCAGCATGCCGTGGGCGGCTTCTCCACCCAGACATTTTTGCCAGGAAAAGGTAACCACATCCAGTTTGGCCCAATCCATTTCCATGGCGAAAACGGCGCTTGTAGCATCGCAGATGGAAAGACCTTCCCGGTTGTCCGGGACCCAGTCCCAGTTGGGTACTTTCACGCCGCTGGTCGTTCCATTGGCGACAAAGACCACGTCATTGGACCAGTCAATGGAGTTCAGGTCGGGCAGTTTGCCGTAATCGGCTTTTAAAATTTTCGGGTTGAGCTTCAATTGTTTGGCGACATCGGTGGCCCATCCTTCGGAAAAACTTTCCCACACTAAAACCGTAACCGGTTTTGGCCCCAAAAGGCTCCACATGGCGGCTTCAAAGGCGCCGGTATCGGAAGCGGGCATAATACCGACAAGATAATCCGCCGGAATGTTTAAAATCCTTTTTGTTTCATTGATTGCTTTGGCTAATCTTTCTTTACCCAGTGCGGAACGGTGTGAACGGCCCACGGGCGCATTCTGGAGCGCATTAAAACTCCAGCCCGGTCTTTTGCTGCAGGGTCCTGAACTAAAATTGGGGTTCATAGTACACATCCTTATAAAAAAGTTTGAAAAACAAGCCGCTTTTTATACCAGCAATGATAGTTTTACTCAAGATATTTAAAAGTGCCGGTCCGCCTTGCCGCAGCATTAAATCAGGGTACTGCTTTGATAATATAAGTACTGGTAATAAAAGAAATATTATTGAATAATGCTTTAGCGTGCTCCCATTGCCGTTGACACACAAGAGTCTTTTACCCTATACTTCAAAGCGGAAAGGAGACTGTAAAAATGACGACTCGAAAAAAACACGATGAGGCGGAAATAATTCCGGCAACTAAATTTAATTTGCAGGATGCCGTGGCCTATCAGGAAAACGCTATTGTCAGTAGAGAAATCGTCAGTAAAAACACCGGTACGGTCACATGTTTTGCTTTTGCCAAGGGACAGGGTTTGAGCGAACATACTGCTCCTTTTGATGCCCTTGTCTATGTCGTCGACGGAGAAGTGGAAATACACATTTCCGGGAAGCCTCACTTTTTGAAGGCGGGAGAAACGATCATCATGCCGGCTAATAAACCTCATGCCTTGAAAGCGCTCGAAAGATTTAAGATGCTGCTGATTATGATTCGATCGTGATCGGCGGCAGATAAAGAAATGAGGCTGATTATGGATTGCACGATTGCCTCCGGATATATTCCCGGTGCCATAGGCAGAGTAACACAGTTACATGCCTGCTATTACCATGATAATTGGAATTTCGGCCTTTATTTTGAAGCAAAGGTAGCCTGCGAGCTTGCGCAGTTTCTGCAATCCTTCAACCCCGCCTGCGACGGTTTCTGGATTGCCATATGTGACGGCAAAATAATCGGATCGATTGCCGTTGTCGGAGAAAAATCGCCGCCGCGAAGGGCTAGATTACGTTGGCTCATTCTGGATCCGGAATTTCAGGGCCGGGGATTGGGGAAGCGCCTGATGAGCGGAGCGCTTGACTTTTGCCGGAAAACCGGTTTCCGGAAAGTCTATCTCACGACATTTGCCGGACTTGATGCTGCCCGCCATTTATACGAGATTGCGGGGTTTCAGCTTACCAATGAGCAGGAAGGCGCCCAATGGGGCAAAACCGTGACGGAGCAGACTTTTGAACTGATCCTTTGATTGCCTGGTCTGAAGACGGGATTAATGCCCGCAGGATGAACAGCTCCCCGAAGAACACGACGAGCATCCGCCGCCTGAGCTTTCGTAACTGCCGGCCGACGATGAAGAGTTTTTGCCGTAGGCAAAATTAGACATCATTTTGCTTACTTTTTTGGATTTGCATTTGGGGCAGGCGGTGTTCACCTTTTCACCCATGCTCATCGTCATGACTTCAAATTGTTTTCCACACTTGCCGCACTTATATTCATATATAGGCATAATGAAATTTCCTTTGTGGTTTTTTCTGAATTTAGAGCTTAAGTGCGAAAATGTCAATACCCATGAATCAACCGGATTAAATACCGGAATGATCAAATGCTTTTAATGCCGAATGTTTTTATCAACCATTTAAGCGGGAAAAGCATGGATACTTTTTGTTGATATGCGCGGTAAGCATCGCCGAATTCCAGGATAAGCTTGCGTTCTTCCAGCAGCGTGCCGGTTAATGTGTATATGCTGAGGATGATGTTGATGATGAGTGCCGAAATGTCGAGATCACTTGCCCACAAAAGCGGGAATATCCCGGCATAAAAAGGATGACGCACTGCGCCCAGAATTCCGCGCGAAGAAAGTTTTCCGCTTTTGTTCATCAGAATATGTTTTGAGTCGCTTTTAATCTGGGCCAGGCCGATAAAATGAGAGAAACTGTAATGCCGGGCACCCAGGACAAAAAACAAAATTCCGGTAAATAAGAGAAGATATTTAACCGGTAACAAATAACCGGACCAGACAAAAAACGGCGGCTCTTTGATCGATAATGAATAAATTACAACCGGAATCAGGGTGACGATGGAAAAAATATTATAAAATAACCGGTGATAGCGGGAGAGCCTGCCGGCTTTGTTCTGAATAAAGCCGGTGAATGTGACGGAAATGAGGGCGCTGTGCAGCACGCAAAAAGCAATCCATAAAAAGGACAGGATGAAATATTGCATTGTACCTCGCTCGCTGTAATTAATTTATAACGGATTATCCAGCGGCTGTTTTGTGCAAACTTTTTCGGCTATATTTTATTCTAACTTCATCAATCAGACAAAACAATATTCGGAGAAAGGGAAAGAAAAAAGGATTGGCCATTTTTAAAGCTAGACAATCCTTGTTGGTTTTACCGGCCGGGTACAACAAGACGGGAAGCTTCCTCGCGTTCCATCTTTTTGGCCTCTTCAATCATGGCTTGAACTGCTTTTTCAACTGCTTCGGGTAATTTGGCTGCCGCGTCGTCAAGGTTTTTTGCTCCTTCAATGATGCAATGAACGGGAATCGGACCGTTGGGGGAGGTGAGCTGGGTCATCCCGGCAAAAATAGCCTCTCTGCTTTCATCGATTGTGCCGTCGCTCTTTACAGGTGTGAGACGTCTTATTGTGGCATTGGTCAGGTCAGTGAAGGATTCTTCCTTGTAAAGGTTTTGGGAATTTATTTTGATGTTTGTTATTCTGGACTGATCGTTTGTGCTCATGAACTTTTCCTCCTGAATGTGGTGTTTTGGTTCTGCCCGTAAGGTCAAGCGGTCTTCTTTCGGGAGCATCGCCCGCTTTCGTACACCTAAAAAGATGAATGGTCAAACGAATATTAGCCGGCAGCGGAAATACCTTCAGGGTAGGGGGATAGCCTGGAGGGCAGAGAATTTTCTGTAATCGCGCCCCTGGTTGGGTTTAAAGAGAGTTCAGTGCCGCTTCTATTTCGCGGCAAACCAGGTCGTTATCATTTGCCCGCCGCGCTTCGAGCGCCGCTTTGGATTTTTCTCCGCCCAGTCTGCCCAGTGCCCAGGCGCACATACCGCGAACCGTTTCGTCAGGATTATTCTTAAGCGCAGTAATCAGTTCCGGAATATAGTCTCTGTCCGTTGTATTTCCCATGGCGCGGGCGGCGTTCATCTGCCATTTTGCCTTGTTTTTTCTCGATATATAAAAACAAAGCGGCCAGATCTTTTCGGTGTAGTATTCATCCGTCATGTTAAGAAGCCTCTCCAGCCGGAAGTCAGCGGCCCGCGCTTCAAGCGGGACGTTTACGGGGAGAGGTTGATTCTCATAAGCTGCGTTGCGGGGACAGACCTGCTGGCAACGATCGCAACCATATACCCATGTGCCCATCGGTTCCCGCAATTCTGTATCCGTAATGCCGTTTCCGTAATAGGAATTATAGGCGATGCAGCGGTGCGGATTAATTTTCCCCGGCGCATAAATAGCTTTGGTCGGGCAGGCAGCCATACAGGCATTGCGGCACCAGGAAGGGCAGTTGTAAGAAATGGTATGCTCATCCGGTTCCAGCTCTCTGTCCATAATCAGCGGAATGATTTCCAGCCAGGATGCCCCGCGCATAACCCTGTTGGCGTAGGCAAAACAGTTTTTTCCGTAGTTGGCGACACCGGCCGTGGCTGCCGCCATCCGGGCGGGAATTTCCTGGTCGAGAAAGAAAAAAATGCCTTCGCTTTTAAGGAAATGGAAATAGGATATGAGCTGCCGGTATTCTTCCTTTTTTTCTTTACGTTCATCCACCTGGTAGCAGCGGCCGATTCTGCCGGTCATCTCCCGGGGAAACTGATATTTATGATAATTGCGGACAAGGACGACAAGTGATTTGGCCCAGGGATTTTTTGTGGGAATATCGGCGCCCCGGCGGAGACTGAAGGTGTCGTTTATTGTAAAACTGTACATTTCAGGTGGCCGCGAATCAACCTCCTGAATATAAAGATCCAGTGGTTTCGCCTCAGCAAATCCGATGTCGGCAAAACCGAGTTCAAGAGCTTTTTCCCGCAACCGGTTTTTCATGTTTTTCTCCTTGGATAGATTTGATATTGGTTTGCAGCATATATTTAAGAGCAGCAGCCGACTTTATTTTTTTGAGCGGGATCGGCGGGATCGATACTGCAGCAGCATTCTCCTCCCTGTCTTCCCAGAAGAGAGTTGATGACGGCGGCGGCACAGCCGACACCGCTATTTACGGAAACGGCACCAAACGGACAATTACGGCTGCATGCTCCGCATTCCATGCAGGCGTCGCGGTTTTGGATTACCACATGAGAACTATTCATTTTAAATACTTGATGGGGACAGACATCGAGACACATTCCGCAGCCGGTGCATTTGTTTTTGTCAAGTGTTAAGGTTGCCACATCTTTAAGGTAAACCAAGTTATTCATTATAATGTCTCCTAAGCAATGATTAGCGATGTTATCCATATAGCCAGACCGCAGGCGCCGGCGGCAATCTCCGCGGGCAGCGCCCAGCGCATTTCTTTTTTTACTCCGGATAAAGACGTATAAGTGGAACAGCCCGTAAAATTCATAGCCAGATAAGCGGAAATTGCCGGAACAATCAAAAGCCAGGCGAGTGTTTCGATTCGACCCGTCCATGTCTGTAAATTTACACTGCGGACATAAAGAAGAATGAGGGTGATGAGAAAACCCAGAAAAAAACCTTTTGCCGCGAAAGCGCGGCCGGGAAGATAAGGCAAAAGCAGCGGATTAAGCACTGCTCCACCGAGGATGGCGCAAAAGAGTGCAAAAACAGCAAATAATCCATAGTTCAAGATATTTGTCCAGAATCCGGCGGGGCCGCCTATTCCGCTCAATAAAAAGAAAACCGCAGCGACGATAAAATATGGCTTTACAGCGGCAAGAAATTCAATGGGAATTAAAACCACTCTGTCTTTTAAAGGAAATGTAATTTCCCGCATTGCCGGTGTTGTTTTCATTCCGGAGTCAAGGTAAGCCGGTAAATCTTTCGCCCGAATCGGACCGTAGTGAACTTTAAATCCTGAAGCCTGTTTTACCTGATGAGCGGCTACCCCCGGTGCTCCCAGTTGCGGCAGAATCAAGTTTTTATGGCTCACAATTTTTTTCAGACCGGAGGATTCAATTCTTTTTATCAACTCCACCGTGCCGAATGTTCCTTTGCCGGCGGCGCACCAGACATTGATGCCTTTTGTATCCAGCACCAGAATCCAGGCGGTGCGGCCGGGAAGCTCCCGGCGCAGATAATCGAAGCTCATTTTGTAATTGGCGGTAACGAGCACCGGCGAGTTATTGCCGGGGTTGCCCAAGGCATAAAGGCCGGGATCAACCATATAATCCATCCGGCCTTTCCCCCAGCGGGCTTTAACTGCTCCCCAGTGATCCTGGGAGGTAAGCTGCGGTGATACCTGCGGCAGATTGCCGATGCTTGTCTGAATAGAACCCGTAACAAAAGGTTGGTCCAACCGGGGAATAATAACCGGGATATCTTTTACGGCTGAACAGCAATTGGATTCCTGCTGAATTACCTGCAATGTTATTGGGCTTTCCGGGCAGGAACAGCTTTTCTTTTTATTCATGACGATATCCTTCCTATTTGCAGCAACTGTATTCGGCAGTTGAATTTTTTATGGCATTGATGAAAACCCGGATGGCACTGAGAACATCCGTTCTTTTTCCCTCCGGGATATTCCTTGTTATTTTCTGAAAAAATCCGGCCAAACACAGCAAAATTTTCTCATGAGTTTTTTTGCCCTCCGGTGTCAGAAAAAGTGTTATTGCCCGGGAATCATGGATAGATTTATCCCGTCTTAAAAGGCCTTTTTGGATCAGGGGATTGACCAGACGCGTTGTTGTGCTTTTCTCAACCGCCAGAATTGTATGCAGATCGGTCATCGGCAGTTCTTCTTTTTCGGCTACGGCATCGAGGATCATAAACTGGTGAAAAGTCACGCCTTCGCAAAAGGCTACATCCTGACGGCAGCAGCGTGTCACCTGTGCCATCCCCATAAGTATTTCCATTAATTCATTGTCCGCTGCGGACATTTTCAGTTTCATGGTTGTATGATACAACCAAAAACATTTTTGTCAATATCTTTAATGATATTAATTTCCCAAGCTTAAAATTGGTAAAGAATGCCGTAAAGAATTAAGGTGGTAACTTAAATAATTATTAATCAATCAATGTAAAAAATAATTTGACAATAACCAAATGATTATGATTATAATCAATATATAGATAGTCAATATAAAAAATGCAACTATAAAGGAGGTGCCTGCTTCATGAAACTAACTAATCCTGATTATTGGAAGTCATTGATTAATATAGGATTTACAAAAATCCTTGTTTTGAGAGTATTGTCCATATGTCCCAACCATGGTTATGGAATATTGAAGGAACTACAATCTATTACTTGTGGCTGTTGTATTCCCACACTGGGAACGATTTATCCTATCCTTAAGGAACTGACACAGCATGGTTATGCCGAGGTCGGAGAAGATCAGCAACTCAAGGGAGCACAGAAGAGACGGGTCTATACCCTGACGCAATCAGGAGTTGACGCTTATAAGGTGGCACTGGCGGCATGGCGATCTTCTATTCCTTATGTCTATAAGGCGATAGAAGGCGATGATTTTGTTTTTGCGGAAGAAATGAAGAAAAATAAGACTGAGTAAAAAATATGGGAGGAATTATATATGTTGGAGTTTAATAATTTTGTCACAGCCGGTAAATTTTTCCTGGTTATTGCCGGTGAGCTTATTCTGATATTTGTTGCCGTTTCCTTTCTCATTGGACTGCTGACGGAATATCTTCCCCCGTCACGCATCAGAGATTTTTTGTCCAATAAGTTTATCTGGGTGCAATACTTTCTGGGCGCTGGTCTGGGTGCTATCACACCGTTTTGCTCCTGCTCGACCGTCCCGATCACAGCCGGACTGTTAAAAGGAGGCGTCCCTTTCGGACCCGTCATGGCCTTTCTTTTTTCCTCGCCGGTTTTGAATCCCGTCATTGTTGCGCTGTTGTTCTCGCTTCTTGGTTATAAAGTTACCTTGATTTATGTCGTTGTCACTTTCATCGGTTCCATTACAATGGCGGCGTTACTTTCAAAAATGAGAATGGAAAATCAGGTTAAGTCACTGATTGGTATGGAATCTTCCTGCTGTGGTCAAGCGGCAAAACCGGATGGTGGAGCCGTGAAATCAGTTGCAGATCCCACGGGTTGCTGTTTTTCCGGCGCCGCCTCACCCGTAACCCTGATCACCCTGCCGACAATTCAGGCAGCAGGTAGTTGTTGTGCGAGCAAAGAACCGCCGGTTATGCAAAAGGCTGACCAATCGTCCTGCTGTGCCGTCAGCTTCGATGCGAACACAGGAAGCGAATCAGAGCGGGTTCCCTTTAAAGAAAAGATGAAAAGAGCATCATTGTCCGCAATCGACACATTCAAGGGAGTGTTCTGGTATCTTCTCCTCGGTGCCGGGATAGGGGCTTTTATCTATGGATTTTTCCCGCAGGACCTTGTTGTTCAATTGGCGGGGCCGGGAAATCCCTGGTCCATTCCGATCGCAGCGGTTATTGGCGTGCCTATGTACATCCGGGCAGAGACCATCATTCCTATAAGTGCTGCATTGGTAGGCAAGGGCATGGGGGTGGGAACAGTTCTTTCCCTTATCATCGGCGGGGCGGGGGCAAGCATCCCGGAGATCATTATTCTCAGTTCCATGTTCAAAAAGAAACTGATCTTCGCCTTCGTGCTGAATGTTTTTCTGGTCGCAATTGTAGCCGGTTATATTGTGAATATTCTCGTTTATTAATTGAATAAGTCCAATAGTTGGAAAATAATTATTGACAATAATGTTACGAGGCAATACATTCCTAAAAAAGAATATAAGGAATTGGCCATATGGATAAATTTATTAAAGTAATGAAAGCATTGTCTGATCCAAATCGGGTTAGATTGATAAAGATATTGCAGAAAAGAGCACTATGCGTTTGTGAAATACAGGCTCTGTTTGAGATGGCTCAGCCGACCGTATCCAAGCACATGAAGTTAATGGAACAGGCAGGATTGGTAAAAGGAAATAAAGATGGCCTATGGGTGAATTATACGGCCGCTCACGGAAGCGATAATCCCTATGCGGCTAGTATTTTGGGCAATCTCCAACATTGGTTATCAGATGATGTAGTGTTTAAAAAAATGGAGAAAAAATTGCCGGAAATTAAAAGGGAAAATATTTGTAAGAAAAGCTAGAATATTCTAATATTGTAATATAGCAAGGGGATTTGCGCAAATGGATAATAAGACCATGCAGATTCAGGTGGGAGGCCGACTGACGGGCGTGGTCGGTCTGGAAAGTATACTTGCCGACGTTGCGCAATGGGCAAAAGGGAAAGAAGAAGCGGAAATCATGGTGGAGCTTCTCAGGCAAGTCGAAGTACGAAACTATATTCCTTCAAAAATTAACGAAATTTATGGGAAAGCCTTGTTGCGCGAATATAAAAAGTATTTGGGTGAAGCCGTCGAAGAAGAGGCAGTTGCCGGTTTGCAGGTTGTGATATTGGGGCCGGGTTGCGTCCAGTGCTCGTCTTTGGAATTACGCCTGCGGGATGTTATGGCCGAAATGAATCTGGCCGGCGATTTGACGCATATTACCGACGCGAATGATATCGCCCGATATGGTGTCATGGGAACTCCCGCGCTGATCATCAACGGAAAGGTCGTTGCCGTGGGCATTGTCCCGGAGAAGAAAAAAATCCAAGCCTGGCTCTCGGATGCCGTTGCGAAAATGGCGTAATATCATGTTTCACGAATCATTATAGATACGCCGAAGTTAATATGACATGAAATCAGAAAGGAATTCATTATGACAAAAAAAGCCCCGAAAATTTCAGAGCAGAATCTGCCACAATCAGGACCGAAGCGTCTAAATGTGTTTGAACGTTACCTCACGGTCTGGGTGTTGATCTGCATGGTCATTGGCGTTGCTTTGGGTAAATTCCTTCCTGAGATTACAGCATCGCTCAGTGCAATGGAATTCGGAAAAGGATCTCAGGTCAATGTGCCTATTGCTATTCTTATCTGGCTGATGATTTTCCCCATGATGCTGAAGATTGACTTTGGGTCTTTAGGCAGCATTGCGCGTAAGCCCAAGGGACTGTTGATTACATTATTCGTCAACTGGTTGATTAAGCCTTTCAGCATGGCATTTTTGGCATGGCTGTTCATTCAGAATATTTTTTCTCTCTGGATTGATCCGGAAACCGCTAAAAGTTATACTGCCGGTCTCATTATTCTTGCAGCTGCGCCCTGCACTGCCATGGTGTTTGTGTGGTCATACCTGACTGACGGTGACCCGGCCTACACGCTGGTTCAAGTGGCGGTAAACGACCTTATCATGCTGGTTGCATTTGCGCCGATTGTCATGTTTCTTCTTGGTGTGGCTGATGTTGTTGTCCCTTCCAAAGTATTGATTACGTCTGTTGTTGTATTTATTGTGATACCCTTGGTGGCAGGATTCATCACCAGGACTGTTTTGCTGAAAAAATACGGTACCAATTGGTTTGAGACTAAATTCCTGTCCAAGTTTCATCCCGTGACTGTAATTGCACTGCTTCTGACGCTTTTGCTTATCTTTGCTTTTCAGGCGGAAAATCTTACGACCAAATGGATCGCGGTTATCCTGATTGCCATTCCCATTTTGATTCAGGTTTATTTTAACTCCAGCCTTACCTATCTGCTCATGCGGTTGTTTAAGGTTCAACACAATGTGGCGTCTCCGGGTGCACTTATAGGAGCCAGCAATTTTTTTGAGCTTGCAGTAGCCGTGGCAATTACGCTTTTCGGGCCGAGTTCCGGCGCGGCGCTGGCCTGCGTAGTAGGCGTGCTGGTGGAAGTGCCGGTGATGTTGTCGGTCTGTACAATCTGTAACCGATCACAGGGCTGGTATAATCGAACGTTCCCTGCAAAAACAATGAATGTGTGTGAAAAATAGCAATTATGAAGATGTTAAAAATGAATAAACAGAGCGAAGATTTACAAAACGTTTGTGCCAATTCTCGGTCGAAGAAAGCTTTCAGAATGCTTGGCGGTCTTAAGGAAGGTAAGGGAGATTGCGCCGCAACGGCGGAAAAATATAAGGAAGAATGGGGAAAACATAATGACGGATAAAGAAATACTGATTTACGGCACCGATACTTGCCCTTTTTGCAAGCAGGCACGTGCGGCCTACGGGGACAGGGCTGTCTTTATCAATGTGGAGAAGGACGAAGCAAAACTAAGCGAAATGCTGGCCTTATCAGGCGGCAGAAGACAGGTGCCGGTGATTGTGGAAGACGATAAGGTGACGGTCGGGTTTGCAGGAGAGGTATCGCTCCGTGGCGGGATACCACTGTTCGGTGGTACCTGATCTGTATGAAGTCTCTCGTGCAGAGATTATAAAGAAATGACAGAAGGAGATAAAGTGATGTTTGAAGTAACAGAAGAAGCAAGCCGTATGTTGAAAGACTTTCTGACCAAGCAAAAAAGCACAAAAGCCATCCGAATTATGATGCAAACCGGCTGAGGCAGGCCCAAACTGGGCTTGGCTATGGATAAGCCGCAGGATAACGACGTTACATTTAAGGTTCAGGATATTACATATCTCGTTGAAAAAAAATATTTGATCAAGCCAAACCGATTAAGATCGATTTCGTTAAGTCCTTTATGAGGTCGGGATTTCAACTGACGTCAAGCCTCCCTGCGGGAGGCGGGTGCTGTTGAAACGGTTTTATGCGTAGGTTCTATTTCTAAAAACTCCAATTCCAAAAATGAAGCGCATAACTTGATAACCTGAATTTCACACGAGGTCACAAGTCGGAATTGGTTATTCGAATTGCCCCTTATAAGCGCGGATATAATTACCAGCAGCTTGCTGGTAAATCTATTTCCGAAGCGTGCGTTGGGATTTATACCAGCGATTCAGAGGCGCCGGACAGTCATGACTGGTGCCATTTAATTTTTAAAAAAAAGTGATTGACAGGTAATGGCTATTTGGCTAAATGACCAAATAGCATAAAGGATAAAAACAGATGGAAAGTTACGTAAAGCCTCAGCATGAGGCGCGGGCAAAAATTATCAAGGCCATGGCACACCCCAGCCGGCTGTTTATTATTGAGGAACTAAGTAAACATGAACGTTGCGTGGGAGAGCTGACGGAAATGATCGGATCCGATGCTTCGACCGTGTCCAAACATTTGAGTGTTTTGAAGAATGCGGGCCTGGTGACCGATGAGAAACGGGGGAATTCCATTTACTACAGCCTGCGCGTTCCTTGCATCATGCAATTTATGGGATGTGTGGAGGATGTGTTGTCCGCCAATGCGAAACAACACAATGCGATTTTAAAATGCTGTAAGGGCTGAGCGGCGGGCTGATGTATTGGTGCGTAAAAATAAAAAAATAGTTGCAATAAGCGTCTTGGAAAAAATAAGCAAATCATTATCCTAAAAGTTAAGGAGAGATAAATATGAAAATAGAGATTCTGGGTGTGGGTTGTGCGAAGTGTCACAAATTGGAAGAGCTCGTTCGGGCGGTCGTTGGTGATACGGGAGTTAGTGCGGAAATCATCAAGGTCGAGGACATTAAAAAAATCATGGGATATGGCGTAATGACAACGCCGGCGCTGGTGATTGACGGCGAAGTCAGAATCGCCGGTAAGATGCCGACGACGGATCAAGTCAAAAGTTGGCTTACCGTCAAATAATTTTAGCAAAATGAATGATGAACTTAACGATACTGCAATTCTTTTAGAAAGGAGATTAATTTATGGCTGAATGTTGTGGGTCTGGAACAAAATTAATTTATGCGTGTTCTGGTGCTGCAGATGTTGGCGAGATTGCCGACAGGGTAACGAGAAAACTGCGCAAAGAGGGAGATTTTCTGATGACATGTCTTGCTGGTATTGGTGCAGGATTATCAGGCTATGTCCAATCGGCAAAAGGCGCTGATGAAAATATCACTATTGACGGATGTCCGGTAGCCTGTGCGCGAAAAACACTGGAGAGGATAGGCGTAACGCCGACATCGTATATTTTAACAGATCTGGGACTTGTTAAGGGAGAAAGCCCCGTTTCGGAAAAAATAGTTGACCTGATGTGTGAAAAAATTAAAAAGGCCAAGGGTTCTAAAACGGTGCAGGAAAGAACAATAACCGGCGGCTGCGGTTGCGGCGGAAAATGCTAGATACCTTTCGTAAATCAGGATTTGTGATCCAGAATTCAGGATAGCATCATCATGCAAATATTAAGGAGATTGTTACACATGAAATTGCGGTTAAAAGTAATGGGGATTTTAGTGTTACTGGCTGTATTTACACTTGTCCTTCTTTCGGCGAACTGCGGCAAAGCGCTTGCGCAGGATAAAACCGGCAAATCCACTGTCTCGAGGCCGTCCGTTTTTACGCCGCTGGTGACATTTGTTGAAATCGGTGCGGCCAGTTGTATTCCCTGTAAGGCCATGCAGCCGATCATGAAAGCTGTGGCAGAGGAATACAAGGGACAGGTCAAGGTTGTTTTTCACGATGTCTGGACGCAGCAAGGGAAGATTGATGCCGAAAAATATAATATTCGCGTGATTCCTACTCAGGTATTCCTCGATGTCAGCGGCAAGGAATACTACAGGCACGAAGGGTATTTCCCGAAAGAGCAGGTTGTTCAAGTTCTGAAAAAGGGAGGGGTTAAATAAATGCTGGTTGACCTCTTTACCTCTCTCACTGCAGCCCTGACACAGTCACCTGGAATCGCTATTGGCGCGGCGTTTGCCTGGGGCATACTATCGGTTATCCTTTCGCCCTGCCATATTGCGTGTATTCCCTTGATTGTGGGCTTCATCGACGGCCAGGGCGATATTACCACGCGACGGGCATTTGGTCTTTCACTTCTTTTCGGATTAGGGATTCTCATTACCATCGGCCTTATCGGCCTTATCACCGGCCTGGCGGGTCGGATGATGGGAGATATTGGAGGCTATGGAAATTATGTTGTAGCAATCGTCTTCTTTGCGATTGGTCTCAATTTACTGGGCATTTTGCCGCTGCCCTTTATGGAAGGTGGCGCGAATCCCAATTATAAAAGAAAAGGTTTTCTTGCGGCGTTTATTCTGGGGCTGATATTCGGCGTTGCCCTGGGGCCCTGCACATTTGCTTACATGGCGACGATGCTGGGCGTGGTGTTCAGTATGGCGGGAACGCAGTTGATGCTGGCGATGTTGATTCTGGCCGCGTTTGCTGTCGGCCACTGTTCGGTGCTGGTTTTTGCAGGCACTTTCACGGAAGTCGTGCAGCACTACCTGCACTGGAGTGAAAAGTCGAAGGGTGCCGTTATTTTAAAAAAGATATGCGGCGTACTGGTTATTTTAGGCGGTGTTTACTTAATTGCGCTGAATTTTATGCAAAGATAACGGATGAAAAGAATGGTTTTGTTCTTATGTACAGCCAATCCCTGCCGTTTGCAGATGGCCTAAGGTATTGCCAACTACTTTCGGGGCGACACAAGACCTTTTCTGCGGGAACTAAAGCTTCGTTTGTTAACTCGACGGCTGATGATGGCTTTGAAGAAGTTCTGAAATAGTGCTGGATGAAGAGCATGGATTATGACGGGCTTCACGACAATGATTAGAAAATATCGTCACATTCTCACCATTGCGCTGGCGCTAGCCGGCATTGGGATCATGGCCTACTACGACTACTGCGATACGGCCTGCAGCTATCTCAGAGGCGATATCTGCGGCATTGATCTCAAGTGGGTGGGGATGGCGTTTATGGCGGCGGTGATTGTTTTTGCCGCGTTTAAACAGACTGCTTTTGTCCGGATGTTTCTGGCTGCCGGCCTGGGTGTGGAAGTGCATTTGTATGCCTTTCAGTTACAAAACGACGTCTATTGTCCGTTTTGTCTGGCCTTTTCGGTGCTACTGATTGCATCATTTGTCGTTAATTATGAAGTCCCCTCTGCGTGGCGGGGAGACCGTCGCCGGATGTGGCTCTATTTTCTCGGAGAGGTGAATTTTCCTATGTTTAAGATAAATAAGTTGCCCCTGTTACTGATCAGCGTGCTTGCCTACCTGTTAATTTTGGTGACGTTTAACGGATCAGTTACACCCGCCTACGGGCAGGAGCCGATAAAAGGCATTCCTGCACTGGGTAAAGGCCCCTATGAGATCATTATATTTGCCGACTACTTCTGCCCGCCTTGCCGCAGGATAGATACGAAAGCTGAACCTCTGTTTAAGGAAATATTGGTAACTGGGCAAGTGCAGCTGGCATTTATTGATGTTCCTTTTGCCAGTGCGGCGCCTGTTTATGCCAAGTATTACCTTTATGCGGTCAATGCCGATCCGGGTGTAAACAATGTTTTTCACGTGCGCAGGGTACTTTTCAATGCGGCGCAGGATAAACGCATACAAAAGGAAAATGCTTTAATTGACTATCTTAAGGAGCAGAATATCAAATGGTTGGCTATGGATGAAAAGTCTGTTTTTCCGCTTCTCAGCGCTTCTATAAAAGAACATAAAGTTGACACTACGCCGACCTGTTTTATTAAATATTCTAAAGACAATGTTAAAAAATATGTTGGCGATGACAAGATATGGGAGGGCTTGACCCAATTCAAGGATCATCTGTTGACGCAGAAAAAATAGTTGCGGCAAGATTTGAGGGAAATATCAAATATAAGATCATTGCTCGAGGATGGTGCTTTGATGCAGGTTAACTGTTCTAAATTTATTTATGTTTTAGTAAATATGCTGTGCATCTTTATACTGTGCGCTGCGTTGACCCGTCCGACTCAAGCCGCCGAAAATGCACCTGTTTTCTCCTACGGTTCAGGTCCTTATGAGCTTATCGTTTTCTCGGATTATTTTTGTGCGCCCTGCCAGAAGATGGAAAAGGAATTGGACAAAATCATTTCCGGGATGATTGAGCGGGGAGGTGTCAGGGTCACTTTTGTTGATCTTCCCATATATAAGCTGACGCCGCTTTACGGTACTTATTTCTTGTATGTCTTAAATGCGGCACCAACTTACGCGGAAGCTTTGCGGGCCAGGCGCTTGCTGTTCGAAAAGGCTTCACGCATCGGCGCTATTACGGACAAACATTTGGAAACCGCCCTGCAGGCGGCAAACATACCTGTTAAGCCCTATGACATTAAGCAATCTTTGGTCAGGTACAAAGATATGATCAGGAAGTATAAGATTCGTTCGACACCGACCTTCGTTTTCATCTATTCGTCAACAGACATCCGCAAATATTCGAAAAGTGAAGCGATCAGGAAAGGAATGGTGGAACTGGCAAAGTCGATTGAAGAACGGGGAAATAATTCTTGTAAAAGCTGCAATTCGATGGATATTCCCCGATGACCTGCACAGTGGCAAAAATAGTATTGATAAAAAATTGCAATATTAAGGAAATAAATTATGAAAGAATGGCAAAAAATTTTATTAATCGTGGCAATATTCTTAGGTGCTTACTATATTCCCTGGGAGGCTGCAATTGTACGGCAGTCCGGTCTCGAAGCCTTTATGATGCTGCAGGAATATGCCCGCCAGCATGTATTGACGTGCCTGATTCCTGCGTTTTTCATTGCCGGGGCTATTACCGTCTTCGTTTCACAGGCTTCGGTTCTTAAATATTTCGGGGCGAAGGCCAATAAGATTCTGTCCTATTCGGTCGCTTCCGTTTCCGGTTCGGTGCTGGCGGTATGCTCCTGCACAGTGCTGCCTTTATTTGCCGGTATCTACACGCGCGGTGCGGGAATCGGCCCGGCAACGGCTTTTCTTTATTCCGGCCCGGCCATCAACGTGCTCGCGATAATACTTACAGCCAAAGTGCTGGGCTGGCAATTGGGAGTTGCCCGTGCAGTCGGTGCGGTGATTTTTGCCGTTGTGACGGGTTTGTTGATGGCCTTTATCTTCCGTAAGGACGATGCCAATCGTCAAACCGGTGAAATCTTTCTGCCGGAGGAAGAGAAAACGGTAAGAACGCTGGGGCAGGATGGTCTCTATATGCTGACAATGGTGCTGATTCTTGTTTTTGCATCGTTTGCCCGGCCTTCTGAAAGTGACGGCGCACTGTGGCGATTTATTTTCAGCGCCAAATGGTATCTGACGGTTTTATTGCTGATAATTTTGGCCGTAATGCTCAAAAAATGGTTTGTGAAAGAAGAACTTCGTTTCTGGATGGAAGCCACCTGGACTTTTTCCAAACAAATTCTGCCGCTTTTGTTCGGTGGCGTACTGGTTGCAGGATTTCTTCTGGGGCGGCCCGGCTATCCGGCACTGATTCCGGAGACCGCTATTCAAACTCTCGTCGGGGGAAATTCGCTTGGGGCTAATTTCTTTGCTTCCATCGTTGGTGCGCTCATGTATTTTGCCACGCTCACCGAAGTTCCGATTCTTCAGGGTTTAATTGGTTCCGGAATGGGGCAGGGGCCGGCCTTGGCGCTGCTTCTGGCCGGTCCGGCTCTATCGTTGCCCAATATGATTGCGATTGCCGGTATCATGGGCATCAAGAAAACAGTTGTTTACTGTACTATCGTGGTGATCCTTTCGACGATTTCCGGTATGATTTACGGCTGGTTAATGGGGTAGATTTGGGTGCCGGCAAAAAACTTCGTTTTGAATTTACGTCGGAACCTTTACTTCTAATGCTTGGGTAATCATGTAAAAAATGATTATACCAAGTCGTATTCAAACGCTAACTTTGTTGGCAACATTGTCGGCTCATTGCCCGGCGCATGCAGGGTCCTCAACGTATGTATAATACGCCTCGTCGCCTCCGCCTTGCCGCCGCGTTATCATTTTGAATGCAACTTGGTATAATTCCGTGGAACCCTTATTTTCTGGATATAAAGGAATCAACTGAATACCAGAAATGAATACAAAGTATCCAGTCCAGTTTCATAGACCATCTGTAATTTTATTGATCTTTTAAAATTCTCATATTATTACAGTACCTTAACTCATTAAGACGATGTTGGCACGAGCTTTGCTGTATCACATGTTAACTTTAAAAAATAAAAAAACTCTGGAAGGGAGACTAATTATGAAAAAGTTAACATTAGCAGTTATGGCCATTGCACTTGGTGTGCTCTTAACACAACCGGCTTTTGCCGCTTTCGGTAAAGCCAGAGGTCAGGGAAACGGACAGGGGTATTCTCAGAATGCTGCCTGTGACAGATTGAATCTTTCTGCTGAGCAGAAAACAAAAATAGAAGCATTGCGGACTGCTCATGATAAAGAACTAAGACCGGTGAGAGAAAAGATGTTTGACAAGTCGGTCGAACTGCGCAGATTGTGGAGGCAGGCCAATCCGGATAAGGATAAAATCACTGCCGTCCAAAAAGAATTGAACAGCCTGCGCAGTGAAAAACAAAATAAAGTTACGGCCAAACGCCTGGAAATCCGTAACGTGCTTACACCTGAACAGAAGGAAAAGCTGGCTACTTTCGGCGGAGGCAGAGGAGATGGTTTTGGCCAGGGTCGTGGAATGCAGGGCCAGCGTGGTGGTATGAGAGGCCAGGGCGGCGGTTTCGGAATGGGAATTTGCCGGTAAATATATCTTTACCTCCTTTTTGACGGGGGAAGCATTAGTCAGGCTTCCCCCTTTTTTTAATTTCATCGACAAACTAACAATTTACATTTAAAATAATTCGAAAAGAGATGTTGCCGGTTCATTTTTAGCAGGTGGATTTATTATTGAGAAATTTTTATCGGGAGGTTGAAATATGGCTTTGATTAAAGCAAAAAACATCAGCAAGGATTACCAAACGGAAGATGTGGTGGTTCACGCTCTTCAGGAGGTGAACTTTGAAATAGAACCCGCCTCCTTCGTTTCATTTGTCGGGCCTTCAGGAAGCGGCAAGACGACTATTCTCAACATCATCGGTTGCCTGGACAAACCGTCGGCGGGAGAGTTGATGGTTGCCGATACGGAAGTCGCGTTGCTGGGCAGAAAAGAAAGCGCCTCCTTCCGGGGGAAGCATCTTGGTTTTATCTTTCAGGATTTCAATCTTATTCCCGTGTTGACGGTTTATGAAAATATCGAGTATCCGCTCATTATGGTCCAAAACATTGAGCCTGCCGAACGCAGGGAAAGAATTTCCAGAATGCTGGTATCCGTGGGTATGAAGGACCAGGGAGATAAATACCCTCAACAAATTTCAGGAGGGCAGAAGCAGCGGGTGGCGGTAGCGCGGGCGCTGGTAACACATCCGGCGCTTGTACTGGCCGATGAACCGACGGCCAATCTGGATTCCCAAACTGCCTACGCGGTTATCGGACTCATGAAAAAAATGCGTGATGATTTCGGTACGACGTTTATCTTTTCTACTCACGATACCAAAATCGTTGGTGAGGCGGAAGTAATCTTTCGTTTGGAAGACGGCAAATTGAAAGCAAAGGAAATAAAAGGAGGTATAAAGCAATGAAAAATATTTTTAAAATTGCCGTCCGCAATCTTATCCGTTATAAAAGAAGAACATTGCTTACGGCATCACTCATTACCATCGGCGTTGTTTTTGTTCTGGTCTTTGTTTCCGTAACCGGTTCGTTTAAGTCAATAATGATCGGCGAGGTCACTGATTCCATGCTGGGACATCTACAGGTGCATCGTAAAGGATACGTTGCTTCCATTGACAGTCTTCCCCTGAATCTGAATATGAAACCCAAGGCCTATGCAAAAATGGCTGAAACGCTGAAATCGTCACCGGATGTGGAAGCCTTTTCCCCCCGCCTTAAATTCGGCGGTATGTTCAGCAACTTCACCGAGACGACCAGCATTCGTATCAACGGTATCTATCCCGACCGGGAGTTTCAAACTGTTCCCCTTCTGACATCGCGCATATCAGAAGGCAAAAAAACCATCAGCCGCGGTGAAATAATGATTCCGCTGCTTCTGGCACGTGGTTTGAAAATAAAAATCGGCGATGCGGTTGTTGTTGTGGCAACGAATGTTGATGGATCAGTAAACGGCAAGCAGTTTATTGTTTCGGGCATTCTGGAGAGCGCCACCGGACCCGGCGGACGTGACGGATATGTTCACATCGAAGATGCTGCCGAAGTACTGCGTATGACCGAGCTGGAAGTAAGTGAAGTGGCTGTTCGCCTGAAAGATTTCAATCATCTGCATCCGGTAATGCAGCAGTTGGAGGGTAAAATTGCCGCCGAGCTAAACAAAGAGGGAAAGCCTTTATTCGAAGTGCATTCCTGGGAACAGCTTTCTCCCTTCTTCAATATCGCCAAAATGATTGATGTAATGACTTTTTTCATCAAGATAATGCTTATCGCCATTGTTCTTATCAGTATTATGAATGTGATGATTATGGCGGTATTCGAACGTATTCGCGAAATCGGTACGATTGCTGCGATCGGAACACTGCCCGGCAAAATACGTTCCATGTTCATAATTGAAGGATTATGTCTGGGGGTCGTGGGTACTGTGATTGGTGACATTATCGGTGGAATCATTATCCTGATCATCAATCTAACCGGCATCCGTTACAATTTCGGTCGTCAGGAACTACTGCTCCATGCCGATATTCTTCCCGCTGATGTGTTGACGATCTCTATCATTGTCATTATTGTTGCCGTAGCGGCCAGTCTGCAGCCGGCGATCAAGGCATCCAAAATGGAACCGATCGAAGCTTTGCGTCATGTTTAAGCCTAAAGGAGAATAATATGATTAAAAAAATATTGCTGATTTGTCTGTTGATTGTATCCATGTCCTCTCCCGTCTTTGCCGTGGACGGTAAGGCACTCTTGGAACAGGTGGACAGAAACCTTTCACCAGAATCGTACGAATCCTATCGAAAGCTCATCAATATCGAACCATCCGGTGCGAAAAAAGAATTCACTCTTTTCACCGTTAAAAAGGGCGTGGATAAAGTTGCCTCACTGTTTATTGCTCCGGCCAGCGAAAAAGGCAGAAGTACGCTTAGACTTGGCGACAACATGTGGCTCAATATTCCCAATGTCGGTAAACCCATTCGCATTACCAGCCTTCAGTCCGTTGTGGGCGGCGTCTTTAACAATGCCGATATTATGCAGCTCGACTATGCGGTGGAATACGATGTGGAGAAAATTGAAGAAGGTGCCGAATATCTTCTTTATCTGAAGGCGAAGACGAAAAGCGTAGCATATGACCGACTGAAAATATGGGTGAACAAGGATAAAAAGCTGCCGACCAGGATCGAGTGTTTAACGGAAGCCAATATGTTGATTAAAACACTTTATTTCAAGGACACTAAGGATTTCGGAGGAGGAATAGTGCGGCCGGCGGTCATTGAAACGGACAGTCCGCTCTACAAGGGGTATAAATCCGTTATCATAATGGCCGGTGTGAAGAAACGCACCTTCAAAGATGAGGTTTTTACCCTGACATTTCTGCCCAACCTGGAGTCCTTGCGATAGATGAAAAGCCTGGGGTGTATTTTTCTTATTTTATCGCTTTTGATGACGCCGTTATCGCTTTTAGCGGAAGAAGAGTACACATTTGATTTATCCGAAACCGAAAAAAAGCCGTATCATTTTGCGGGCTATATAGAGGCGAAGCCGCTTCTTTTCGGATTGGATCGGGACTCCGCTCTTTATAAGTTGCGTTATTTCGATAATCCTCAGGGACAAACTCAGCTGGAAGGCAACGGGCGGGTGCAACTGGAAGGAAGTTTTGAAAAAAATATCTTTCGGGTTTATGCAAAAACTAATACTGATTTGCAGTCTTCTTACTCGGGAGAATCGGAAAGGTCGACATTTTACGAAATATATGCCTCGGCAAAACCAACGACCAGCTGGAAATTTGATGTCGGAAAGAAAACCATGAAATGGGGGAAGGGCTACGCCTGGAATCCCGTCGCCTTCATTGACCGGCCCAAGGATCCCGATGATCCGGAGCAGGCCATGGAAGGCTATGTTCTGGCTACCGCCGATTACATTAAAAGCTTTGACGGGCCGCTTACGACTTTCTCCTTTACGCCCGTACTCTTTCCCGTTTACGATCATATCAATGATTCCTTCGGTAATAATTACAATCTCAATCTGGCGGGCAGGTTTTATTTCCTTTTGTACGACACGGATATTGATCTTCTCTTTATGACCGGGGGCAGCAAACCAGACCGCTACGGTATGGATTTTTCCCGCAACATCACTACTAATTTTGAAGTTCACGGAGAAATTGCGTACTTCCGAAATTCTCGGAAAAATGTAGTTGATGCAACAGGCAACCGCTATACGGTGGAAGGCGAATCAGTGAGCAGTGTTATCGGCATTCGCCACCTGACTTCATTTGACCTGACGACTATTATTGAATACTACCACAACGGATTGGGATTCAGCGGCGATGAAATGAAAAACTATTACGGCTTGATTAACCGGGGTTATGATTCCTATAAATCGACAGGCAATACAAATACTCTTATTCAGGCACAGCAACTGGCGGAATCAGGTTATGTCCGAGCCAACTCCATGAAAAATTATCTTTATGCGCGTTTCAGCCAGAAGGAGCCATTGGATATCTTATATTTGACTACTTCGCTAACCGGGATGATGAATATTGACGATCAGAGCTGGTCTTTAACGCCGGAACTTCTTTATACAGGTTTTACAAATTGGGAATTTCGTCTCCGCAGCGGTATTATCGTCGGCAGAAGAAATTCAGAATTCGGTGAGAAGCAGAATGATTACCGTATTGAGCTGCGAATCGGATATTACTTCTAAATAAGCGATGTTTTTACTGAATTTTTGGAAAATCAAAAACAGAAAACATTGTTTCGGAAATTTTGGTTTCCCTCCCGCGTCTCCAAATAAATTGCATCTTGTTACTTCGTAATTATATTAACCGCAAATAAAGTTATCAGAGGAGACATTATGAAAACATTACCGATAATTACCATAGCTATAATAACTATCATATTTGGTCAGATTTCCGGTGGAATTGCCCAGCCGGAGAAAAGCCTCATAAAAGAAAAAAAGGAGATAAAGATGAAAAAGAATAATTCGGTCAGTGCTGCAGTGGCTCAATCCGGCACTTGCGACTGGAAGAGTTTTAAAAAACCGGACGACGCTGATTTAAAGAAAAAACTATCACCCTTGCAGTATGAGGTAACGCAGCAGGAAGGTACGGAATGGCCTCATGCGAATAAATATGACAAAAATTACCGGGAAGGTATTTATGTGGATATCGTTTCCGGGGAACCGCTTTTCAGTTCCCGGGACAAATACGATTCGGGAACAGGCTGGCCGAGTTTTTTCCGTCCTCTGGAACCGGGTAACGTCGTAGAAAATTCGCTTACCCGGGAAGTCAGAAGCAAATATGCCGACTCCCATTTGGGTCATGTATTTAATGACGGACCGCAGCCTACCGGATTGCGTTATTGCATGAATTCGGCAGCTCTGCGCTTTATTCCCAGGGAAGACCTGGAAAAGGAAGGATACGGGAAATACAGGAAATTGTTTGAATAGGAAATCAATTGCCTTGACTTAAGCATGCAACCGCTTATACTGACAGCAGTAGAAAAAATGTAATTTTTACAGACAACTGAATAACCGACCCTGTAAGTAAGATCGTAAGGAAATTGAATGAATACTCAATCCGTACAAAAAACACTGGACGTTATGGCCGGCCTGGAACAACTCGAAAAAGCGATTGCCGGATTATATGAACTTGCCGCAAAGAAATGGCCGGTTGATGCCGAATTATGGCGCAATATGGCCGGAGAGGAAATAAAGCATGCGGAATACATAAAATCACTGACGGATATTTTGATAAAAAAACCTGCCGCTTTTGAAGTTGGTAGAGTGGTAAATATTGATGCAGTGAAATCAGCTCTTGACTGGATTAATAAAAACGTCGCCGAAATAGAAGAAGGAACGTTTAGTGATAAAAAGATGTTGTTCTTGGCACGTGACCTTGAACAGTCGATACTGGAATCTAAATATTCGGATATCCTTAAAACGGAAAACCTGGAATATAATAAAATCGCAAAACAAATTGTCAGAGAAACCTTCGCTCATAAAAAAATGATTGATGAGGCTATCAGCAAACTTCCCAAAGGATAGAGTCATGCCGGAAAAAATTACAATTGAGTCGCTGGGTGAAAAAGGTACATTGCTCTCGGAAGTACTGAATACGCTTTTCGATGGTGTTTATATAACCGACAGGCGCAGGCGAATTATTTTCTGGAATAAAGGAGCGGAAGAAATCACGGGCTATAGCGCGGAGGAAGTAACGGGTAAATATTGCCGGAATAATATTCTCAATCATATCGATGAAAACGGAAAATTGCTGTGCCGCAGTGCCTGTCCTCTTCGTTTAACCATAAAAACCGGTAAAGGTGTGAGCGAAAAAGTGTATCCACTGCATAAATCCGGCCATCGAATTCCTGTAGAAACCCATATTGCACCACTGCGGGATAATAAAGGTAAAATCATTGCCGGTATCGAAATATTCCGTGATATATCCGTTGCGGAAAATTACCGCATCCTGCAGGAGAAATTCAATGCGCTGATTAAGAAATATATCTCGTCCACAACCATGGAAAAGATAAGGGAACAGATTGAATCGGGCTGCGCCGCTTGCGGCGATTTGAAAGACCTGACCATATTATATCTGGATATTGCTGGTTTTACCCCCTTTTCCGAGACGCATTCTCCGGAAGATATAATGAAAATGCTCAACGAATTTTTTGGATTGAGTGAAGTTATTACAAAAAAGTATCAGGGAGATATCGATAAATTTATCGGTGACGCCATTATGGCCGTTTTTGTCGATGCCAATGATGCGGTTGCGGCAGCCCAGGAAATTTTGCAGACGTTGAAATCTCTCAATGAGCAAAGAGAAGTACAAAAGCGGGAACATATGAATATTCGCGTGGGAATAAATTCTGGTAAAGTTGTACAGGGAGAAATAGGGACGCTTTCCCGAAAAGATTTGACGGTTATCGGCGATGTCGTCAATACGGCCGCGCGCATCCAGCAGGCGGCGGCTGTTAATAATGTTTGCATTTCTGAAGCGACGTGGAGCCGGATCAGAAATCCTGAACGCTTCGAGTTGGACAAGGTGATGGCTCTCAAGGGGAAAAAACAAAATATATCTGTTTTTAAATTAAAAAACGGTTGAGTTCAAAGTAATAAGTGCATATTTATCCGCATTGGAGAAAAAAACATGGCTGGTTTTAACCTTATTCATTGGGATCAAAAATATACGGTGCATGTAGATGCGATCGATCAGCAGCATCAAAAACTATTTGATATCATCAATGATTTGATCGGCAGATACGAGGAAAACGAAAAGAAATGCTACGACATAATTGAACAACTGGTGGATTTTTTAGCGGAGCATTTTCGTGTGGAGAGGCGGCTGATGCTGGAAATAAATTATCCGGCTTTTGCAGCGCATATGCAGCAGCATGATAATTTTATGAATAAGATGGAGGAATTTATTAAAGCCTGCCGTTCCGGTGAAAATATTACGGCTGAGATGCTGGCTTTTTTAGAAAACTGGATATTTACTCATACAACAAATGTTGATACCAAATACGGCGAATACTTATTGAAAATCCGGCCCAAGGGAAAATGATACTTATGGCCGGATTGCTGTAATGCTTTATTCTTAATAATTTACTTTTTTTGCGGCAAGACCGCCTTGTCAGTGCGCTGCATCTGTTCTTTTCAGCGGCGGCCTTTATTCGTTCTGCAATATCTTTAAGGACTGAATCTACGAGTTCACGGAGTGTTTCTGTTTTGTGATAATTCCCCCTTCTCTGATTTCAGCTGAGATAACTGATCGGCTTCTTTTTTGAGGGAGGCCGTTAAGTGTTGACGTCGCGGATTTTACCCTTAATATAGATTATCATTGACATTGCGGCAAAAAATATGCTCTTGTCGGCAAGGTTATCCAAGGAGAGTAAGTTTTGAAAAAAAGCAAAACAGGCTTCGTCTGCCAGCATTGCGGTTATATGTCGCCCAAGTGGTTAGGCAAATGTCCGTCCTGCAACGGTTGGAATTGCTTTGCCGAGGAGCTGCTTCCTGAGCCGGAATCCGGTGGCCGTGCAGAAATGAAGTTTGGCGGCAACCCGATGCCGATCGAAGAAATACCGGTTCAGGAGGGCGAGAGAGCCATAACCGGGATTGTCGAAATAGACAGGGTTCTGGGCGGAGGTATTGTAAACGGATCGGCAGTATTGCTCGGTGGTGAACCGGGCATCGGTAAGTCCACGCTCATGCTGCAGATTATGAAAAATCTGGCGCAGGCCGGGCGCAAAGTTCTCTATATTTCCGGTGAAGAATCGGCCAGTCAGATTAAATTGCGCAGCAGTCGCATCGGCGCATCGGCGAAGAATTTGCTGGTGCTGGTTGAGGTTTCTTTAGAAAGAATTCTGGAGCAAATAAAGGCGACGAGTCCCGCCGTAGTTGTTATTGATTCGATTCAAACGGTTTATTCGGCTGATCTGATGTCTGCTCCGGGCAGTGTGGGGCAGGTGCGGGAAGCTTCTTCCCGCCTGATTCTTTTCTCCAAAAAAAACAATATTCCTGTCTTTTTAATCGGTCATGTAACCAAGGATGGTTCCATCGCCGGTCCCAAAGTTCTGGAACATATGGTGGATACTGTTCTTTATTTTGAGGGTGATTCCGGCCATGCTTACCGGATTATCCGCAGTATCAAAAACCGTTTCGGTCCGGCCAATGAAATCGGTGTTTTTGAAATGCAGGACAAGGGACTCCAGGAAGTACCCAATCCTTCCGCTTTTTTCCTGGCGGAACGGCCACAGGATGTTGCTGGTTCGGTTGTTGTGCCGAGTCTTGAAGGTACCCGGCCGATTCTTGTCGAAATTCAGGCACTGGTCAGTTCAACCAACCTGGGCATGCCGAGGCGTACGGCGATAGGCGTGGATCATAACCGGGTATCGCTTCTGGTTGCCGTACTGGATAAGATATGCGGCCTGCACTTGGGCGGTTCGGATATCTTTATTAACGTTGCCGGAGGTGTCCGGGTGGAAGAACCGGCGGTCGATCTGGGCATCGTTGCCGCTATGGCCTCGAGTTTTCTGGACCGTCCGATCGACTCCCACACTGTTGTTTTGGGTGAAGTCGGACTTGCCGGAGAAGTACGGGCAATTTCGCAGATGGAAGTACGAATAAAGGAAGCCGCCCGTTTAGGCTTTAACCGCGCTTTGGTACCGAAGACAAAATTATCCCACAATACCTCCGGACCCCGGATGTCAGTCATCACCGTTAACTCGCTCCGAGAATTGCTCGAAAATTTATTTTAATAATGGTTAAAATTATCTGTGATTGTGCAGTATTTGGTTTTAAATGTATTATTTTATCAATGAATTTAACTAAAAATTTTGCATAAACCTTGACACAAGGGAAATAATGCATAATATATCGCCGCTTGGCAGCAATAATATATGAATTAAAAAAATCAGAAAGGAGAGGAAAACGCATGAAAATCAGACCTTTACAGGATAGAATCATTGTAAAACGTTTGGAAGAAGAGCAAAAAACCAAAGGGGGAATCATTATTCCGGATACGGCAAAAGAAAAACCGATCGAGGGCAAAGTCATTGCAGTCGGCAAAGGGAAAGTAGCCGATGACGGTAAATTAATCAAACCGGAAGTCAGTGTCGGGGATAAAGTCCTTTTCAGCAAATACGGCGGAACCGAAGTTAAGATTGACGGCCAGGAATACCTGATCATGAGGGAAGAAGACATTTTAGGCATTATTGAAAAATAAGAATATAAGGAGGAATATATACAATGGGAGCAAAAGTACTTCTTTACGATGAAGAAGCTAGAAAATCGGTTCTGAAGGGCGTAAACACCCTGGCAGATGCAGTAAAAGTAACCCTTGGCCCCAAAGGCCGTAACGTTATAATTGATAAAAGCTTCGGTTCACCTACCGTAACAAAAGACGGCGTGACCGTAGCCAAAGAGATTGAACTCGAAGATAAATTCGAAAATATGGGCGCCCAGATGGTAAAAGAAGTCGCCAGTAAAACGAGTGATGTGGCCGGCGACGGCACCACTACAGCGACAATTCTGGCCCAGGCGCTTTATCGCGAAGGTGTAAAAGCCGTTGCCGCAGGCTCCAATCCGATGGATATTAAAAAAGGTATTGATAAAGCGGTCGAATCGGTAGTCAAAGAACTCAGCAAAATGAGCAAACCCACGAAAGATCAAAAAGAAATCGCCCAGGTCGGCACAATTTCCGCAAATAATGATGAAACAATCGGCAGTATCATTGCCGAGGCTATGGGAAAAGTCGGCAAGGAAGGTGTTATCACCGTGGAAGAAGCCAAGGGTCTCGCGACCGAACTGGAAATTGTCGAAGGTATGCAGTTTGACCGCGGCTATCTCTCTCCTTACTTTGTTACCAACGCCGACAAGATGCTGGTCGCTTTGGAAGACGCTTTGATTTTGATTTATGAAAAGAAAATAAGCGGCATGAAAGACCTGCTGCCGATATTGGAACAGATCGCCAAGATGGGACGTCCGCTGCTTATCATTGCCGAAGATGTCGAAGGCGAAGCGCTGGCGACTCTTGTTGTCAATAAGATCCGCGGTACCCTGCATGTTGCCGCCGTCAAAGCTCCCGGTTTCGGCGATCGCCGCAAAGCCATGCTGGAAGACATTGCTATCCTGACCGGTGGCAAGATGATTTCCGAAGATATGGGTTTGAAACTCGAGAACGTAAAACTGGAAGATTTAGGCCGTGCCAAAAAGATTACCATTGATAAAGATAATACGACCATTATCGACGGTGCCGGAAAGCGTGCCGATCTCGAAGGCCGTGTCAAACAAATCCGTGCTCAGATCGAAGAGACAACTTCCGATTACGATCGTGAAAAACTGCAGGAACGTCTGGCGAAACTGGTCGGTGGTGTTGCCGTAATTAAAGTCGGTGCGGCCACGGAAACAGAAATGAAGGAAAAGAAAGCACGTGTCGAAGATGCTCTGCATGCAACACGCGCCGCCGTTGAAGAAGGCATCGTTCCCGGCGGTGGTGTCGCCTATCTGCGCACGCTGCCTGCTTTGAACAAGCTCAGCTTCGATGGTGACGAACAGATTGGTCTTAATATTGTAAAGAAAGCAATCGAAGAACCGATTAAAATGATCGCCGGCAATGCCGGCGTGGAAGGTGCAATCGTTGTCGAAAAAGTGAAGGAAAAGAAAGGTGCTTATGGATTTAATGCCCGTACCGATCAATACGAAGACATGATCGATGCCGGTGTCATTGATCCGACCAAGGTTACCCGCTTTGCCCTGCAAAATGCAGCGAGCGTCGCCGCACTTCTCCTTACTACGCAGTGCATGATTGCCGATAAGCCCGAAGAAAAAGGCGCCGGTGGTGGAATGCCCGCAATGCCTCCCGGTGGTGGATATCCCGGCATGGGCATGTAAGAAATCAGGCTGAAGGCTAGAGGCTGAATGTCGGAAAGTTAAAGCCCCCTGTTCCAATGAGCAGGGGGCTTTTTTATTGAGTCGATCCGTATTGTCTGCCTTTTTTTAAAGTCAGCATGGCCAGAGTAATGAAAATCAGCACGATTATATTAATTATCCAGAGATAACCGTAGGAACCGGCAAAATCGTAGATGAAGCCGCCCAGAAACGGACCGATGCTTCCTCCCAGGCCGATAAAGAATGTCAAAAGACCGTAAATTGATCCCAAAACCTGTCTGCCGAAGCGGTCGGCGGCGATAATAGGTATTGCGGGAGCCAGTGAACCGTACCCGAATCCGTAAATGAGCGCGTAAAAATAGAGTTCGCCGACACTGCGTGCATTTATAAGCAGGATCATGCCGATCAGCATAAACGTGGTGCCCAGACTGAAAGAGTATTTCGGATCTTTGATATGATCGGAGAGCCAGCCGAAAAAGAACTGGCCGATAAATCCGGTAAAACTGATTGCCGCGAGAGAAGTGGCTGCTGCAAGCTTGCCGATTCCATTATCCGTGGCATAGGCAACCTGATGGACGAAGACGGACATAGAGACCATAAAAGCCAGCCCCTGGCAAACGGCCAGTGTCCAGAAACGTGAATCTTTAAAAAGAACCAGAGTGGAAATTTTATAAAAAGCCGGCGATAAGGATATTTGATGAGGAATGGCTGTTTTATCCCCATCGGGCAGCAGTCCGTGTGCCTCCGGGTTTGTTTTGCGCATAAGTGTTTGCGAGACGATAAGGCCGACCAGGAAAGTAATTATTCCCAGAACGATAAGTCCCGTCCGCCAGTTGAAAAAGTTTACAATGTAGCCCGCAAGGGGAGTGAGAACAATGGTTCCAAAGCTTATTCCCATGGAAGTAAGGCCTATGGCCAGTCCCCGTTTTTTAATAAACCATTTACCTACGGAGGAAGTGCAGGTGACAACGCCCATACCGGTTGTTCCCAGACCGACCATCAAACCGTAGGTGATGTAGAACCCAAGAGGGGAGCTGACAAAGCCGGTAAGAATATAACCGCAGGCGGAAAGAGTGGCTCCCGCCGTTATTATCCAGCGTGGAGCGATGCGATCGAGCATCCGGCCGACAAAAATCGCACCTACGGCATAAAGAAGAATATTGATGGTTGCCGCCAGAGATATTACCGAGCGGGACAGAGCGAATTCCTCGGTCATCGGTTTGAGAAAAACGCCGAAACAGTAACGGGCGCCATAGTTGATACCCATTACAAGAAATGCACCGGCAACGATGAACCAGCCCCAGAAAATTTTCCGATCTTTTACCATGTTTATATTTACAGATTAATGTAAGGATTAAGCAAGTACATTTTTTTGCTGCTTCCTTTACCATTAAAGTGCTTTATGGTACATGTAAAAAAATAGAAAGCTGGTTAATCAAGAGGTATAATTATTAAAAAAGATAAACATTTTTTTCCTTCACGGGGAAATTTTACTGCAAGAAGACACCGGCGAAAAGTTCATCCCCATCCGATGAAGCCGGACATTGATCCTGTGTTGAAAAAGGTATTGGCACAGATCGGCAAACCTCCTGCGGTTCCTTTTGTTCCCGACAAATTTCAGACGGATGCCCTGCAGGCGATTAGAAAAACAGACTGTCTGGTCATTGCCCCTACCGGTTCCGGCAAAACATGGATTGCCCGCGAAGCGATTTTGTCGGTGCTCAAAAATGGAGGCAGAGCTTGGTATGCTTCACCGCTGAAGGCGCTTTCCAATTCCAAATGGATCGAATTCGGACTTCATTTCGACACTGCGAATGTGGGTATTATTACCGGAGACACCAAGGAAAATACGGAAGCGCCCATTATTGTCGGTACAACGGAAATATTGCGCAATCAGCTCTACGATGCCATGCATCAGGGAAAAGATTTGAATTGTGATCTGATTATTCTCGATGAGGCTCATTTTCTGGGCGATCCGGACCGCGGTGTTGTCTGGGAGGAAATAATGATTTACCTTCCGGTGCGGGTTAATCTGCTGCTGCTTTCGGCAACTGTCGGAAATGGTGAGGAGATTGCACGGTGGCTCACGAGCATTCGCAAAAAGCATTGTGTGGTAATTTCGGAAGAAAAGCGTCCGGTGCCACTGCATCCCCTTTTTCTGCATCCTTCGGGCAGGCTTATGCCGTTTTTAGAAGGCAAAAACTTCTCCTCACCGGTTGCCGATTTCCTGAAGAAAGAATCCGGCCGTAAGATTGCTCACCGGCACATGCCTGAATACGGTGGCATAATCAGAGTTCTGGAGCGGTTTAACCTGCTGCCGGCGATTTTTTTTCTGAAATCACGTGCGGAATGTGATGCCGCTTTGACGGCAAAGAATTTTCTTGCCGCGCTGCCTTACTCTGATGAATTTAATTATTCTCTGGAAGAGTTGCTGGGGCGTTTTCCTTCTTTGCGCAACCACCGGCAGTTGAAGGCGCTGCAGTCCTTCGGCATTGCCGCTCATCACGGCGGTCAGCTGCCGGCCTGGAAGCTGTTAATTGAGGAGATGATGAACAGGGGTAATCTGCGGGTGATTTTTGCGACATCCACGATTGCCGCCGGAGTGAATTTCCCGGCGCGGACAATTGTGCTTTTTAATTCGGATTTGTTTAACGGTCATGATTTTCAGCCGATGTCGGCAACTGAATTCCGGCAAATGACCGGCCGGGCGGGAAGGCGCGGGCAGGATAAAATTGGCTTTATGCTGGGGATTTCCGGAAAATTTATGGATTTGCACCATATCCGGCGGTTACTATTTAAGGCGCCGGAAGATATTGTCAGCCGGCTGAAAAATGATTTCTCCATGACTCTGAACCTGCTGATGTCGCAGACGCCTGCCGATATTCGGAAAATATTTGAAAGATCACTGGCTGCTTATCAGCAAAGTGGAGAATGTCATAGCCCGTCGCCTGTAGCGGCTAAAACACTCTGGACTGATTTTTGCCGTTATCTGGATTTCCTGCAGGCGGAAGGATTTGTAAGTGCGGACGGCAGGCTTACCGCCGATGGTTTCTGGGCGGCAAAACTCAGGCTTGATTATCCGCTGCTCGTGGCGGAATGCTTGCGGCGGCAGTCTTTTCCCGGCCAGGAGGAAAGAATTCTGGCGGCGCTTGTTTCCGTCTTTGCTTATGATCGTGATAATGAAATTAATATTGCAGTAAAAGACCTGCCGTCAAAACTCACAGCGGCGTTAAAAAAAGTATTGCTCACTGTCCGTCCGCTGATGCGCCGTCTCCAGTCGGCAGGTTTTGTAACACCAAAACTTTATCCGGCGGCCGGAGTTGCCTTATATTACTGGGCGCAGGGGCGCAGCTGGGAAAGTGTGATTAAAGCGACAGGTTTTGCCGAAGGTGATATGGCGACGCTTATTTTGCGGACGGCGGATAATCTGAGACAAATAGCGTCACTGAAAGATACCTATCCGGATGTGGCCGCCTGTGCGTATCGGGCGAGGGAGGCTATACTGCGTGAACCCGTCCTTTTCCTGTAGGCGTGCTGCTGAAAAATACCAATCTGCGGCGTTGTGCTCCGGTTTAGTCACTGCGGCCTACGCTAAAAGTAGGCCTCATTCCTAAATCCTCGCACGCCTTGCATCTGGGCATTTTTGAGCAGCCCGAAAAATGTGAGTAGATGTGACTCGGAGGCCTTGCATCTAGGCACGTTTGAATAGCCCTGAAAAAAAGAAGTGCATAATCGAATTTGTCATTGCCCGGTCAAGCCGGGCAATGACAAAAAAGAGTGCGTCTTGCAATAACGCTGCTTCCGTCATTTCCTTGCGAAGTGTAATGAGACAAGGAAATACAGTAAGCAATGCGAAACAGGTTGATAACATCATTAAATTAAAGTATTAATCACCTTCGATATTTTTTCAGGTAAACAGATCCGACACAACAAACTATTCAACAGATTATGAATCAGGCCGCCTATGGAAAATTTAAAAAGGAAAGAACCGACAACCATCAATACCCTACGGGATCTGATCAGCCAAAACCGCGAATTTGACATTATTGATCTCTTTTCCGATATGCATCCGGCGGATATAGCTGATCTTATCGATGAACTTGAAGAAGAAGACCGCTTGCATCTTTTTTCGCTTTTGGATGTCAACACGGCCTCCGACGTTATTCTGGAGCTTTCGGATACTTCCCGCGAGCAAATTATCGATGAACTCTCCAATGAAAAACTCACCGATATCATCGAAGAGATGGAGTCGGATGACAAGGCGGATATTATTGCCGAGTTATCCCATGATCAGGCCAAAGCGGTTCTCGAATCCATTGAACCGGAAGAATCTCAGGAAGTAAAAGAACTCCTCAAATATGCCGAAGACACGGCCGGCGGTATCATGCAGTCGGAGCTGGTATCGGTAGGGGAGAAGGCGACCATTAACGATGCATTCCAGGCCGTTGTGAATGCCAAAGATGAAGTAGAACACATTAATAACATCTTTGTCGTAGATGAAAAAAACAGACTGATGGGCACGGTTCCCCTGCAGAGATTAATTACCACAAAGCGTTTTACGCCGATTAAGGAGATGATTGACGAAGATATTCCAAGTGTCAATGCCCAGATGGATCAGGAAGAAGTCGCCCGCCTGTTTAAGAAATACGATCTTGTTTCGGTCGGTGTTGTGGATGATCAACACCATCTGCTGGGGCGAATTACCATCGACGATGTCATGGATACGGTCCAGGAAGAAACATCCGAAGATATTTATCGCATCGCCGGCCTCGGTCAGGACGATACTGTTTTTAATAAAACCACTGCGTCGGTTAAAAAAAGACTTCCCTGGCTCTATCTCAATCTGCTGACTGCTCTTGCTTCGGTGCTGGTTATAGGTTTTTTCGAGGATACGATTAAAATCATGGTTGCGTTGGTTTTTTTCATGCCGGTTGTGGCGGGCTTGGGCGGCAATGCCGGCAGTCAGGCGCTAACCTTGATTGTTCGGGGAATGGCTCTGGGAGAAATAACATTTGAAAACGCCAGACGGGCTCTCTTGCGGCAGATAACCGTTGGAATCGCCAATGGTATTTTGGTTGGTGTTGTTATCGGTATTATCGGCTGGTTCTGGAAGGGGCTGCCTATTCTGGGGCTGATCCTCGCTCTGGCCATGATCATTAGCATTTTTGCCGGGACACTGGTGGGAGCTTTAATCCCGCTGGTACTCAGGCGTTTGAAACTGGATCCGGCTCTCGGTTCACATATTTTTCTGACGGCGTTTACCGATGCTTTCGGTTTTCTGTCCTTTCTGGGGCTGGCAACAATTTTCTTAAAACTTCTAAACAAATAGGTGGACGCTGTTAACTTATGCTTCCTCAGAAAGAGAACAGCCAACGTTTTTCAACAACCTGTTCAACAGTCCTCATTCCCGTTTCCATAATTTTTTTCACAAAGTAATCGCTGTCGATGAAGTCTTCCGGGGCGAAACGGTGGCGGGGAGATGTTGTTGAACTGCAAGGTAAGTTTGCGGATTTTGTTTTTACCTTCAAAAGCGTGTTATTTTAATAACGTGGGCTGATTATTTGCCAAGATAATTTTTATTTAGTTTTTCGATTAAATCTATATCGTCCATTATACTGCACTAGAGGTAAAAATTCCTTGTATATTGTTCCTAAACTCAAATATAGTTCTGCTACTAAATTGCCGCGCCGCTGGAGAGGCGGCTCCTCAATTACAACCGTTTATTGCGACACAGTCCCATAAGCCGGTGTTCTCTGCCTGACTTGGGTCTGGCCGGGCAATGACAAGTGAGCAAATTATGGAAAAGTTAAAGATGATTACGGATTTTATTCCGGCTGGCGATCAGCCGCAGGCTATCGATGAATTGTCACAGGGGCTTGCCTGCGGAAAAGATCATCAGGTTCTCCTTGGTGTTACCGGTTCGGGGAAAACTTTTACGATTGCCAATGTCATCGAGCGGGCAGAGCGACCGGCGCTCATTATTGCGCATAACAAGACGCTTGCTGCGCAACTTTATGAGGAATTCAAGGGGCTTTTCCCGGAAAACGCCGTCGGATATTTCGTCAGTTATTATGATTACTATCAACCGGAAGCCTATCTGCCTGCCACTGATACCTACATTGAAAAAGATTCCGCAATTAACGAGGAGATCGACAAGATGCGTCATGCGGCGACTTATGCTCTTTTAAGCCGCCGAGACGTTATTATTGTCGCCAGTGTTTCCTGCATTTACGGCCTCGGATCGCCCGAAGAATATCTGGGTATGACGCTCCCTTTGGAAGTGGGCCAGGATATTCCCCGTGAAGAAGTTCTGCATCGGCTTGTGGAAATTCAGTATGAACGAAACGATATCGATTTTCACCGCGGCACCTTCCGTGTACGCGGCGACGTGGTGGAAATATTTCCGCCTTATGAGGATGAACAGGCACTGCGGGTGGAATTCTTCGGGGATACGATCGAAGCGATTTCTCTGATTGATCCGCTGCGGAGCAGGAAGCTCGGTGCTCTTGCTAAGACGGTTGTTTTTCCCGGCAGCCACTATGTAACCTCGAAGAACAATCTTGAAAGAGCGACCGTTGACATTCGCGCTGAACTTGCCCGAACGCTTGCCGAACTGAAAACACAAAACAAACTTCTGGAGGCACAGCGCCTCGAGCAGCGTACCAATTTTGATCTGGAAATGATGGAAGAAATGGGCTACTGCCAGGGTATTGAAAATTACTCCCGCCATCTGACGGGACGCAGGCCCGGCGAGCCGCCGCCGACACTAATGGAATATCTGCCGAAAGACGCCCTGATCATTATCGACGAGAGTCACGCCACATTGCCGCAGCTTGCAGGCATGTTCCGCGGCGACCGGTCGCGGAAGGAAACACTCGTGAAATACGGTTTCCGCCTGCCTTCGGCTTTGGATAACCGGCCGCTGACATTTGAGGAATATGAGGCGCTGCCCAATCAACGGATTTATATTTCGGCGACACCGGCCCAGTATGAAATATCAAAAGCGCAGGGGGTGCGGGTCGAGCAAATCATTCGCCCGACGGGACTCATGGATCCGGAGATAGAAATCAAGCCGGCCCTTCAGCAGGTGGATGATCTGCTCGAGGAAATCCGCCGGCGGATTGAAAATAAAGAAAGGGTGCTTGTTACAACACTGACCAAGCGCATGGCGGAAAATTTAACCGATTACTACAGCGGGCTTGGCATCCGGGTGCGCTATCTGCATTCCGATATTCACACGCTGGAACGCGTCGGTATCATCCGGGATCTGCGCCTGGGCGAGTTCGATGTACTGATCGGCGTTAATCTCCTCAGGGAAGGGTTGGATATTCCCGAAGTATCGCTTGTGGCGATACTGGATGCCGACAAGGAAGGATTCTTACGCTCCGAGCGTTCGCTTATCCAGACGGCCGGCCGTGCCGCGCGTAATGTCGGCGGAAAAGTCATAATGTATGCCGATAAAATTACCAGATCCATTCAGGCCTGTTTAGATGAAACAAAACGCCGCCGTGCCATCCAGCGAAAATACAATGAACAAAATAATATAACGCCCGAATCAATCAAAAAAGCGATCAGCAATGTGCTCGGTTCCATCTACGAGGCCGATTACATGACGGTACCGGTTGATACTAAATCCAAGATTGTGCCGGCCAGAGAGGAAGATTTGCCGGTCCTCATTAAAAACCTGACGGCGGAAATGAAACAGGCGGCTAAAAATCTGGAATATGAAAAAGCCGCTGCCCTGCGGGATGAAATTAAAGAGCTCAATAAAATTATGCTGGAGATGGGCGGTTAAAAAAGAAAAAGTTCAAAGGGAGGTTAATTTTGATGAGCAAAAAGATTAATGTGCTGTATTTCAGTGCAACGGGAACAACTGAAAAAATCGTTACCGGAATTGCCGGGAAAATCACCAAGGACTTTAACGGGACAACTGCGATCAGTAATTTTAATTTTACATTGCCGGAAGGGAGAAAGCAGGCTGTTTCTTTCACGAAAGATGATGTCGTCGTTGTTGGTGTTCCGGTTTATGCCGGCCGTGTGCCCAATGTATTGCTGAAATACTTAAATACGATTTCCGGAAATGGAGCATTGGCGATTGCCGTCGTTGTTTACGGAAACCGGCATTATGATGATGCCTTGATCGAACTGAAAGATATTTTGGAAGCGGACGGCTTTAAAGTTGTCGCCGGAGGTGCCTTTGTCGGAGAGCATTCGTTTTCCAAAATAATGGGCGGCAAAAGACCGGATGAAAAAGATATGGCCGCAGCCGCCGATTTTGCCGATAAGATATACGATAAGATAAAGGTGACAGGTGAAATTTCCGGCGTTGCGGTCAAAGGGAATAAACCTTACAGAGACTACTACAAACCCAGGGACAAGAACGGCAACCTTGTTGATTTTCGGAAGATCATCCCCAAAACGAACGATGATTGTATTGACTGCAAGCTTTGCGCTGAGATCTGTCCCCTGGGGTCGATCGATGCGGAGGAAGTTTCCAAGATAATCGGCATCTGCATTAAATGCTGTGCCTGCATCAAGAGATGTCCCGTGGAGGCGAAATATTTTGATGACGAGAATTATTTAAAGCATAAAAATGAATTAGAGGCCGCATATACGGAACCAAGAAGAGAACCGGAAGTTTTCGCGTAAGAACATATGGAAAAAGTTCAAAAACCACCTTATTACAGAGAATCGGCAATTAAGGATAAAGCGGAGACAGAACAATGACAACACTTCCATCAGGACTGGAGCGCTTGAACATGCCGGAAAAGCGCATCGCCGAACTTCTTGATGAAACTCAATGGGCCAGGGATTTTTCCTGGAATCAGATTGTCAGCTTGAGCGGATATTTTAAGGTATACCGCGCGGCTAAGAGTACCGAAATATTTCATGAAGGGCAGCCGGAGCACAGTCTGGGTATTATCATCAAGGGTGAAATTGATATTTTAAAAAACGATGTTAAACAAAAGGCAACAGCCTTGGCGCGGCTGAGAGCGGGGCAGACTTTCGGAGAGATGTCGCTTATCGACGACGAACCGCGATCGGCCAATGCCGTGGCCGTAACCGAAGTTACTTTTCTGCTTATCAGCCGGGATGATTTTGTCCGGCTCAGCCGGGAAAAAGCGCCGCTCGCCTTCGTATTTCTCTGGAAAATATCGCGGCTTTTAAGTCAGCGGCTCCGGCGGACAAGCGGACAGCTGATAGAATATTTAAGCAGCGCGACGCCGGAAGAATGAACATTTCCGGCCGTTTTGCTTCTTGATGTTCCGGCGCAAAAGATTATCGAATCTTAGCGGGCGCAGCTGTAAGTGAATCCGCCGGTTAATCTTTCATTGACATCAGGCGGCCGTTTCCTTATACTTTCCTTAACTTGAGGAAGCTCTCCGCAAACGGTTATTCCCTGCACAGGAGTGTGAAATAAATGCCATGAAAGTATTGAAAATGAAATTTGGTGGAAGTGGTGAAAAGGTGGATGCATTTGGGATACGTTTTTATGGAGATATGGACCAAAAATCGGAAAAACTCGGCACTATCAGCGAAATACGTTCCAGTGCCGACGATTCATCTGCGCTGAAGCATAAAAGAATTACTCTTTGGTTTATAATGGAACGAATTCGTCCTTATGAGAAAATATCCGATCTGCTTGCCATGCTGGTGAAGATATTAAAAAAAGAAAGATATGAGATCGTCTTTTCATCTGTTGACGAGCTTGTTGATACGTCCGCAGCTGAATACGCCGATAAACCGGAAAGCGAATTTCCTCCTTCCGATAGAATGCATGGCTATAACGCCAGCAGGGGTTTCTCTGTTACGGCGGAAAAGAACGATGACGCAACCAAGTTTTCCATTGAAGAAATAAGAACAATCCGGGATTTGGCTGTAAACTTCGGCTGGGTAGTTTATAAACGGCCGCTGGCTCACATACCCGGTTAAAAAGATTGTAGGTTTAGCGGCAATCGGATTCATATCAGGTAAAAAATAATTAAGCAGCAAATTATGCCGGGAAACACCGTTTTAAAAGAAAAAATGACCTCTGCGCCGCGCAGTCCGGGTGTCTATCTGATGAAAGATGGCCGGGGGAAAATCATTTATGTGGGTAAAGCCAATGATTTGAAAAGCCGGATCGCCTCGTATTTTACCGGCAAGGATACGCGGCCGATGGCGCCTTTTTTGATGTCGCGTGTTGCCGATATTGAATTTCTTACCACTTCCACGGAAAAAGAAGCGCTCATTTTAGAAAACAATCTTATCAAAAAGCACCATCCCCGCTATAACGTCATTCTGCGCGACGATAAAACCTATTATCATCTGTCCGTTAATCCGGCGGAGGAATTCCCGCGTCTGCAATTGGTGCGCAAGCGCGGAAATAATGCCGCTTTGTATTTCGGGCCTTATCCTTCAGGACTTGCGGCTCGGGAGACTCTGCGTTTTGTGCAGAGTATCTTTCCGCTGCGCACCTGCAGCAACATGAATTTTCAGCTGCGCACGAGACCATGTCTGGAATATCAAATCGGCCGGTGCCTTGCACCTTGCCGGGGTATGATTGACGGCGAGGCTTATGGAAAACTGGTCGGAGGTGCCGTTTCGTTCCTGGAGGGACGGCGTCGTGAACTGGTTGCCGATCTGCAAAAGCAAATGGAAGACGCAGCCGAGAGTCTGAATTACGAAGAAGCGGCACGTCTGCGCGACCGCATCGCCGCGCTCGAACATGCGCTGGAAAAGCAGCATGTGGATCTGGCTGCGGGAGGGGATCAGGATGTGGTAGGTATTTTTGCAGACAATGACATATATTCTCTTGCCCTTTTGTTTGTGCGATCCGGCAAGCTGCTGGGAGTTAAATCGTTTATTCCGGTAAAAAGCAAGGCAGCAATCCCCGAGGTGGTGTCGATGACGCTTGGTCAATATTACGATGCGGAAATCGTTGTCCCTGATGAAATACTGCTTCCCTGTGCCCTGCCTGACGGCGATGTAATTGCCGAGTGGCTTTCCGATAAAAAGAAGAAGAAAGTACAATTCACTTTGCCGCAGCGCGGTTCTAAAAAAGCACTGCTCGATCTGGCCTGCGCCAATGCGCGGGAAGTTTTTAACTCGGCGAAGAATAAGGAAGAATCCAGAAAAATCGCCCTTTCCGTTCTTCAGGAAAAATTGGCCCTTGTCCGCCTCCCCAGGAAAATTGAGTGCTATGACATTTCCAACATCAGTGGCAGGTACGCCGTGGGTTCACAGGTAACCTTTCAAGACGGTGAACCGGATAAGTCCGGATACCGCCGCTTCCGTATTAAAACTATGGATGAGCCGGATGATTACGGTATGATGAGAGAGGTGCTCATCCGGCGTTTTACCGGGAAGGAAGATTTGCCCGATCTGGTCGTTGTCGACGGCGGCAAGGGGCAGCTCAATATCGCTCTTTCCGTTTTTCATGATTTGCAGCTTAAACTGGATGTCGTAGGTCTGGCCAAGGAAGAGAGCTCCTATTCCGCTGCAAAAAATCGATTGAAAGGCAGGACAGGCAGGACGGAAGACCGCGTTTATCTGCCCCGGCGCAAGGATGCGGTTTATCTTTCTTCAACACCGGCGGCGCTCGCGATTTTGCAACGTGTACGCGATGAAGCGCATCGCTTTGCCGTGAGTTATCATCGCCGGCTGAAAGAGCAAAACGATTTCGGTTCACAACTTGATGCAATTGCGGATATCGGTGCCGAACGCAGAAAAATACTGCTTAAACACTTCGGCTCTGTGCACCGGGTGAAAAACGCCACGCTTGCCGATTTGCAAAATGTTCCGGGAATCGGCGGGAAACTTGCCGAAAAGATTTATTCTTCCTGGAGAAGCAAAAATGAGTAAGAAAGTTTAGTATGAATCCGTTGACGGTTATTCTTCTTGCCGTGGCACTGGGAGTGGATGCGTTTTCCGTGGCTATCGGCGTCGGTGCGGCTGACGATCGAAAATCATGGAAACCGGTTTTACGCCTTGCCTTTGCCTTCGGTCTTTTTCAGTTTGCCATGCCTCTTGCGGGCTGGCTTGCCGGTTTGACTATTGTTGATATTATTGCCGTCTATGATCACTGGATAGCTTTTATTCTTCTGGTTTATGTCGGTGGTAAAATGATCTGGGAGGGATTGCGGCGGGAAAGAGATGAGAAAAAAGCGGATCAGACACGCGGCCTTCCGCTGCTTTTACTTTCCCTCGCCACAAGTATTGATGCGCTCGCTGTCGGTTTCAGCTTTTCCATATTGAAAGCCCCTATACTGCTGCCGGCGGTTGTTATCGGTATGGTTTGTTTTCTGATGACGGCGGTCGGCATGATTTTCGGTAAAGTTCTGGCCAAATTATTCGGCCGGAAAGTGGAAGTATTCGGCGGAGTTGTCTTAATTGCCATCGGTGTCAAGATTGTTATTGAGCATTGGACGTAGCCGGTAGTTTTTAGGAGCGGTTGGTGTGATGAAAATACATTCGGGGGATGAAGCCATGTATTACCAGCTTATTGGTGCGGCCGAAAGGAAGCTCGGTGTTGTCTGGTGTTCAGCGGGCGACGATTTTTTGCTGGAACGTATATATCTGCCCCGCGGGCAGGCACAGCTTGCGGCGAAAATCCGCAAAGAATTTCCCCGGGTAAATATGACGGAGCGGAAAATACCCGGAGATACCGCCCGGAAAATAGAAAAAATATTTAACGGCAGTAAAGTGGAATTTGATCTTTCCCTGTTTAATTGGGACAATTTGCAAAAGTTTGCCGTGCAGGTATTGCGCGAAGCTTATAAAATACCGCGCGGGAAAGTTATTTCCTATTCGGGATTGGCTTACAAAAGCGGTAGTCCGAAAGCTGCACGCGCCGTGGGTACGGTGATGGCCAAAAACCCTTTCCCTCTCATTATTCCCTGCCATCGCGTTGTCCGGTCGGATGGCTCTTTGGGCGGTTTTGGCGGCGGAGCGGCAATGAAACAAGAAATGCTCTCTTCCGAGGGAGTCTTCGCGGATACGAGCGGTCATATTCCTGAGAAATATTTCTGGAAATAGAGGGTTAATCTTTTGCAGACATAATGGTCAAACGGATACCCGCTTTTCCGGGGTGTCCTCTGCCGGAGAGCTTTCCGGACTGATCCGGAATCTCAGATTACGCTTTTGGGATTGTTGCGGGTTATTACCAGATTGTCGCGGTGAATGATTTCGTCGTAATCTTTGTGCCCCAGTATCTGGGCTATTTTCGTTGTTTTCAGCCCCATAATTTTGCGGATTTCCGCGGAACTGAAATTGACGAGTCCTTTGGCGATTACTGTTCCTGCGCGGTCAATGCAACTTACCGGATCTCCGACGGTGAAGTCTCCTTCCACATCGATCACACCGGAAGGAAGCAGGCTTTTGCCCTTTTCCAAAAGCGCTTTGCGGGCGCCGTCATCCACGGTAATCCGGCCGCGGGAATGCAGTGTGAAGGCGATCCAGTATTTTTTGCTGTTCAGACGGTCCGCCATCGGCAGAAAAAGAGTGCCGATTTCCTTACCGGCGATAATGTCGGCGAGGATGTTTTTCTTTTTACCGGGAGCAATAATACAGGGAATGCCGATAGCCGTAACTTTTTTGGCGGCCAGTACCTTACTTTTCATTCCTCCGGTACCGACCGATGATGTTTCCGCGGTGGCGATAGCTTCTATTTCATCGGTGAATTCGGCCACCAGAGGAATCAATCTGGCCTTTTTGGATTCCGTAGGGTTCGCATCATAAAGTCCGGCCGTGCTCGTCAAATTAATAAAAAGATCGGCTTCCACGATATTGGCGATGAGTGCGGCCAGATTGTCGTTATCGCCGAACTTTATTTCATCGACGGCAACAGTATCATTTTCATTGATGATGGGAGTTACTTTCCACTCCAGCAGCGTGGAAAGGGTATTGCGGATGTTTAAAAATCTCTGCCGGTCCGTGAGATCGGAAAGAGTTAAAAGAATCTGGGCGACATAGAGGTTGTTTTTTTCGAAGGACTTGGAATAAATACGCATCAGTCGCCCCTGTCCGATGGCGGCGGCGGCCTGCTTTTCCGGAATGCTTTTCAGTTTCCCGGTGATGTTGAGGCGGTGTTTGCCGGAGGCGATTGCACCTGATGTGACGAGGACTACCGAATAATCCTGCCGGATCAGTTCCGCTATTTCGTCGGCCAGTGCATCAATGATTTTAAGATCAAGGCCGTCGGCTCCCGTGAGTACAGCTGAACCGACTTTGATCAGAATTTTTTTTACGTGTGAGAGTGTTTCCTGACGGATATTTTTCATGAGACAAAGGTTTCTATCCCTGATTTAATGTTTCGATGATTTTATTTAATATTTCCGTTATTCCTTCACCGGTTACGGCTGAAAACGGATGCAATATTATGCCTTTTTTGCGAAATAGCGCAACCTCTTTTTTGATTCGATCTCTTACCTGGGGAAGGTCAATTTTATTGAGAGCCACAATCTGCGGTTTTGCAAGCAACTCTTTATTATAAAATCCCAGTTCCCGGTTGATGGCCTGATAATTTTTCCAGGCGTTGTCATCCGGCTCCGTGGAAATATCGAGTATGTGGAGGAGGAGGAATGTCCTTTCCACATGCTTTAAAAACTGGATGCCCATGCCGTGGCCTTCATGAGCTCCGGAAATCAATCCCGGAATATCAGCCAGAACAAAACTTTTACTGTCCCGGTGTTTTACCACGCCCAGATGCGGTGTAAGCGTTGTAAAAGGGTAATCGGCGATTTTCGGCCGGGCTGCCGATACCCGGGAAATAAAGGTTGATTTTCCTGAGTTGGGGAAACCGACAATACCGACGTCGGCAAGCAGTTTCAACTCCAGCTTGAGCCAGCGCTCCTCACCTTCCATCCCTTCCTGGGCAAAGCGTGGGGTTTGATGGGTGGAAGTGGCAAAGTGGGCATTGCCCTTGCCGCCGATACCGCCGTGACAGACGATATAAGTTTGTCCGACGACGGATAAATCAGCAAGCAGTTCTCCCGTTTCAAAATCTTTGACAACCGTACCCACCGGTACGATAATTTCCAGATCGGGAGAGCTTTTGCCGCTGCGATTGTTACCGGAACCGTGCCCGCCGTTTTTGGCGATATAGTGCTGCTGATATTTCAAATCCAACAAGGTACGGTGGCTTTCCGCCGCGCGAAAGATTACATCGCCGCCTTTGCCGCCTTCGCCGCCGTCGGGTCCGCCGCGGGGCACGTATTTTTCCCTGCGGAAACTCACGCAACCGGGTCCGCCGTGTCCCGCCTTGGTATAAATTTTTACTTCATCGACAAATTTCATAATTATTGCCCAAGTAGAATTAATTCCAGAAGAACAGCTAGAGTTTCTGAACGGTCAATTTATCAATCCCGCATACGCGGGATAATTCAACTAACCGATATTACGACGCTACGCTTATAATAAAAAAGTGGTGTCATTAACCCCGCGGCGCTTTGCTTGCGGGATAATTCGGCTAACCGATTCCACTGCACTACGCTTGTGTAAAAAAGTGGTGTCATTAACCCCGCGGCGCTTTGCTTGCGGGATAATTCGGCTAACCAATTCTGCTGCGCGCTACGCTTGCATAATTGGAGCCTCATTAAAAAAGGCGCTTTGTTCGGAAGCGCCTTTAAATCAAAAACAATATGAACTATTGTTATACAGCGTAAACGCTTACTTTTTTTCTCGTTTTATCCAATCTTTCAAATTTGACAACGCCGTCAATCAAGGAAAAAATAGTGAAATCCTTACCGAGGCCTACATTGTTACCCGGATGAATCTTTGTACCCACCTGCCGTACGATAATCGATCCGGCATGGATTTTTTCACCACCGAATGCCTTTATGCCGCGTCTCTGGGAATTACTGTCTCTGCCGTTGCGCGAACTTCCCTGACCTTTCTTATGTGCCATGACTTCCTCCGCTTACATTACAATCTTTGTTATTTTCATGCTGGTTAATAACTGGCGATGGCCGGTCTTCTTTTTGAAACCCTTGCGGCGGGTCATTTTGAAAACGGTAATTTTCGGACCCTTTTTCTGAGTCAGAATTTTGCCGGTAACTGTAGCGCCTTCCACAAACGGTTTGCCTATCTTAACATTCTTATCATCGGCAACCATGAGCACTTCGCTGAAAACTACCTCAGCTCCTTTTTCACCTTCCAGCTTTTCGACGGATAAAACATCACCTTCGGTTACTTTGTGTTGTTTTGCTCCTGTTTTTATTACTGCGTACATATGCTTATCCTTATTATTGGAATTAAGACCGAAACCTATAGTGAATTTATGTCAGTTTGTCAATAAAATTTACCGCTCGGGGGAATTATTTTTAATGAGACCTCAATTTCAGAAACGAAGTGCACTGAAATTTGATGGTCGAATTATCCCCGAGGCGAAGCCTAAGCGGGATAAATTTGGGTTTAATTCCGGTCATGTAATGTTTAACGCGTTGAAATAACAAGGGAAATATTATCCGCGAAGCAATGTCTGCGTTTTAACAACACGAATTTGTTGCTTTTCTTCTTCATTGCCAGTAAGAACATGCTCAATAATATCCGTGGGTCGGGCTGAACCCTGCGGAGAGTATCGTATGGTTAATTGCACCTTTAAATCCCCCGGATGCAGAATTATTTTCTCTACATAGGGACGAATGTCCCTTACGATATTTTTCCCTTTTGCTTTTCTTTCGATGTTAAATATCTCTGCGGCGATAAATTTTTTAATATTATCTTCCCATATGGCAAGACGTGCCGGATCGGTATCGCGGGGAAGGTATAAATCATAGGAAAATCCGGTAAGTGACTGCGCCAGATCCTTATCGCCTGCGGCAAGTTCGCTCATTGCCAGAATTTTAATGCCGTCAGGCAGTGCGCTGTTTATTTCTTGTTTCAGGATAGTTGAATCCGCCGGCAATTCCCGGCAGGTTACATCGACAAATTCCTCTGCGCTTTCCATTCCGACCGAAGTTGCCGTGGCAAAAGATATCCGCGGGTGGGGATGATACCCTGCGGAATAGGATAAAAACAAACTGCTGCGGCGCAGGGCGCGGATAAGGGCGGAAGATAGTTCCAGATGCGAAAGGAAGCGTGCCCGGTTGAGTTTGCTGAAGGTAAAACGATATTGCTTTTCGACGGTCTTCCTGCCGGCGGGAGGAGAAACAGATATATCGGCGGCGGCGGATTTGTTTTCTGTTGCGGAAAAAACATTTTTCGTAGTGGAAAAATCACAGACACCGCAGTTCTGACAATCTGCAAAACGGCAGTCGGCGGTTACAGCGGAAAGGGCGGCTTTTTCTCTTTCGGCCAGAAGAAATTTCCGGCTCACACCGCAGTCAATATTATCCCAGGGAAGATTTTCCCCGGTTTTGCGCTCGCGCGTATAATCTTCCGGGTTGATTCCCGTCCGGACAATTGCTTCCTGCCAGAGATCAAAGCGCAATAAGTCGCTCCAGCCGTCAAAACGGCAGCCGCTTTGAAATGCCCTCTCCAGGAGAAGGCCTGTTTTTTCATCGCCGCGGGAAAATAATCCTTCGAGCATGCTCATCCGGGCATCATGCCATTTGACGGTGAGATTGCGGCTCCGGATCCGTCCGCGGATAAATTCCTGCTTGGCATAAGTTTCGGCAAGCGAAATCTGGCGGTGCCATTGAAAAGGAGTATGCGGTTTGGGAACATAGGTGGAAAGGCTGATTGTTATCTGTCCGCGGTTTTTAGCCGTCCGCAGAGCCTGATAGGCCAGATCGACAATCCCTTCCAGATCCGCCTCGGTTTCTTCGGGCAGCCCGATCATGAAGTATAGTTTGATCGATTTCCAGCCGGCGGAAAAAACCTTGTCCACTGTGGAGAGTAATTCCCCGGCTGAATTTCCTTTGTTGATTATCCGGCGCATTTTATCCGTTCCCGCCTCCGGGGCCAGGGTAAAACTGGTCTTGCGGGTTCTTTTTATTTCTTCAATTAATGCGCCGGTGAGTGATTCCACCCGCAAAGAAGGCAGGGCCAGAGCTACGCGCCGGGCATAATGCCTGTTCATCAGATCGGAAATTAAAGGTTCGATGCAGCTGTAGTCGCCGGAGCTTAAAGCCAAAAGCGATATTTCATCGTGGCCGGTAGCGTTCAGTAATTCTTCCGCCATTTCTTTCACCAGAGAATAGTTTCTTTCCCGGTAGGGACGCCACAGCATACCGGCCTGGCAGAAGCGGCAGCCGCGGGTGCAGCCGCGGGCTATTTCCAGCACGATACGGTCATGGATGGTTTGCATGAGCGGCACAACGGGCCTCGCCGGATAGGGCCATAGATTAAGATCGATGACTTTCCTTTTTTTCACCGGATGATTTTTATTATGCACGGCAGGGACGTAAATGCCGGGAATTTGCGCCAGCTCTGCGAGCATTCCCTGCCGGGGAAGTTTGTTTTTTTTGCCGTTACGGATAACGTCGGTAATTTCCGCGACAACTTCTTCCCCTTCGCCGATAACGAAAGCATCGATAAAATCAATGAGCGGAGCCGGATTAAAACAACAGGGGCCTCCGGCAAGAATAAGCGGGGCATCATCCCGGCGGTCGTGCCTTTTCAGCGGTATGCCGCCCAAATCCAGCATGTTCAGGACATTTGTGTAGGATAGTTCGTATTGCAGGGAAAAACCGACGATGTCGAAATTTTTCAGAGGCGTTTGGGATTCCAGTGATGTGAGGGGAAGGTGGTGGTCGCGCAGTTGTTTTTCCCGGTCCGGCCAGGGAGCAAACGAGCGCTCTGCGGCCACATAGGGAATCTTGTTTAACACGGCATAGAGAATCTGCATGCCGAGATGGGACATGCCTACTTCATAGGTGTCCGGGAAGGCGAGAAGAAAATTGACTTCAGCATTGTTTTTACAGACGGAATTTACTTCAGCGCCGATGTAGCGGCTGGGCTTTTCGGCGGCAAGCAGAAGCCCGTCCAAATCATAATTGATCATAATTCGTTATCTGTTCTGTTCCGGTATTTATAAGGATTTTTTTTGATGTCTCTGAGCTTTGCGGTGGCAAGTCTTCCGGCAAAGTTTTCCGCCCCGAAGTAGGAAAGAGAATTGTTTTTGAAGGTATTGATTAAATCCTCCCGGACGGTGTCGCAGTTTTCTCTGGGAACAAAAGTCCGCTCCAGCTTGTATTCATAGAAAATCTCAGCGCCGAAAATATTTTTTACCTGTTCGTAGTCCGGCCGATTCGAGAAAAACGATTCCTGCAGGTGAACATTGGTCTGAACGGCGATTTCCACTTTAACCGTATCGGCGGCTATCTCGCGCGACAAATCGAAAATATTCAGCTGCAATCCGTTTGGTAAATTTATTTCTTCAATCAACTTCATTTTTCCCTGATTCCTCAGTCGTTGTTTGCCTGTCGCTGATAATGCTTCCGCTTTCCAGGAGATCAGCTGCGGCGGTAAAAAGGCCTTGCCGGCAAAGCCGGCTCCGGAAAGCACAGGACTATTAGCATTTTTAAGCTTGACCTGCAATCTCAATCCTTTTATATTTACAGCGCTTCGCCGGAAAGTATTACCAGGCATTATTAATCGGATGATTGTACTTGCTAAAATGTTAATTTTGGATACTAATGAACACTAATTTAACCGTTCTGTGCCAGCCCGATGAAAATAAATCCTGCGGCGCCTGCTGCGGCCTTTACAATTATACGGACAGCTCCTGCGCATCACTGGTACGCCGGTTGCGTGAACGCCGGCGGCGTTTCCGCAGGCTCGTGAAAGCTCCCGGAGATATCGGCTGTTATACCGACGCCACTTTTTCCTGTGAAGATTTTACTCCGCGCTACGAAGTGATTTATTGCTGTGAATACCTGGGCTTTCTGGATGAAACCGAAAAAAGAGTCGGTTGTTTATTGCACCCGTTGCAGAATTTCGGCCTGGATCTGCGTACCTGTTCTTTCTACGGACAGGAGACCTGCGCCGGGCATATTTGCCCCAGCCATCATTTTATTCCCGCCAATCAGGCGCAAAGTCTGATTAAAATAATCGACAACTGGTATCTCTACGGGCTTTGCCTCACCGATATTGATCTCGTCGTTTGCTATTTCCGCCTGCTTGCCGACAGTATCGGGGAAGAGCTAAAACCGGAAGTTTTTGATGAGGAAGTTTTTAAAAAAATCGCCCGGGAATTTTTTAACTGGAAAATCAACTGGCCTTTCCGGTCGGAAGAAATAAACCGGCTGGGTAAATATTATTTTGACGGATCGCAGTATATGATCAGTTACATCGACTATGCTAAGCTGGGCCGTGAAATTTCATCTTACGACAAAATCTTTATGAGCCTTTCTTCGGTATTTAAGAATGCTCCGGAAATGGAAACAGCGGAAAATCTGCTCCGGGATAATGTGCAGCGGTTTGCCGCAGCGTACCGGATACGTTTTTGATTTTCTATTGACAGGCAACTTATATTTTGGCTAATGTAACCCACTAATTAATTGAGGGGAATTCTGAAGTGGAGAAAATGCGCAAAGAGATCCTTTTTTCCCGGGAAATGATTGCAAAACGGGTGCAGGAAGTAGCCCGCCGGATTTCCGCCGATTATACGGGGCGGGAGCTGATAGTCATCGGAATTCTTAAAGGTTCTTTTATTTTTATGGCGGATTTGATCCGGGCAATGAATATTCCTTGTCGGGTTGATTTTGCCCGGGCGGCAAGTTACGGCGCCGGACAGGAAAGCGCCGGCCGGGTAATAATGACCAAGGATATTGAAACATCGATTAAAGGCAAGGATATTCTGGTTGTAGAGGATATTGTCGATACCGGTACGACCTTAAGTTATCTCGTGGAATGGTTGAAGGAGAGAAGCCCGCAATCTCTTAAAGTGTGTGCTTTTCTGGATAAAAGAAAAAGAAGAAAAGTCGCCTTCGAAGCGGATTATGTCTGCTTTACAATTGAAGATGGTTTTGTAGTCGGCTATGGCCTTGATTTTAATGAGCAGGCGCGTTTTTTGCCGGAAGTTTATGTTCTGGAAAAGCAGTAGATAGAGGTAACAGGATGATTATTCAATGCCGGCAATGCCGGACTAAATTTCGGTTTGATGATTCTCTGATGGAAGGTGACGGCGTATGGATGCGCTGCAGCCATTGTCAGCATGTCTTCTTTCAGGATAACCCGCAGATGGCAAAACCTGTTATGGAACCGCAGGTTATGGAAAAACCGTTTCCGGGACAGGGGGTAACACCAATACGCCGGCCGGAGACGTCGCCTTCAGTGCCGTCAGGAGCCGGTGGTGACGAAGACGTTGCCCTTTTTCTGGATAACGTCATGCAGGCGAAAAATAACCTTGATGAAAAAGGAGTTCCGGAAATAGAAAAACCGGTCATTAAAAAAAACATTGAGGAAGAAATAACCATTGCTTCTGAAGAGGTACCAAAAGAGGATAAACAACAGGAGAAAAAAGCGTCTCCCGGAGGCTGGGCAAGAACTCTCAAAGTAGCTCTTTGGACTATTTTTGTTATTATCGTCATTCCGGTGCTTGGCTATTATTTTGTTTTTCCGCAAATAGGAGACCGTGTGCTGAAAGTCGTCAATAAATATGTTGATCTGGGCATTGCGGAGACGGCACGGCCGGAAGTTGTGGTGGGACAGGTGAAACTGCAGGATATACGGCAGCGGATTTTAACCAACCATCTTATTGGCTCCATTCGGATTGTCGAAGGAACGGCGGTAAATCAGGCTGATTATCCCATCTCCCGGATAGCCATCAAAGGTGAAATTGTCGATGCTTATGCCGTGATTCTGGCGGAGCGGACAAGCTTTGCCGGAAATGTTTTAACCGATCAGGACTTGGCGGTATTGCCGGAAGACGAAATTTTCAAAAGACTTTCCCGCCCGGAAGGGCACAATAATTCCAATCATAAAATCATGCCCAACGGAACAATACCTTTCATGATCGTCTTTACCCGCGAGCCGTCGGGTGTAATTAAAACAACCGTTCGGACGGTTGGCGCGGAGAGGCTGTTGTGATTTAGGCTGAAGACTAAAGGCTATGGGTAAGAGGTCATAGGCTATAGGTGATGGGTATAAAAGATTAAAGACTCTAAGCCCGGCGGATGCCGGGGAGCGCTGAAGGATTATCAAACCATACAATACGTCATTCTGAGGCGTGAGCCGAAGAATCTCGTGTTTTTTGTTCTTTTTTGTTTTTATTAGATCCTTCGCAAAGCCTGCCCTTGAGCAGAGCGAAGGGCTCAGGATGACAGCAAAGGGGGATGGTTAAGTCGTGAGAGTGTTGTCATTCTGAGGAGTGCAAGCGACGAAGAATCTCTGAGGACGGTAATATGAAACAATATTACGTCTATATCATGTCCAATAAATCCGGAACTCTTTATACCGGTGTCACAAGTAATATTCAGCAGCGAATCTATCAGCACAAGAAAAAACTGGTTCCCGGCTTTACGGCAAAATACAATATCAATAAATTGGTTTATTATGAAACAACCGGGGATGTAAATTCGGCCATTGCCAGAGAGAAGCAAATAAAAGGATGGTTAAGGTCGAAGAAGGTCAGCCTGATTGAATCAGTGAATACGGAATGGACTGATTTATCAGAAGGTTGGGATGATGATTAGAGACCCTTCGTGTTACTTAGGGTGGCAGCAATACTCAATCATTCAGTCGTGTCATTCTGAGGAGAGCTAGCGACGAAGAATCTCGTGTTTTTGATTATTAGATCCTTCGCAAAGCCTGCCCTTGAGCAGAGCGAAGGGCTCAGAATGACAGCAAAATTTGAACTTTCCCTTTGCCATTCCGAGGTTCAACGACGAAGAATCTCGTGTTTTTTGTTCTTATTAGATTCTTCGTTTCACTCAGAATGACATACATACAATTTGCCATTGCGATACAGTCTCGCTCAGCTCAGGATGACATACTCGGAACACACGGTGTCATTCTGAGGCTTTAGCCGAAGAATCTAAAGGTTTGTTAATAAGAAAGGCGCGTTACCAAACGCGCCTTTCTTAGTGAAGAGCCGGTTTAGGAAATCTAAACCAGTATTTTTAAGATGGACATCTTACCTTACAACTCCCGCCGCCGTGCCGGCGAACGATCCTGAAGTGCCTCCGCTGACAGTTCCTGCTGCGCCGCCCTTGAAAACAATGTTTGTCGAAGTGCCAGTGCCTGATGGTACTATGTTTCCACTACCCGTGACGGTGGCGCCCCAGGTTGAACCATTCCAGGCGGTTGTAGTCAATGATGCCGATACATTGGACATGTTGGTGCCGCTGACACCTGACCAGTTTACAGTGGTATTGACGGGTACGCCCGTAAAATTTCCCCCTACTGAATTTGAGGCAAAGATTTTGGGCGCCTGTCCCGTGGAGTAAGCATAGAAGCCGACATTGTTCATGTAGACACCGCTCAAGGAGCCGTTGGGGCCGGAGCCCGCACCACCTGTAAAATTCACCGATCCGACATTGATGCATGGTATCTTCATGGCGGCCATGAAAGCGTTCTTTTCTGCATCCGTGGTAAGACTGTTGACCAGATTTACAAAAGCCGCTGTTTCTATGAATTTGCCGTTTCCGACCATCTGCCAGGTGGCCTTAACGGGATCGAAAAGACCTTTGATGTCGGCACCCAGGATGGACGTAATTCCTTCCTCATGACTTACTTTGACTTCCAGCTGCGAACCGCTGCGGATATTGTTGGAAGTAGTCGACCAGTCAGTGGCGATGTAATAGGCATTATTGTTGACCTCGTAGGAAAAGGAGTTTTTATCGGCAAGTGGTACGTCTTTGTCATAAGTACCGCCCGCGACGAAACTGTAAACACCGAAAACACCGCCTGACCAATATACATCTAATTCGTTGTTTGCATCATCATGGATCTTGTCATAGTTGCTGTAACCGAGATATGCTGATTTTGAAGCAACATAGGCCAGTGTGGTTGCAGAGGTATCACCCAGATGACTGTCGGCGGAAAGATAGGGATCTGTCCAGCTGTAGGAATCGGATGTTTGAGTGAGGCTGCTCGCAAAGGCAGCCGCTGTAACTGTTTTTGTGGAGTCCAGAATTTTGAAACCGCTCATATCTCCCGAGGCGTTCCAGTAACCGAGGTTCATGGAATTATCACCGGCGACTGTTCCGTAAAGAACTCCCGCCGATCCATTGGGGGCGAGGTACAGTCCCGAAATAAGGCCGTCGAGCGTATCGTAATTTACCGTTTTCGTGCCGAAGGCGCCGCCCAGGTAAGCAAAATAGGCGCCGCCGATAGGAGATGTGGAATTACTGTAAGGATCTGTTGTCACCAGCGGATTAAAGCTCACGACCTTTGCTGTAAAGAGCTTTGGTGTGTTGTCTTCGATATCTATGTCTCCCATCAGATAGATCGGAGTGGGCGAGCCGCTCCCTATATTTGTCCAGAGATTTTCCACGCCCGCCAGAATGCCGGTAAAATTGGATGTATGGAACTGGAACTGGCCGGTTGGTGTGATGTAGGAAACTTCGGCATTCGGATCCGGATCGTAGGCCAAATTGGCCATGGCGGCGTTATAATCCGCTACTGTATCATAAACCGTTGTGGCGAATGTGTAAGTGTCATCACTGGTATCTTCAGTGTTTTTGGTATCCTGCACCCACACATCTTTATGGTATACTTTGGCGGCCGGTGGTCCCGAAACATCAAAGCGCGTGATGCGCCTTTTATGAGTTTGCGAAGTGCCGTCCCAGTAGTAATACATGCTGTTGCCGTAATTGCCATCACCTGCCTGGTCATTGTACCAGTAGTTATAAGTGTATGAACCGGAGAAAGAACCTGATTTTCCGGCAACCATGTTATGGCTGTCTCCCTGAATTTCACTGCTGAAGGAGACATCCTGGGTCTTGGCATAGCTGCCCGCGGCAGTCGCCTGCCAGATGCCGGAGGTTGTTCCGTCATATGTTCCCAGAAGTGATCCTTCCAGAGTACCGATTTTTTTGTGGGTGATAAAGTCACCGTCCAGCGTTCCCGTTAGTTTCCCGTCGCTCCAGGTGCCGGAAGTGAGATCGGCGTGCCAGTAGCCCAAATCAGCGTAACTGCCGTCATATCGTCCGAATGTGGCCGAACCGAATAATTCCGATGTCCAACCGGCGGCGACTGACGGATTTTCGTAAGTATCGGCAAGCCCGATTTGCATTGTGAAGATGCCCCAGCAGGGTTGATCGGTTATGGAGAACGTCTTACCCATGATTCCGTAAGGAGAGCTAATTGAACCTGTTCCTCCGAAGGTGCCGTAAAGAGCGGAATTAATTCCGGGGCCGATGTCACCGGTAAAGATATTGGAGGCCAGAGTTGCCGCTGTAACG
>MVRV01000040.1 GCA_002068015.1 Smithella sp. PtaU1.Bin162
GGCCTTGAGGTTCAGGAACAGCTGGCAGGGCTTGCAGCCAAAAGCATTGAACTCAATAGTCTGCAAAACCGGATAAATATTGCTCCAGGTGATGCCCGTGAAGTTAAAAATATTTTTCCGGCACATTCTTTCGATGCGGTAACTTTTAACCCTCCCTACAGGAAAATAAATTCGGGCAGAATTAATCCTGATGGCGAAAAAGCAATTGCCCGTCACGAGATTAAAGGTTCGTTGAAAGATTTCTTGCAGGCGGCAGGATATTTGCTGAAACCGGCCGGGAAAGTTTTTACCATCTATCCGGCGAAGAGGTTGGCTGAACTGGTGTCTTGTTTCCGTGCCAATTCCATAGAACCAAAAAGGATGAAATTTGTTTTTTCCGATGAAAAATCCGCCGCCGAATTTGTTTTAGCCGAAGGCAGAAAAGATTCCCGTGAGGAATTGAAAATTGAGCCGCCGCTATTTATTTACGATAAAGATAAAAAATATACGAGGCAAATGAACGGTATTTTCAGCGATCTTGTTGCTGCTGCATCCGGCGGCGACGACTGATTTCTATTTGCATAACCCTTTTGAATATTGTGGCCAATTCACGGTCGGCTAAAGAAGCCGTGCATTCGGCAATCATTTTTTTGTCCCGGTCTTTCAGGAATGATTTTTTTGCGGTGGCAATTTCCTCTTCTATAGTCGGCCTGGTTTTACTGATTTCATGCCCGACCGAAAAGCGGATTTCTTTAATGGCTTCCTTTCCGGCAAGTTCATTTAACTTTTGACGGATATCTTCCTTCATGAAATGCAGTTGTTGTACCCAAATCGAGGAGGTGGTTTTTACAAAAAGTGTCCCGCCGCGCAAACCTTCCGGTTGAGTTTGGATGGTAATCTTTCTGCCTACTGCTTTCGGCCAGAGTTTTAATACGGCATTTTCTTCGATTTTTGCCGCCATGCCTCTTCTTTTTAAGGTGGAATATAAAATTTCGCCGATTGATTGCAAACGGGTTTTGTTGTTTTTCCTGCGCATGGTTTTTTGTGACACAAGTTATGATATAGGTCAAGAAGGCAACTTAAAACTTTTTCCGGCGGAATTTCGTTGCCGGTGAAGTTATTTTCATTGTTTGATCCCTTCGCCGGAAGGGCACTGATTTATTTTTTCCCCGGTGTTGCGCTTCCCAATAAGGATTTAAATTCACCGGAAAAAAGTTCATAAGTCCGGCGGTCAAATAAAATATGGCGAATAAGACTGATTCCCGTATTTTCCCTGGAAAATTCGATGCACGTTTTTAATGCCAGATGAGCAGCTTCACTTATGGGGTATCCGTAGATGCCCGTACTTATAGCCGGGAAAGAAATACTTTGTAAATTATTTTTTAAGGCAAGCTTCAGGCTTTCCCGGTAGGCGCTTTGAAGAAGTTTTGCTTCATTCCCGGTGCCGCTGCGATATACGGGGCCTACTGTGTGAATGACATATTTGGCTTGCAGATTACCGCCGGTTGTAATCACGGCCTGGCCTGTGGGGCAACCTCCGATCCGGCGGCATTCTTCCATAATCGAGGGGCCTCCGGCGCGGTGAATGGCTCCGTCAACGCCGGCGCCCCCGGCCAGGCGGGAATTGGCTGCATTGACGATGGCATCGGTTGTCTCTGCGGTAATATTCCCGCAGGCGAGAACGATCGTGGTTGAATTAATAATTGCTTCCATATATTTATCGGTTCTGTATTTTTGTGCCCTCGCCGTAAACCAGCATACGATAGGTCTTTTCAATTCTGTCCCAGTTATCCTCCCGATCCATCGACCAGTATCGGCCGATAACTGAAACAACCTTTCCGGCGTTCAAGGATAAAGATTTTTCTTCAATTTTCCTTATGTAGCGGGCGCCGCTTTCCGGCATTTCACCGCGTCGTCCCAACATGGCATGGATAAAAATATTTTTAATTCCTTCTTTTGCCGCCATTTCCATCAGGGAAAAAAGATGGTTGATGGAACCGTGGGAACTGAAGAAGGAAACTATTCCCATCAGATGCAGAGCTTTGTCTTTCTTTTTGGCTTTTTTCATGACGTCCAAAAAGGCCTTGTTGCGATAAAATGACTTGTCTTCAATGGCGCGGTCGATTTTAAGACGATCAGAATAAATTTTACGACCGGCGCCGATATGCAAATGGCCAGCTTCGGAATTCCCTACAGTGCCTGCAGGCAGCCCTACTGCTTCTCCGGAAGCGGCAAGCCGCGATATTGGGTAGTTGCTCATAAGTTTATCCATGACCGGTGTTGCAGCACGGTCAATAAGATTGCCTTCTTTGCTGTCGTTTAATCCCCAGCCGTCCAGAATTATCAATAATAATCTTTTTGCGATGTTCTTGCCGGTCAGCTCTTGTTCGATAAGAGAAGAACCAGTCATTAAGGAAGATGTTGGTAAACCGAAAATACTTAATACGGTCGGTGCCACGTCGGTCAGTTCGCCTTTTTGGCGCAGAGTCAGGCGTCGATCCGGGTGCAGTAAAATGAAAGGCACTTCACTGTCCGTATGCCCCGTATCCACTGCGCCATCAGGATAAAGCCATTTTTCCACCGTTCCATGGTCGGCAGTTACTATAACGGTCATTTCTCTTTTTACGGCACGGTCAATGACAATACTTGTTTGTTTGTCTACCGCCTGAACGGCACGCAAAACGGCGGCTTCATTTTCGATATGACCAACAACGTCAACATTGGGGAAATTAACGACGATAAAGTTACAGGTGTCATCGTTGATTTTATCAATTGCGGCTGCGGATATTTCTTCAATGGACATCTCCGGTGCTTCATCGAACAGTGCTACATCTTTGCGGGTAGGAACGATGATTCTTTCTTCACCGGGGAGTAAATCCTGCTTCTTGCCGTTTAGGAAAAATCCCACATGCACAGCTTTTTCCGCCTCCGTTATTTTTACCTGTTTTTTGCCGTGCCGGGAAAGAATATCGCTTAAAGTATCCTCTAGAATTCCTTCCGGCGGGAAAGCGACCTGAACGGTGAGGTTTTTTTGGTATTCAATCATGGTTGCAAAATGTAACCCAAGGTCGGGGTTAACGGGAAATTCAGTAAAATCGTTTTCAGTTAAGCTGCGGGTCAGTTCTATTTCCCGCTCGCCGCGAATGTTATAAAAAATAACGGAGTCGCCCTTGCAAATACGGCCTGCCGCTTTGTCCTGTGAATTTGCTAAAATCAAAGGCAGGAGAGTTTCATCTTCCTGCCCTTCGTTATATGCTTTGCGGACGGCTTCCGACATGGGGAAATTTAAATTCGGATTCATTGTTTCACCTGCAAAAAGAATTCGATAATTACCGGCCGAGATATTTAGCGAAATAATGGGGAACTGTAAAGACAAACTTTTATTCCGGAGGTATTCCCTGTGGCGTTTTGAGTTGAAAATTAAGCTGTTAAATGATAAGCACGCCTTATTTATTTGGGAGAAAATGATTATGCAGTTGCCGCAATCACGTAGAGATGAAGTCCATGATACTCTGTGTGAGGAGTTGTTAAGAGAGCGGGCGGCAGTATTGAGCCGGGCAGGAATAGCTGTGGAAATTGTTCTTGCCGAACTGGCTGGTCTGGATCAGGAAATTCAAATAAAAAATGAACGATTGGGAGTCATTAAGCAGTATGAGCAGGTTGCAGATAATCTTCATGAACGGCGGATGCTCCTGGAAGATATTAATATCAGTATAGATCAATTCAATATGGTTCGCGAAAAAGCTCAATTGAAATATTATTATCTAATTGTTACACGTGAGGCGCTGGGGTTAAGGCGTCATGACAGAATTCAGGAAATATACATGATTCCGGCAAAAAAGAAAAAGATGCAGGCTTTCTGATGGATCGATATAGAAAGCAGCGGGTACGGATGGTGGAAACGCAGATAAAGGCACGCGGCATAACTGATGC
>MVRV01000041.1 GCA_002068015.1 Smithella sp. PtaU1.Bin162
GCAATGTCTCCAGTTCCTGAATGTTCAACTGCAATCCGCCGTCGCCGGCTATGCAGATTGTTCGTTTTCCGTTATTGGCGAGACATGCGCCGATACAGCCGGGCAATTCAAATCCCATTGGTCCCAGGCCGTGATTGGTGATGAATTTCTGATTTTCTTTAATCTTAAATGCCTGAAAATTGTATTCAGCGGCGGTACCCGCACAGCAGGGATTAATTATGTCTTCACTCGTTGCTGCACCGGATAGTACATCAACCAGCACATAGGGATTAACCAATCCCGTTTTATTATAGTATTCAGCGGAAACTATCGGATATCTTTTTCTCCATGCTTTAATTTTTTCTTTCCATAAACTTCTGTCCTTAATTTTAACGCTGCCCATCTGAGCGCCGATTTCGTCAAGGACTGCTCCGGCGTCGGTGATTATTTTCAAATCAATGGGGAAATCCAGCTTTTTTATTTCGTTTTTATCTATATCAATGACAATTTTCCTGGCCGCCCGGGCAAACGATTTGGTAGCAAAACCAGTCTGTGTGAAATCCATTCTGGATCCGATGCACAACAACAGATCCGAATTCTGAACGGCGAAGTTGGCGGAACGCTCTCCCAGTATGCCGCCTCTCCCCGCATATAATTCATGCTCTTCATGAATTATATCCATGGCCTTCCAGGTGGGGATTACCGGTATATCAAGCTTTTCAACAATATTCAGGAAACGATCTTTGGATTTCGCTATTTTTATTCCGTCGCCGGCTATGATTACCGGCCGCTCGGAATTGTTCAGGAACTTGATTATTCTTTTGACTCCGTTTTTCACCAAAGATGCCGGAGGTTTTTTTTCTCTCAGTTCCGCCGGATTAAAACCCTGCAGGGAAACATCATCAATAATACTTCCCTGAACGTCGAGCGGTATATCCAGCCATACCGGGCCGGGCCTGCCGTTTTTCGCCAAATACAGGGCTTTTTCCAGGTGATACCTTATCAACGCCGGTTCCATGACGGTAACAGCATATTTGGTTATGGACTTTACCAGAGAAACGATATCTACTTCCTGTATTCCTAATTGCCGCAGGCCTTTTCCCTTCATTATATCCGATCTTTTGACTTGTCCGGACACAAACAGACAGGGGACGGAATCAATCCACGCGGCGCATACACCTGTAATTGCATTGGTGCCGCCGGGACCGGTGGTAACCATTCCCACGCCGAGATTGTTGGTATGCATGGCGTATGATTCCGCCGCGACAGCTACCGATTGCTCATGCAGACAGCAAACAACTTCCAAATCCTTTCGTTTGCCCAGTGAGTCGACCAGATGCATTGCGCCGCCGCCGGGAAGCAGAAATACATGTTTAACCCCTTGCCCGGCAATAAATTTAATTACGTAATCGGAAAGCTTCATGATATTTATTCTCCGCCGGTATCGGTCAAAATCAGGTCAATTAATTCTCTTACGGCGCCCTGACCGCCGCTTCTTTTTGTTATGAGCATTACTTTTTGTTTAACTTTATCGTGGGCATTGGCAGGCGCCGCAGAAAGACCGGCCAATGCCAGTGCAGCAAGGTCATTGACATCGTCTCCCATGAAGCAGATTTGCGACATTGTAAAGCCGTATTTTGCCGCAAAGGAGCGCAGATCAGCTGCCTTATCCTTGCTGCCGGCATAGATATCAACTATTCCCATTTTTTCCGCAAAACGATTTACCAGATTGTTATCTTCGCCGGAAATCAAGGCAAAAACCAATCCGGCCTTTCGCCCCAGAGATATACCCATGACGTCGGAAAAAGAAAATTTCTTTAATTCTTCTCCCTTTAAATCCCAGTAAAAAGTTCCGTCGGTCAAAACACCGTCGATGTCTAATGCGACCGCTTTAATATTACTCATGAGAATCATCCCTTCCGGCGCAGCTTTTTCATAATCGGCACTTCACGCTCAATCACTCTTTTCACCGCATCACCCATGGCCATTTCCAAAAGACGGATATCCCGAACCATCTGCACAATACCGCTGGGGCCGAGCGATGCAGCCTGATCGGAACCCCACATAGTCCGGTCAATAGTAATGTGCCGTTCAATAATGCATGCTCCTAAAGCTACTGCAGCAACAGATGTGGGGATGCCGGTTTCATGACCGGAAAAACCGACCGGCAGATCATAACGTTTTCGCATCATCGGAATGACCGATAAATTAAGCTCATTATAATTTGCCGGATAGGTACTTGTTGCATGTAAAATCACCAAATCATTTTTGCCGAGTATTTCGATGGCATGGTCAACCTGCTCCAATGTACTCATCCCCGTAGAGGCGATTATCGGACGTCCTTTTGATCTGGTATGGCGGATAAGTTCATCGTCGGTAAGGCTTGCCGAGGCGATTTTATAACAAGGAACATCAAACTGATTTATAAAATCTACGGCTCCCTCGTCCCAACAGGAAGCAAACCAGGGGAATTTTTTTTCTTTACAATACCGGTCTATTTCCCGGTATTCCTCTAATTCAAATTCCAGACCGTATTTCAAATCACCGTTGGTATCTCCGTAAGGGCTTTCCCGCGGCTTGGCCAGTTCTTCGGGAGAATAAACAACATCCACAGTGCGCTTTTGAAACTTGACGGCATCGCATCCGGCCACTTTGGCGAGGTCGATTAATTTTTTAGCAATATCTATATCACCATTATGATTGATACCTATCTCCGCGACGATGTAACAGGGGTTTCCATCTCCGACTTGGCGATTTCCGATTGTTATATTTTTCATCTATTACTCTCCTTGAGTTTTATAAACTTAATCGTTCTTGCAACGGCATTTTGCAGGTCCACTTCCTGTTTCAAATGCAATTCTTCCTGTGCCCGCTTTAGGGAAGGAACATAGCGATCGACATTATTAACCGATACAGGATTACCGGAGACAACAATAGCTTTTTTTATCTTAAAAACGGCTGATACAAGCTCGGCCAGGGAGCGGATATTTATCTCCGAATCGGACCCCACGTTGTAGGGCCGACATGATTTCCCCTGAAAAAGTATTGTCCATAAGAAAATCATCAAATCCGCGGCGTACAAATAGGAACGGCATGCCGTACCATCACTTTTGACTACGAGAGGACCTTTATTGAGGCCGTCCCGGATGAAATTTCCGATGGCCCAGTGGCTGTCCAGTTTCAGATAAGGACCCACAAAGGCAAAGCAGCGGGCGATTTTTGCTTCAAAACCATATTGCCCGGCAGAGAGGATAGTGAGTAGTTCGGCGGCTCTTTTGCCTTCACCATAGGCGGAATGCCGGTCAGTAGGATCAGGCGCCCCCTGGTAATCTTCAGTAAGGAGTCTTACTTCCGGAGGTTGTTTGCCATATACCGCTCCCGAACTGATGAGAAGAAATTTCTTCATTCCGCATTGTTTCCCGAATTCGAGTGTGTGCCGTGTTCCCTCCAGAATTATATCGAATATCTGTAAGGAATCTTCCCCGCTTAAACCGGGGCTTAATGATGCGGCCGCATGAATAATATAGTCAAAATTGCCTGCAGGAAAATCAAAAGAGCGGACATCTCCGGTATGGAAAGAAATAGAGGGATGGTTTGTTAAGTGTGGAGCCTTTTTCTTGAAGGTTTCCTCATCTCTCGTCAGAACAAGCACGGATGCGTTTAAATTTAATCGGTCGTTGGCCCAGGCAAAGCTCTCCAGAAACCAGCAACCAAAAAAACCCGTGCCGCCGGTAATAAAAATTCTTTTCCCCCGTAATTCTTCCCAGATGCCTTTGGTGCTGGTAAGAATGTGATCCAGGTCTTCTTGCAAGGGATTATTGTAAATATATAATTCTTTGCTCAAGTTTTAATGACATCCAATCCGGAATTTCTCACGATGGAGATACTAATATTTTTATTAAATTTTTGCCTTATAATTTTTGCGACTTCATCGGAGTAGCCTGCGGCCATAACAATAACGGCATCTGCCGGGTCTGAGTAGAGTTTATCCGGAGAAACAATAGGAATATGTGTGGCCGGCGTAAATTTACCCTGCTTAAACGCCGCCGAGTCGATTATGTACCGGATTTTGTCGGTTAAGTTAAATAAGGAAACAATTGTCAGAGCCTGGTGGGAGGCTCCCCATATTGCCACTTTTTTATATTTAAAAAGACGAAGATATGCTTCTATTTCGTGTTTAAGCTTAACCTGCTCACGGGAAAAATCCGCCAAATCCGTCCTCTTTCTCTTCCTGACTACGGCAGAGATGATATAATCGTGCCATTCCTCCTTGCATTCAATAATTTCAAAACCATTTCGCCATAATGTCGAGTTCAATGTTTCTTTTGTAAAATAAAACAGATGATCAATAATGAATTCGGAAAAAAGCTTCTTTTGCAGGATCATGTCAAAATTGGGGACTTCAACAAGTCCGATGCCGTCCTCGGTTAAATTATTGCGGATACCTTGTAGGATCGAATTCGGTTTCGGGAGATGTTCAAGAAAATTTAATATAAAAAAAGCATCAAAAGGAGCATGCTGCAATTTATAATCCGCGCCGGCAATAAATCCGGGAAACGCCTGCAGACCGTTTTTTTTACATATTTTAACGGATTCTTTCGAATATTCTAATCCATAAGTATTTAAGCAAAATTGTTGCATAAGGGAGAGGAACTCTCCGCGACCGCAACCGACTTCAATAATTTTTTTTTTTTGAGGAGGTATTTTTGCACGAAACTGCTGAATTGTTTTTTTCGAAAAATTTTCATTTCTTCCGATACGGCGGAAGCGCGGATAACTTCCCGGTAATAAGACACGGGGCGATTACTCAACTGCACCAATCCGCATCCCGAGCATTGATGTACTCCCAGATCAATGCCGCGATCGCGATTTAGTGAAGTTTTGCCGGGCAGGAACTGAGCGGACTTCGGCATGTTTTTATATAAAAGTAACTGTTTTTCAAAAAAATTGCCTCCGCATACTCTGCACTTGCTTATTGCTGCAGTATTTTTTCTTTTACTTACGGTCATAGCAATACCTTCTCCATAATAATACCCCGAGAGATCGAAAATCGTGTACCCGCGCAATTTTTATTTTGTTCATGATAACATTATATTAAATAAATTTCCCGATCAAAATGATTAATAATTATTTTACCACGTTTTCCAGGGAGCTTTGCCTGTTTCCCACAGATCCTCCAGATACTTGAGATCTCTTCCCGTATCCATACACTGCCAGAACCCGGGATGTCTGTAACCGCAGAGCCTGCCTTCGGAAGCAAGTCTTTCCATCGGTGCGTGTTCCCACATGACGTCGCCGTCAATATACTCCAGTGCTTCCGGTTCAAGAACAAAAAAACCGCCGTTGATCCAGCCTTCATGCAGAATGGACTTTTCTTTAAATGCCCGGATCATATTTTTGTCAAACTCCAGTGCGCCGAAGCGAGCCGGTGGACGTACTGCCGTCAGAGTAACCGGGCATTTATTTTTCTGATGAAAAGCGAGCAATTCATCCAGATTCACATCAGCGACACCGTCTCCGTAAGTCATCATAAAAGTGCGTCTGCCCAGTATCTTTGCCGCCTGTTGCAGCCGTGTGCCGGTCATAGTCTTTGGGCCGGTATCGACAAGATGCACCATCCAGTCTTCATGATAGCATGAATTCGTCAGAAGTGTCTGACCGTTGGCCAAATTTACGCTGAAGTTCTGGGCCAGAGTATAAAAATTAAGAAAATACTGTTTGATCTGCTCCCCCTTGTATCCGAGCGCCAGGACGAATTCATTAATGCCGTAATGAGAATAATGTTTCATTATATGCCAGAGAATCGGCTTTCCTCCGATTTCGACAAGTGGTTTGGGGCGAAGCTCCGTCTGTTCGGCAAGTCTTGTTCCCATGCCCCCACAGAGGATGATTACAGGTATATCTTTTTTCATTGATCACCTCGAAAAATAAATTACTTCGTCGATCGTTTTATAAAAGAATTGAATATCTCAATAACATAATCGAGCATTTCCTTAGTCAAGCCGGGATAAACACCAATCCAGAAAACCTGATTCATGACAAAATCGGAAGAGGGCAGCGCGCCGATTTTCCGGCAGGCAATATTTTGAAAAGCCGGTTGTCGGGTGAGATTACCGCCAAAAAGCAGCCGTGTATCAATTTTGTGCGAGTCAAGGTAACGGATGAGATCGTTACGGGTAAAGGGGGCATCCTCTCTGACCGCCAGGGGAAAGCCAAACCAGCTGGGATCTGATTGAGGTGTTGCTTCCGGTAAAATAAAAAATTCCCGGAATTCTTTCAATCCGTCATAAAGGGTCTGAAAATTTCTTCGCCGCAATTTATTGAACCCGGGCAGCTTCTTCAGCTGCGAAACTCCCAGAGCCGCCTGCATGTCCGTCAGCTTCAGATTATAACCGATATGGGAATAGACGTATTTATGATCGTAACCAAAGGGAAGATCCCCAAACTTTTTTTCAAATCTTTTTTTGCAGGTGTTGTTATGTCCTGTTTCGCACCAGCAATCACGTCCCCAATCCCGAAAAGATTCGATCAAGGTTTTAAGCTGGCTGTCACCCGTCACAATTGCACCACCTTCTCCCATAGTAATATGGTGGGCCGGATAAAAACTGAAGGTGGCAATGTGGCCGAATGACCCGGTAAAGCAGGGGTTATTATCGGCGGCAGCGGTAGTGCCGGGCCGGTATATTGACCCAAGCGCATCGCAGCTGTCCTCGATTAACCAAAGGTTATGTTTTTTACAAAATAATATTAATGTGTCGACATCACAAGGGTTGCCCAGAGTATGAGGGACAAAAACGGCTTTTGTGCGCGGGGAAAGAGCTGCTTCGAGCGCAGAGACATCAATATTGTAGCTGGGAACAGTAACATCGACAAATACAGGTATTAAATTATTCTGCAAGATAGGATTTAATGTTGTGGGAAAACCGGAAGCCGGTGTTATTACTTCGTCGCCGGGCATCAGGCAACGTTCCTTTAATTGGGGAGATGTCAGGCAGGAAATAGCCAGCAGATTGGCGGAGGAACCGGAATTGCAAAGGACGGTATGTTTTACACCAAGGAAATCGGAGAAGGCCGTTTCAAAAGATTTGGCAAACCGGCCTGTTGTTAACCAGAAGTCCAGGGCCGCTTCCATCAGGGAAATCATGTCGTCTTCGTCGAAGACCTTACCGGAAACCGGTATGAGGGTTTGTCCCGGAATAAAGGGAGTCTGATGTAAAGGCTCATGGGTTGACCGGTAGTAATTTATAACGGCATTCCGGACGTTTTGTCTTAAGGATTCATCGCCCACGGTAATCTTCCTGCCTGAGCCAGAGATGTGTAATATTGTATCTGATTAACGCAATATTTGTGCATATCCGACAGTTTAGGGTCTTTATAAAATTCTTTATACCATTCGGTTGTCAATTTCACAGATTGGTGCATCGAAAGGGTATTGCGCCAATTTAAAAGATTATTGGCTTTATCACAACAAAGCTTCAGTACGGCGGCTTCATGAACGGTTTTGGGATCGGATGTATCGTGCCACTTGCCGGAGCCCCAGCACTGAATAAGACAATCAGCAATATCAGCAACCGTAAATTTTTCAGATCTCCCTGGTCCGAAATTCCAGCTTCCGCTGTAAACATCGGGTTCTTCCCGTAATCTTCTTCCCAGCCAGAGATAGCCGCTCAAAAGTTCCAGGACGTGCTGCCAGGGACGGATGGAAAGAGGATTCCTGATGTCAATGGTATGGCCGGTACTTAATGCTTTTATGCAATCGGGAATCAGCCGGTTTTCACCCCAGTCACCGCCGCCGATAGCATTCCCAGCCCGGCAGGACGCTGCGCCGATTTGCCGGGCGGAGACCCGGGCGTTGAAAAAAGACCGGAGATAGGAGGAAAAAACCAATTCGGAACATCCTTTGGACGCACTGTAGGGATCGCTGCCGCCCATTGCGTCATTTTCACGGTAGCCCCAAATCCATTCGCGGTTTTCATAACATTTGTCGCTGGTAATATTCAGCAAAACTTTGACGCCGGGTGTTAAACGAACGGCCTCCAGAATATTTACGGTGCCGCCGACATTTGTGTCAAAAGTTTGTTTTGGATCTCTGTAAGAGGGGCGCACTAAAGCCTGCGCGGCAAGATGGAAAACGAACTCCGGCTGATGTTGTTCCAGAGCTTTTTTAACGCTGGTAAAATTCCGGATATCTCCGTGAATGTGAGTAACATGACTATTCAGATGACAGGCATTAAAATTATTAGGGTCGCTGGGGGGATCCAGGGAATAACCCACAACATTAGCTCCCAGTTCTTTCAGCCAGATGCAAAGCCACGAACCTTTAAAACCCGTATGGCCGGTAACAAGGACTGTTTTACCCTTATAAACGTCATCAAACATTGTTTTCTCTTAAGACCAAAGCCTTTTTAATATTAAGGAACTGGTTTAAATTTTACATTATTTTCGGGAAATTACTGTAATGGGGAGAAGATTTTGTGTCAAGAAAAATTCAAGCAAAAGATATTATTTTTCTTTGACTTACGATCGGAGCATGTGTAGTAAATAAAGAAAATGTTATGAATAAAATCGCCGGACGATAAAATATATGAAACTCACCATCGTAATCCCCTGCTATAATGAAGCTGCGACAATCGAAAATATTGTCGCTGCCGTGCTGGGGGCTCCTTATGATGAGAAGGAAATAATTGTAATTGACGACTGTTCCACTGATGAAACGAGAGACATACTGAAAAACAAAATCGAATCAAAGGTAAGCTGTGTAATCTATCAGCCGGAAAACCGGGGGAAAGGTGCCGCCTTGCGTGAAGGCATCGGCAAAGCCTCCGGCGATATCGTTATTATTCAGGATGCCGATCTGGAATATAACCCAAGTGAATATCCCAAAATATTGCAACCGATCATAGACAACAAGGCCGATGTAGTATTCGGCTCCCGGTTCATGGGCGGAGAGCCCCACAGAGTCGTGTATTTCTGGCACCGGGTAGGAAACGGCATCATTACGCTGATCTCTAATATGCTGACAAATCTTAATCTGACCGATATTGAAACATGCTATAAGGCATTTCGCCGGGAAATAATTCAATCGATAAAAATCGAAGAAAACAGATTCGGTTTTGAGCCGGAGATTACGGCTAAAATTGCGAAACTAAAATGCCGGATTTATGAGGTCGGAATTTCATATTATGGCCGTACATACGAGGAAGGTAAAAAAATCAACTGGAAAGACGGCATTCGGGCGCTTTACTGCATTATAAAATACAATCTTTTGAGATGAAGAAAATATTTTCCGATAGAACAAAATATACGCTGATATTTGTTCTGGCGATTCTCTTTCGTTTGGTCCATTTCTTTCAAGTTTATCAAACACCCCTTATATCCCCTGATTATGTTCCGGATACCCTGCCTTTTATTCTCATTGCCCAGAAAATTCTGGAAGGGAATTTCTTTTATACGATTCCCATGAACATGAATGTTTTATATTCTCTCTATCTTGTTCCTTTTGTCTTCTTTTTTTCGGAGAGTATATTGCCTGCCGTTGCAGTTCAACTGATAATCGATGCCTTTTCTGCAGTGATTACATATCTGATTGCCCGCAAAATATTTGATGAGAGAGCAGGATTGTCCGCCGGTATTATTTATGCGGTTTATGCCCCGTTGATTTTGTTTGCCGGAATGCCTGTAGGTGAATCAATTTCGATTTTTTTTCTTTTGTTGTCGTTTTATTTGCTGATTAAAGCCCTAGATTTAAAGGAGCACAGTCTTTATTATTATTTATCGGGATTGGCTGCAGGAATTGCGAGCACCGGCCGGCCCAATGTTATTGTCTCATCCGTACTCACCATCGCCGTCCTGTTTTTTTATAATCAGCAGGACAAAAAGTATTACTCCTCCACTTTGCGTTATATTCTGGGTATTGTAATAGTTCTCCTTCCTTTCAGTCTGAATAATTATTATCTGGAGAAGTCTTTTTCGCCCTATCCGGCCAAGGGGGGATTAAATTTTTATATCGGTAATCATCCTGAGGCCAAAGGAATTTATGAATTGATCCCCGGTACTTCTAATCTGCCGTATATCTATATGCATGAATCTCAGGAAGTCGCCTCGCAGGAGGCGGGCAGAGAACTGTCTGCGCAGGAAGCCGACATGTACTGGTACCAAAAAGGAATGAATTTCATTACCGGACATCCCGTGGATGCAATATCTCTGTTATTTAAAAAGACATTACTTTTTATGAACAACAAGGAACTTGCCACAAATCTCGATCATGACTTTTGTAAAGAATTTTCGTTTATACTGAAATACGCCGTTATTCCTCCCGGTTTGCTGATTGCTTTCGCGATTATGGGGATAATCATGATTCCTAATAACAAGAACATAGTGCTTCTTAAATTGTTTTTAGTCGGTTTAGTCATCTCAACCGTAATTTTCTTTATTTCCGATCGGTACCGGATCGTCAGCTTACCTTTTGTGATAATTTTATCGTCCGGATATATATTTGTGCTGTATGATTACCTGCGCCAAAAAGAAAAAACAAAAATGGCTCTTGCTGCGTCTGCAACAATTGTATTGATTATAATTACTTTCCTGCCGGTAAATATTTTTAAAATCAATACCGCAAGAACGACGTCTTTTGCCTATTATCAATATGGAATTTATCTGCTCAACAGAAATAAAATCGAAGAAGCGGTTCCGCAATTTCAAAAAGCGATACAACTAAATTCTCTTGATCCGGAACCATATTACTACTTGTCTTATATATATGATAAGAAAAAGCAATACCGGACGGCCGGGGAATATAAAAATAAAGCAGACATGCTAGGTTTTAAAGAGGATAAGGCAAAAACGCTCAGGGGCACAGGCAACTAAAACCTGTGATTGTTGTTTAATTTCCGGATGAGGTTATAATCCGGTAAATAAACGCTGAGATTCGGTTTGCTGAAGTTTTCGTTAATATAATTCAGAAGAGATTTGTTCCCCCGGAGACAGAGCAATCTGGCCAGTTCCGTCTTCAGCATTGCCTGATCATTCGTTGCAGCGTAAAGTTCAATCAGCGCGAGATTGGCGCTGCAATTGCCGGGGAAGGAGTTCTGGTAGAGCCGCCAAAAAGAAATGGCCGACTGCAGATTCCCCTTCTGCCGGGCTGTCTGCGCAAGTACTGTAAGGGGAAAAGTTGCGGTTAAATTATTTTTTAATAAATGTTTTGCATATTTTTCCGCTGCGGGGAATTTATTTTCATTCACTAATATTAAACAATATACTTCCATAAGATCAGACCGGTAGTTATATTTCTGGAAGGCACTTTCGATGACGTTACGGGCAGCCGCAAAATCATTTTTCACCAGATGTACTTTGGCGGTATAGATTATATTGGGAATGTAATAAGGCAGTACTTTTTGAGAACGTTCCAGATATGAAAACGATACGTCGTATTTCCCTTCCACAAATTTCAAAAGGCCTAAATTATGTTCCTGGATAGCCCGGGCGTAAATCCCGCCGAAATTATTTAAAGCCATGGCTTTTTCGTATTCGTAGAGAGCTTTTTCATTATCGTTGTTGGTGGCATATATTCTGCCCAGATTGGAATGTGGTCTGCTCAAGCGCGGAGCCTTGTCGATGTTGTCGGTCCAGAGAAGAAAGTCATCGGAAAAGATTTGATTGCGCAGATACGTATTATCTCCTGCGCCAATTAATATTAGAATTATTACCGCAGCCGTTATTATCTGCATTATTTTCTTATAAGAAAAATAATCAATTGCATAAATTAAAAACTCGGCGACTGGAATAAACAAAAGCATCGAAGGCAGGTAATTACGATGTTCATAGATCAACTCTAAAGAAAATATTGAGCCTTCAATTAAATGATTCAAAAAATAAAATATGATGCAAAAAGAAATCAAAGGACGTTTTTTAGCCAGATAAAAAGCAAATCCGATCAGCAGCAAAATTATTACGATAGCCGGCATTGTTGTCCACGGTTGAAGTAAAGAGTGCGAAATGTCCGCATCATAGAGCAAGGCCAAACGGGAGTTAATCGGATAAAATAATAAGGAAAGATAAAATATAAGAACACGTGGCTCCGTTAAAAGTCTTTCTGCCATTGTAAAATCGCGGCCTTCGTAATCTTTGAGAATAGCCGTAAAATCGGTGTAAAGAAACCCGGCCACAACAATAAATAAGACCGGAAGAGCGGCGAACTTTAAATATTTCTTAATATTTTCTTTAGAGAATCCTGCGATTAAAAATAAATCATAAATAAATATACTGACAGTCAGCATAACCGCATTTTCTTTGGACAAAACAGCGGCCAGTCCGGATAAACCGCATAAGATGAAAAAAACTACACAGAGGCGTTCGGTTGCTGACGTTCTTGCCTTGAGATAGAAGAACATGGACATGATATAGAAAAGCCCGGCCATGGATGCCATACGCTGGACGATATAGGTTACTGATGTCACATGAACGGGGTTTATTGCCCAGAAAAATGCGGAAAGCAGCGCGAGTGGATAGGCGGTATTTTTATACTTTGCCCGAAGCAGGGGGAGTTTTAATGTGTCATGTATAAAAAGAAAAAGAAATACGGCTGCTAAATAATGAATGATAAAGTTTACCAGATGATAAGAAAAAACATTTATTCCGGAAAAGAAATAATTTACGGCAAAACTAAAGTAGGATAACGGACGCGACAGGTTTTTTTGTTCTAACCCGTAAATACAACGCTTTATACTGTTCCAGGAAAAATCATTGATTTGAATGTGGGGGTTACTGACGATATTGAAAAAATCATCAAAATGCCAATCACCATAGAAACTGTTGGAATAAATAATCAACAGGAAAATTAATAATGAAACGGCTGCAAATAGATATTGAAAATTTATTCGCAGATTAAATTTAAAAGGTAGAGAAAAACCGTTTTCTTTGGAAATCATTATCCCTTAATCCGTTTTTCTGTATTCATTAGATATTTGTTATTGTTATGAATTTTCTTTAATTGGAGATGTAAACTATAGAAAACGATGAGAATAAGCAACAAAAAGTTATTTATCGGGCAGAAATATCCTTCTCCGGATTTTGTATTTTGCAGCTGACGAATCTAAGAAAAAATAAAAATTAGTATTTTTGCAATGTATTGCCGTAGGGAGATCTGCTTTTATCTGCATTTAGTTATAATGATTCAATTTACTTGATATTTTAGGGTTAAAATATTAATGTGCGGCTGTGTTTTATATCCTTCATTCATAAGTGTAAAAGCAATAATCAGAGGGGGAAGATTAACTTGCTGCAAAAGGCCAAAATTAGCCATCGGGGATTCACTTTAATAGAAGTAATTGCCGTACTGATTATTATTGCCGTGATCGCCGTAGTTGCGGTAAGCCGTTCTGTCGATTACAGTGCCGAAGTATATTCAGGAGCAGATGCCTTAAAGGCTCATTTGCGTTATGCCCAGATCATGGCCATGAATTCCAATCCAAGTTCCGGCGCGGCAGTATGGGGAATAAGCGGGACGGTCAGCAGCTATTGGCTGTTTCAGGGTACGAATCCCGCGGCGGCGGCCACCTATATCCGCCTTCCCGAAGATGAAACATTTCTTAATTCCGACAGAACAATTAATCTGACGGCTAAAAAAATAAAGCTTGCCGACAATTTTACTATTTATTTTGATAACCGCGGAATACCCTACAGTGCCTATACCAGTAAAACGGTAAATACGCCGCTGGCCGTTGCTCTGACGATAAATATCCAGCCGCTTGATGCGGCAACACCGAGTGTTGCCATAACCATAACACCGCAAACGGGGTACATACCATGAAGTACAGCAGGGGAGGTACACTGATAGAAGTAGTTATGGCCATAATCATCATAGCCATAGCTGCGGCAATTTTCATCTCTTATATGGGGTCAACATATATGCGCAGTCCCGTTTCCGCCGGTTTAGTCAGTGATCAATACAAACTAACCGAGCAAATGGAAATATTAACCAGTAAATACCGGCAGGAATTGGAGGCGGGAGGCGGTACCATTGCCGATTTATGCGCTTTCAAAACAGCATATGTGGATCCGCTGAATATTAACGGAGTAAACATAGTTGATGCGGCAGGTACATCCTGTAATTTCACGATTACCGACACCACAAACACTTACACAATAGCAGCAAACAGCGCCCTGCTGGTGACTTTGACTTATCAACAGCAAACGCTGAAAAGCATATTTACCAAATAGGCATGCCATGAGAAGATGGAAAGACAAAAAAGGTTTTACAGTAATTGAATTAATTGCGGTACTTGTTATTACGGGAATTGTGGTCATCGCCCTGGTCGGTATCGTTAGTTATATCATGCAAGGTTATACCTTTGCCCGTAACGCCGATCAGTTGTCGCAAAAGGCGCAATTGGCCATGGCTCGAATCAAGATTGAACTTACTGATATTACGGCGGTGTCCACTGCCACTGCCACACAAATTACCTACAGTGTGCCTAAAAGCGCCGCGCCGCCTTCCTGTACGACTGAGACCGGTTGTATATACACACTTTTGCTTTCCGGCACGCAAATAATGCTGCAGGATGTGACAAATTCCGGAACTGCCCAGGTACTGATTGACGGTTTGACTGCCGGTAACGGCGGAGATAGTTTTCTGAGTTACTATCAGCCGGACGGGACAACAGCCTGGACGACATCAAATGAATTCAGTGCGCTTACCAAGATACGGGTTGTGGTTTCCCTGGATAATGAGACCGGCCGGGGAGTTACTTCATTAAAATATGAAGGATCAATTAATCCCCGGGCCAATACAGTACTTAATGCGCCCCGGCCAAACTGAAAAGTATTTAAGATGAACACATTAAAAGCAAAATATATTATTGGAAAAAGAAAACAGAACGGCAGCGCCTTGCTGACGGTTATAGTCGCCATGGTGATAATTGGTGTTCTGGGCGTTGCCATATATACGTTAACATACACCTCACTTTCGAATCAGGCTGTTGCTCAGCGGGCGCCCCGGGCGTTTTATCTTTCCGAGTCCGGCGTAAGAATTGCGGCCAGTGA
>MVRV01000042.1 GCA_002068015.1 Smithella sp. PtaU1.Bin162
TCCAGAGTTTCTTCATCCATTTTCAAATTCACATCTGCGGTGTAATGTACTTATTATACACTGCCTTGAAAAGATATTGTCATGCCGAACTGTCAATCCGGTTTATATCGGATAATCCGGCATCCGGAACTCTTTAAATTCTGTAATATGGTATAGTGCCGCTTACAAAAGTTTGATTTGGGCTTTGTTATGATAATTTATGAACAAATATCCCGCTTCTCAGCTTCGGTTCAAACCAGGTTGATTTCGGCGGCATGATGGCTCCGGCATCGGCCACCTGCATGACCTGTTCGATGGTCGTCGGGTAGAGAGAAAAAGCCACGGCAAAGCCGTCCTTGTCCACCAGTTTTTCGAGTTCCGCCATCCCCCGGATGCCACCGATGAATTTAATGCGGTCATCGGTACGCGGATCCTTAATTCCCAAAACCGGAGCCAACAGATGTTCCTGTAATATCGCCGCATCCAATCGGGCTACGGGATCTTTATCATCATACACGCCTTCTTTGATCGTCAGTTGGTACCACTGACCCTGGAGATACATTCCATAATCATGGAATTTTTGCGGTGCTTTCACCGCAAAGTTTTTATTGATTGTAAAGCAGGAACTTATTTTCTCTTTAAACTCCTGAGGAGTCAGACCATTTAAGTCTTTTACGGCACGGTTGTAATCCATGACTTTCAATTGATTATGAGGGAAAAGCACCGCCAGAACTTTTTCATATTCCCGGATCTCCTGAGAATTATCATTTTTGCGCCTTCTCCGGGCCACGGCTGAAGCCGCAGCTGCCCGGTGATGACCATCGGCAATATAAAGGGCGCCGACAGATGAAAATTCTTTTTTAAGTTCTTCGATCCGTCCGCTGTCCGTTACAACCCAGACTGTATGAACCACACCATCTTCGGCTGCAAAATCATATTCGGGCTTTTCCGCCGTCACCCGGTCAACCAAAGCATTTAACTGCGGTTGGGCTGTATACGTTAAAAACACCGGCCCTGTTTGCGCATTCACTTCATTTACATGGTTGATACGGTCTTCTTCTTTATCCTGCCTGGTGAGTTCATGCTTTTTAATCTTTCCCTCATCGTATTCCCCGGCGCTGACCACACCGACAATACCCGTCTGGATCCGTCCACCCATTTGCTGACGATAAATATAGAAGCAGGGAAATTCATCCTGAAACAATACCCCTTTTTCCTGCATTTGGATAAAGTTGTGCTTTGCCGTGTTATAAATCAGCGCATTGTTGTTTTTAGTCTGGTCAGGAACGTCGATTTCCGATTTTTCAACATGCAGAAAACTCAAAGGCTTCCCGCATACAGCATTTTTTGCTTCCTCGCGCGTCATAACATCATAAGGCAGCGCCGCCACTTGAGACACAAACCGGCGATGCGGCCGGACTGCTCGAAAAGGTAAAACCAAAACCATAATTCAATCTCCTCTTGCGCGGGTCTTAACATACTGTCATAATACAGGCAACGTAAAATTGACCGATAGAATATTTTTTTAAGGGGGAAATTAAAATGGCTGCCACATTGGTTTTTATCCATGGTCTGGAAAGCACGTCGCAAGGTGTGAAAGGACAATTTTTCCGGAAATATTTCCCGGAAATGATTATTGAAGATTATATCGGTGATTTTGATAACCGGATGAAAAAACTTGCCGGATTGCTTGCTGCAAAGAACAATCTGATTCTGGTGGGATCAAGCTACGGCGGCACAATGGCGGCCCAATTCGCTCTGCAAAACGAAAATCGTTTGCAGAAAATAATTTTGCTGGCTCCGGCTCTCAATCTTCCCGAATTCAGCCCCAATGCTCATCAACAGCTGCACTTACCGGTTGTAATTTATCATGGAACGAATGATAATATAGTAGATCCCTATGCTGTGAAAAATATTGCCGAAAAAGTATTCACCAGACTGGAACATCATCTTGTCCGCGACGATCATTCTCTGCACAACACTTTTCCCGCCATCGACTGGGCAAAGATATTGCTGAGAAAGGATCCATTGGGATAAGGAATATGTAGAGACGTTGCAGGCAGCGTCTCTATTCTCTTCTCCAAAGATAATCAGGTACGATAAAAAGCTTTCACCGCTTCGAGATATTCGGCCAGATGCTTGCGACTGACCACAAAGATATGGCCGATGTTTTTCTCGATTGTCCGGTTTAAACCGGGACTGAGGATTTTCACGTTACCGCTTCCAACCTGACCCCACGTTTCACCGGCGACACAGGAACCGGCCGGGGCGATGGGATCTCTCGTTCCCCTGTAGTCAAAAATAGCAACTCCGGCTTGTCTCAGCGCATCCATATTCACCGGTTTATTATCCAATTCAGGATTAGGAGAAGGCAAACGGTAATTCCCCTCATATATTTGATTTTCCATAAAAATGTTTTGAATCCATTGACTGTGAGCTTTTACCGGAAATTTCGTCCCGTGGGTCAGCCAGAAAAGAAACGGCGCGGAATCTTCTATGGCGTCCCATGCTTCGGCACGTCCGTAGAAACCAAGAACAACCGTATGCTGTACCCCCGGTTGAATTTCGTTCATGCCGAACTCAATCGTCTGGGACGGGATATTAACTGCGCCGAAAAGTTGCTTCATAAGCAACGGATCATAACTTTCCCGGATTACCGAACGCATGGCTTTATGGCCGCTTCCTTCATCATCAAATTTCATCGGCGATGCCATCAACGCCACCTTTTTAATATCCATTTCCAGACCTGCGGCCATAAGTTCTTCGGCCCGGCGGGCAAGATAGGGCATTATCAATGTGCCGCCCATACAATAACCCATCACGTATATCTCGGCACGGGGATGCCTTTTCTTGATGATGCTCAAAAAATGGTCATGCAGGGTTTTACCGTAAAAATCCAGGCCTAGATTCGTTTCCTCCCAGCCGGGATCACCGTGATCAACCAGATATATCCGGAAGCCTTCCTTATGCATGCCTTCAATGACGGATTTACCTGAAGCGAGATCAAAAAGTTCCGGTTTGTTGATAAGAGGCGTGCACATATAAATAGTTTTACCGTTCGGTTTTATTCCTTTTGGCAGGGGATAATAGCGCAATTTAACCCGGTGAATCAGTGATTCTTCAATATATTCGTACTCGGAACAACCGATTTTCCCCCGGGTAACTCTTTCCGAATATTCTTTGATATCAAAAGCATTTTCCCTGAAAAGATTTTCGAGCCGGATACGGTTTTCGGCAAGATATTCTTCAAACGACATTGCCGGCGTTCCGTCGGGATTGCTTTTGGCAAAAGGCAATTTTCCGTCGGCAAAAGGAGTCTCCGTAATTAAAACCAGGAGGCATTTTAAAAGCTCTTTCATTGCCTTAAGACGGGTCAGCCCGACATTATTGTAGTCATTTTCGAGCTGCGCAAATTCTTCCATATAGTTTTTCAGAAAATCCTTGCCCTCCGGTGTAGTGGATATACGCAGAGCCTTTTCCCGGTCAAATTTACCATCCTTAATAAAGAATCCCGTCAAAGTATACAGCAGGCGGGTATAACCTTTATAAATCCACCCGTTCATATCAGCGATAAGATCCGGGTTTCTTCCTGAACCTACCGCCATCCGCGCCTGTGCTTTAATGGGACCGGTCACAAAGTTATCCATTATGCTGCTTTGCCAGGCGGCGGCAAGCGCCCAGGGACCAAAAACAGCAACATCTTTACTGATAGTATCGAGCCACTTTTGATAGCCGAACAACCCTCTTACCTGCTGGCCGACCATTTTACTTTTCCAGGGAACAGCCGTTTGGAATCCCTGAAAATTATTTGCCGGTGTTGTACCAATTATGGATAGAAGCTTGTCCGGTGTTATTTTTTCTTCCCCGACAATGTTACCTTTTTTCATAGATATACTCCGGTTAAAGGTGTTTTTTTATTTTACTAAACTGCTTATTAAAATTACAGATTTTTCTTTTTCTGTCCAGCACTGATTTTCATATTAATGTCAGCGCTTTTTGAGGAAGGAATTGACGGGTAGACAGACGAATCAGTCAGTATCCGTCTGCCCCGTCATGCGAATATCAGAACTTTTTTATCTGGTAGGCATTTTTAATAATAGCCGCCGCTTCATCAACAGTAAGCCCGGCCGTATTTACAACAAGGTCATAGTGATCGGTATTGGATATATCTTCATGAAAATATTTCATAACAAAAGCATTACTGTTCATGTCTCTCTTCAGCACATAGTTTTGCGCCTCTTCACGACTGCACCCTCTGTTTTTAACAATGTTTTGAATCCGCTGTTCCAGAGGACCGATAATACGTACCCGGAATGTTTGGTCATGAGAAAGGATAAACTGGGCGCCACGCCCCATAATGATGGCATTTCCGTGTTCACCAATTGTTTTAATCACCTTCGTCAGATGTTGAAGATAAACATCCGGCCAAAGATATCTGGCCGTAAAAAAAGAGGCGATCCAACTGTCCAGTACGGTCACTCGTTTTTCGTCGAGACTTTGGACCACTTTTTCACTCATTTTCGCGCTTTCCGCAACTCTGGCTATAACCTGGCTTCCAATAAGATCCATCTTCAAATCGGTTGCCACTTTACGGCAAATTTCACTGCCGCCCGCGCCGGTTTCCCGCGAAACAGTTATGCAGGGACGAAACTTGGCTTTCCTTTCTTTACGCCACTTTTCCAGTTGCGACTCCAGAGCTTCCTGATCAACTGCCGAATCCCTGATAGCATAGTCCCTGGTAAAATCAGGACAGTATACATTTAATAATCCATCGCTCGTCACGGCAAAGCGCTTCTGGCAATGTTCTCTCCAGGCACAGATGATGCAAAGTCTTTTTTCTTTTCCCATGACTTTTGTCCTCCTTCCTTTGATTTTCCTTTCATTGCTTCAAAACCGGCAACAATATCCAAAAGTTCTTCCGTAATAGTCATTTGCCGCTGTCGATGAAATTGTCCGTGTAATTCCTGGAGACGTTCTTCAATATTTCTTTCGGCATTCTGCATGGATGCCAGCCGGCTGGCGTTTTCACTGGCCAGGGATTCGGCAAACGCACGAAACAAAGACACAAAAAGGTATTCCCGAATAAGCGATCGAAAAAGTGCGCTCCATTCCATTGTGTAAATCGGCAAAATGTGTGAAGGCCATTTTCTATGCTCCAAATTGGCAAGCCAGAACCGGTCCACCGGCAAAAGGTGCTGTGTGTGTACGCGATAGGAGGCGCCGGAAATATATTCATTGTAATAAAGATAAATGTGCTCGATTTTATGACGAAAGTGCCATTCTTCCAAAACCAGTACCATATCCTGAACCATGGGGGTGATTCCCGCCACGGAACCGGGCATAGGCAAGCTTTCTACAATATGCTGGCCGGCATCTTCCAGATGTGAGTTCACCCGCATTCCCAGAGTCATCAAAACCCGGTTTTCACAAGATACGCCAAGCGCCGACATTTCGGAAACGGCATGAGCGGCGATATGTTCATTCAACGGACCGCACAATCCCTGATCGGAACCGAAAACAATCGCTCCTATACGTTGCACGGGAACAGACGATGCCGGAACAAAAGCTTCCCGGCGATATTTCAGCGCTACCTGAAGTCCCATTTCGACCGCCTTATTATAATCGAGCAACGATTCTACCGCCCGCTGATACTGGCGGATACTGACTGCCGCCAGAGCTTTCATGGTTTTAACCACCGATTGCAGATCATCGGCGCTCTTGATTTTCCTTTTCAGGGATTCCGTCGTCTGCATTTTATCATACCCCCGGCAGCGCACAGGTGGCTTTTTCCGCCACATTCAGGATGGTATCGAAATCCTCGTGCACAAGCTTTTGACCGCTTTCAATGCGGCTGCAGACTTCGGCCGCTTCTTCACGGACCGCTTTTCTGATCTTGTTTTCAGTATTTCCAATCGCTTCTACCGGCACAGAATCCAGAGTTCCTCCCGTAACGGCCATGAGCGCCGCAATCTGCTCGGAGGCCGGCATAGGCATGTACTGAGGCTGTTTGAGAATTTCCCGTATTCTCCATCCCCGCTCCAGAACCTTTCTCGTTGCATCATCAAGTCTTGTACCAAACCGGGAAAAAGATTCCAGTTCTTCAAACTGGGAATAAGAAAGCCGCAAATCGCCCGCCACGGAACGGTAAGCGGAAAGCTGGGCTTTACCGCCAACTCGGGACACCGATTTACCTACATCAACCGCAGGAAGAATTCCTTTCTGAAAAAGGCGTGGTGATAAATATATCTGCCCGTCGGTAATGGAAATAAGATTCGTCGGAATGTAGGAGGAAACATCCTGAGCTTCCGTTTCCGTAATGGGCAATGACGTTAAAGAACCACCGCCCATTTCTTCCCGCAAATGGGTGGAACGTTCCAGCATCCGGGAATGGATATAGAAAATGTCCCCCGGAAAGGCCTCCCGCCCCGGTGGTCTTCTCAGGAGAAGCGATAACTCGCGGTAGGATCGGGCATGTCGAGTCAGATCATCGTAAATAATCAGGACATCCCGTCCTCTTTCCATGAAGTATTCGCCCATGCTTGTCGCGGCATACGGAGCAATAAACTGCAGTCCGGCGGCATCTTCTCCTGTAGCCGCAACTACAATGGTATAGGGCATGGCGTTGTGTTCTCTGAGATCGGCAATAACTTTGGCCACATCGGACGCCTGTTTGCCGATGGCGGTGTAAATACATACAACATTCTTATCCCTCTGATTGATGATCGTATCGAGAGCGATGGCCGTTTTGCCCGTCTGGCGATCCCCGAGAATAAGCTCGCGCTGTCCACGACCTATGGGAATCAGCGCATCGACCACTTTTAATCCCGTCTGCAGAGGAACAGTCACCGGAGACCGGGCCATGACCGGCGGAGCTTCCCTCTCCACCGGGAGGCGGCGGAGCGATTTGATCTCGCCCAGGTTATCAAGCGGCTGTCCCAAAGCATTGATAACCCTCCCCAGGAAACCCTCCCCGACGGGAATATCCATAACACGTCCGGTGCGACGGACTTCTACACCGGTTTTGAGGTGTTTTGTCGGTCCCAGCAGAATTACGCCGATTTCATCGGGATCAATATTGAAGACATATCCGAGAATATTGCCGGGAAACCGGACAATCTCTTCCGATTGCACATGCGGAAGCCCGCCGACACGCACAATACCCTGGCCGACAAAATCGACTATACCAACTTCACGTTCCTGGAGCTGCGGTTTTTCTTCCTTTATAATGCGGTCCAGCACGGCAAACGTCTCATCAAGACAGCCTCTTAGTTTTTTTTCATCCGTAATCAAGCTGCTCGTGGCATCCATAAAGATTTCCCATATTTTTTAAAATGTTTATATATCCTATGACTTCACTCTGGCCTCTTCGAGAAGAGCATGAGCAAAATCTTCTTCCAGTGTCTCGAGGTAATCATTGATACTCCAGGCCAGTTTGTGACCACAGGCACGAAGTTCAATACCGGAAATGATCTCATCGGCAATTTCATACTGAATTTCCGGTGTACCTCCCATATGTTGTTTAAGAGTATCACGAATAATGATCCGGAGTGGATCGCTGACGGGAAAAGAGCTTTGAATTATTATTCCGCTGCCGCCTTTGACCATGGATTCTTTAATTATTGCGCGCTTCTTTTCATCCATGTTCTCGATCTGCCTGATAAATACTCTGACGATTTGCTCTTCGATATCGGCGGAGGCCATGTCTTTCAGAATCCGGCGGACGGTGGAATAAATCTGTATCCCGGCTCGCTGCCGCAGATCCTGGAGAAAGGAATCCTTTTCCCGGTTCATTGTCTCCTGCCACCTCTCCCGGACAGTATCAACATCCCGACGTGCCTTTTCCAAAAGATCCTTCTTCTGATGTTCCACCGACAGTACCATCTGGTTGACAAGTTCTTCCTGCTTTTCCGCCAGGGCTTTATTCTTTTCCTCCAGAAGCGCCGCCGATTTTGCAGCTTCTTTTTTCATGGTTTCGGCCTCGGCAAAGCGGCTGACTATGAGATTCTCCCTGTTTTCCATAGCCTTGATAATGCGGCTATAGAGAAATTTCTTCAGTAGGAAAACCAGAATAAGAAAATTCACAATCTGCGCAAAAAAAACAAACCAGTCAATGTGCATGGTCTATCCTCCGATTTTCTTAATCACATAGTTCCAGAACGGATTGGCAAAGATCAGAATCATGGAAATCACAAAACAGTAAATGGCCAGGGATTCAATCATAGCCAAACCGACAAAGAGAGTTCGAGTAATCGAGTTCCTCTCATCGGGCTGCTGGGCCATGGAACTCAAAGCGGATTGAACCGCCCGTCCCTGCCCGAGCCCCGGCCCCAGGGAACCGATACCCATACATAAACCCGCTGCAATGATGGAAGCCATGGCAATGAAAGTGGCACTATCCATAATATTCCTTCCTTTCTGTAATAAGTTTAAACGTCTTTCTGTTTAACTTCCTATTTCTCGTGTTCCGCATGGACTTGTGTTGCCGAAGCAATATAGACCATGGCAAGAATAGAAAAAATATAGGCCTGAATAAGTCCGATCAACAATCCCAGAATCTGCATGGCAACGGGGAAAAAAAGCGGCGTAACGGACAGCAGTATGGCGATAACCTTTTCATGGCTCATAATGTTTCCAAAAAGTCTTACGGTAAGCGCAAGCGTCCGGGAAAGCTCACCCATGACATGGAAGGGAAAGAAAATGAAGGTTGGCCGGAAATATTCTTTCAGATATTCACCTATTCCCTGCTTGGCAATGCCGTAGAGCGGCACGGCAATAAACACACAAATGGCCAGCGCCGCCGTTGTCGTGAGCGATGCCGTCGGAGCAACATAACCAGGGACAATCGCAAGCAGATTCGCCAGAGCAATGAAAAGAAACAGCGTACCGATAAAAGGCAGATAGTGGCCGGCTTCCCCTTTACTCACTTCATCAATTTCGCCTTTTATCCCGGAAACAACCACTTCCAGAAAATTCTGCCAGCGGGAACTGTGAATGGTTGGTGACAGCCGGCGTGTAACCAGCCAGGAACCGAAGACGAGAATAAACATCACCAGCCAAGTATAAACCAGTGTGGCATTGATTGTAACAAATTTCCACTGCCAGTAAACGACCTGATCGGGACTGATCTGTGATATGGCCATGACTTCCATATTTTCTCCTTTTTAAAAACAGCTTTTACCCTCTGCCGGCAGATGTCTCTGCTCCCGCTTTGTCCCCCAGAGACGTTTACATATTTCGCGGGCGACGATAAATCCGGCAACTGCCGCACATAACCTCTCTGCGTATCCGTCCATGATGAAATATAAGCAAAGCACAAGCAACATAAGCCGGACAGCAAAACTTACCATGAGCAGACGAACGGGACGGGGGGACTCAGTCAGACGGCATACTGTCATCCACAGAGCCCGGAAATAAAGTAACCCCAGGGCCAGACCGGCGGCAAAAAGCGGAATTAGAATCTCGAATCCACTCATTTATCTTCTCCGTTATCACTTTTCCTGACACCGGCTTTTTTTACCCAGTACCAGGCATTAAGACAGCCCAGCATGACACCTCCGATAAGCAGCGTCAGCGTCCAGGAATACTGGCTGGGCCAGTTTTTGTCGATCCAGAGACCGATGGCAACGCCGATTAACGTCGGAATGGCAACGGACCAGCCGACAACACCGAATACGCCGAGTCCGAACCAGATCGTTTCATCGTTTTCCTGGCGAACACGGATCTTGAGTCGTTCCTTTTCAGCTATCAGCCGGATAAAAGCTTCAGCGCGCGACCGTCTTCTTTCTTTCGACTTCTTTTTTAAATTATCCATGGCTGCTCAGTTCCATAAATCTCCGGACAATATCGATTTCCAGTTTGGCCGCGGCGGCCCGGGCAACTTTTTCTTTTTCATCCAGCGACATAAAATTTTCTTCCACCGTTTTTTTGAGTGTACCAAGATCGGGTCCCCGGACCGCACTACGAGTTGAGACGAGAACTTCGGAACCGCATTTCACCAGTGTTCCTTCATCCATAGCCAGCATTTCTTCCCGGCATTCGGCTGAAGTAAAGGAAAAAATACCGGGGCTTAATGCCGCCACAAAATCCACATGATTGGGCAAAATACAGAAAGAACCGTTGCCGGCCTCGGCAATAATTTTTTTTACAGGTTGACTGATCAGAACTTGCGAAGGCAAAAGAATCTTCAGGTTCATGGTTTTTTTACCTCCTCGTATCCACCAATCATATAAAGACAGCTTTCCGGAAGATCGGCACACTCATCATTCAGAATACGCTCACATCCGTTCAGGGTTTCTTCCCTGGTTACCATACGCCCTTGTTTGCCCGTAAACTGTTCAGTAGTAAAAAAAGGCTGAGTAAAAAATCTCTCCAGCCTTCTGGCGCGGTTGACCGTCCTTTGATCTTCCCGGGAAAGTTCGGAAATACCCAGCATGGCAATGATATCCTTAAGATCTTCATAGGTACTAAGAGTCTTTTGTATTTCCTGGGCAATGGAGTAATGCCTTGCACCGGCAATAAGCGGCATGAGCATTTTCGAACCCGACTGCAAAAGGTCAATGGCCGGGTAAAAGCCTTCACTGGCCCTTTTCCTCGACAATGATATGGAAGCCGTCAGGTGACCAAAGGTGTGTACTGCCGATGGATCGGTAAAATCGTCCGCGGGAACATAAACAGCCTGAATAGAGGTAATGGCACCGGTTGTCGTGTTGCAGATACGTTCTTCCAGTTCCGCCAGGTCGGTAGCCAGCGTTGGTTGATAACCGAGACGGGAGGGCAAGAGTCCCATAAGTCCCGAGACCTCGGACCCAGCCTGAATAAACCGGAAGATATTGTCAATCAAAAGCAATACGTCCTGGCGCTGATCATCACGGAAATATTCCGCCATGGTAAGCCCGGCGTGACCCACTCGAAACCGGGCACCCGGCGGTTCATTCATCTGGCCGAAAACCATTACCGTGTTGGGCATAACGCCTGCCTCAACCATCTCCCGATAGAGTTCCTCACCTTCCCGGCAGCGCTCTCCGATACCACAAAAAATGCTGATACCCGCATGTTTCCCGACCATATTATGGATCATTTCGGTAATAAGGACCGTTTTCCCTACACCGGCACCGCCAAACAGACCGGCTTTCCCTCCTCTTTCCAGAGGCGAAAGAACATCTATGGCTTTAATACCGGTTTCGAATATTTCCGAAACCGTTGACTGCTGAGTTAGGGGAACGGGAACACCGTGAATGGAACGCCGTTCAAGGGAAGTCAAAGGTTCTTTATAGTCAATCGTATCACCGAAGACGTTGAAAACACGCCCGAGCAGTTCTTTCCCTATGGGAACCGTAAAAGGATTTCCCTGATTAATGACAACGGCGCCCCGTGATAATCCCTGAGTCGGTGTCAACGCGATACCGCGGACGGTATGAGCATCCAGCTGGGTATTGACTTCAATGAGAATATGATTATTTTCACCGGTTTTTAAAACATGACGAATTTCGGGAATCCTTAAAGGAAAGTAGGCATCAATGACACTTCCGCGAATTGATACTACTACTCCTTCGCTCATTTGCTCTTCTCTGTTCATGGCTATACCGCTCTCTTTTTAAATGGTTAAGTTTAGACATTCTCGATTAATATTAATTTCATTTCTGGAAAAGACATCTGCACCAAAACCACAAAAAGCATGTCAGAGGGACTGAAATTTACTGAAGCAGGATTAATAATATGAACCCACTGCCGGATAATGGCCGCAATATTACGCTTATTTCCGAATAACAGCAGACGGGAATTATAGAAAAAACATTTAATAGCGGATGATTCAGAGAAGGTATGATAGGAAAGGCAGTGGAATTTTCTGATAAAGCTTCTGGCCCTCTCTCGCACACCGGGCTCCGCACCGCTTTTAATGAGTTCAACCAGCATTGATCCTGTCATGCCATTTGCCTCCCTTTCTTTTACAGGAAAGGCAACGGGACGATTAAGTTATGCGATCCTTAACCATCCCAGTTGTGTCATTGCATCATAATAAAAAAACACTCCTCATGTTATCTTGACTATAAGAGTTTAATAATTGTATGTCAAGAGAACATTTATCAATAATTGAAATAATTACATTTTCAAAAGAATATGGATTTAATCTGCGGCCGCAAAACTCGAGCATACCGGAAACCGACAAAGATATTATAAGAACTTACAAATCATGAATTATAAAATTGCTGAATGCCCGCCTGCTCCAATAACCATTGACAAAAAACACCTTCTATATTAAAAAAAAGCCAGTCATTGTTTGATAAAGTGCCTCCGCTAAAATCCCGGAGAATAAAGTCATGAGTGCACATGTTTCCTTTCAATCTTATTCACCGGCCAGTGGCCTGTTCGATTATGCATTTTTCCGGATATTATTCGATTTTACAGTACCTGCTTCTTAGTCAAAATGAATTTTCACGAGGTGAATTATGCCCGAAGACAACAAACAAAATAAAGAAACTGGTTTTCCGTTCCCATCATGGTTAAAAGCATCCATCGATAACTGGTCTAAATTATCCGAGGCAACATTTCCTGATGGATTAAGAAATCAAACCGGCACTAATAACCGCTTCGCGGAACAATGGCAAAAGAATCTGAATTTAATAAAATCATTTTCACAAGTAATGAAGGAACCAGAATCGGCTGCTGCCGCCGCCAAAGCCGTCAATACACTGCCGGAGATAATTTTAAAAATGACCAGATCAGCGTGGGAAGCCAGCTTTCAGATACAGCAACACATTCTGGAAAAAGCAGGAAAAATCGGACGGCGCACAGAGGCTTATAATTTCGACAACATGGATCAGGAAGCCTTCAAGGCCCTAACCGATATCTACGAAAAAGAGCTGCGGCAATACTTTCACGTACCGCAACTTGGTCTCACCAGATTTTACCAGGAAAGATTTCAGGAATTCCTGGATAAAAAAAACCTCTTTGAAGCAACACTGGCTGAATTTCTTTCGGTTATCTATCTGCCCGTAGAAAAATCGTTCAAGGTTCTGGAGGAAAAGCTGCAGACAATGGCTCAGGAAGGCATATTGCCGAAAGAAGTAAATGAAACTTATGCCGTCTGGGTGAAAATCTTAGAAGGACATTACATGACGCTTTTCAAGTCCAAGGAATATACGGATACGCTGCATAAGACGATCAATAAAATGGAAGATTATATTTTAGCCAAAGATAGTTTTGTGCAGGATCTGCTGCAGTTTTTCCCCGTACCGACAAATAAAGAAATGGATGATCTGTATAAAGAATTCCATATGCTGAAAAAACGTGTAAAAGAATTGGAAAAAAAGTTAAATCAACTTAATTGAGGTTTTGTTTTCAGGAGGTACCATAGAAATGAAGGTTCCCGTTGATCTTATACTGGAGAAATTAGCCCAGAGCGCCGAAGATGCTCAAAAACGTGCTTCTCGGGCATCTGACGTTCTGCTCGGTGATCTCAATTCTGATCTGGCCACTACACCTTACGAGGTCGTTTATGAAGAAGACCGGATTAAATTAAAGCATTATTTCCGTTCGGAGACAGCTGAAAATAAACTCAAAGCTCCCTTGCTGGTAATTTATGCCCTAATTAACCGGGAGACAATGCTCGATTTGCAGCCCAACAGAAGTGTCGTGCAAACTTTTATCAACAATGGCATTGATTTATATATGATGGACTGGGGATATCCCACACGCAAGGATCGTTTCCTGACCATTGATGATCATGTCAACGGCTATATTAACAATGCCGTTGATTTTATCCGGGAAAAGCATGGAATTCCTAAAATCAATCTGATGGGTATTTGCATGGGCGGAACTTTCTGTGTCATGTATTCGGCCCTTCATCCGGAAAAAATCAAAAACCTGGTCGTAACAGTTACACCTACCAACTTTGATACGAATCAGGGACTTTTGCATGTTTGGATGAAAGAACTGGACACTGATAAATTGATTCGGACATTCAGTAATATCCCCGGAGATCTCATGAACTTTGCATTCCTGCTCCTCAATCCCGCACGTTTAATGATTGATAAATATGTGGGGTTTTCGCAAAACATGGATAACAAAGATTTTGTAGAAAACTTCATCCGCATGGAAAGATGGATTTTCGACAGCCCGGATGTTCCCGGAGAAACATTCCGTCAGTTCATTGAAGATTGTTATAAGAAAAATCTCCTGATTCAAAACAAAATGTACCTGGATGGTAAACGTGTGGATCTGA
>MVRV01000043.1 GCA_002068015.1 Smithella sp. PtaU1.Bin162
AAAATTGCGGTATTCATCATCGACTGCAAAAACCAAAGATGGCCGGGCATAATCTGTTTATCGTTTTCCATAAGAGCAATTCTTTCCAGAGTGTTCTTTAATTCCCGCACATTGCCTTCCCAACGGTAGAGGAGAAACATTTTTTCGGCCTCCGGCGAAACACCCTGAAATTTTTTGCCGAACTTTTCATTAAACTTTTTGAGAAAAAGATGGACCAGCGGCATAATATCTTCTTTTCTCTCCCGCAGGGGCGGAATAATAATCTTGGCCACATTTAACCGGTAATAAAGATCCTCGCGGAAGGTTTTTGCTTTAATACATTCGGACAGAGATTGATTGGTGGCGGCAATAATACGGACATCCACTTTTTTCTTTTCGGTTCCGCCGACCTTATAAAATTCTTTATCCTCCAGAAACCTAAGCAGCTTGACCTGGGCGGAAAGAGGCAGTTCGCTGATTTCGTCGAGAAACAATGTGCCGCCGTCGGCAAGTTCACATTTGCCTTTTTTGCCGTCCTTAAGGCCGCCGGTAAATGTTCCTTCTTCATAACCGAAAAGTTCACTCTCCACCAGATCTTTACTGATGGCACCGCAATTGATGCTGACCAGCGGTTTGCCCATGCGCTCGCTCCCGTAGTGAATCATCTTGGCCAGCACTTCTTTTCCCGATCCCGTCTCACCTTCCAGGAGAACCGTCGTATCATAACTATCCTTCACAATATTGACCATCTTTAAAGCCATTTTCATTCCGGCACTTTCACTGATGATATCGTCAATATCATACTCCTTGGTCATCTGGGCACGAAGTTCCTCAAGCTCGCGCCTTAGACGCAGATTTTCCAGGGCTTTTTCAATAATCACTTCCAGTTCTTCGATATCCAGCGGTTTTACCAGATAATCGATAGCACCCATCTTCATAGCTGTAACTACAGACTTGACATCTTCGTAAGCCGTCATCATGATTACCGCCACCTCAAGCTCCATCTGACGAATCAGACGTAGAGTTTCAATACCGTCGATACCGGGCAGTTTGATATCGAGAAGAGCCAAATCAATGGGATAAGTTTTCAAGTGTTTGAGTGCCGCTTCGCCTGTTCCGACGATGCTGACTTCAAACTTCTCGGACAGAATATCATCCAGAGACTGTTGCAGCAACCTATCGTCATCAATAATAAGGATTTTGTACCGATACATATCCATTAACACCCCCCCGCCAGAGGAAATCTCAGGAAAAAGCTCGTTCCCCTGTTTTCCCTGCTGCGAACATCAATAAAGGCATTATGCTGTTCAATGATTTTATGGACAATGGACAGCCCCAGTCCGGTGCCGTCCTGTTTGGTGGTGAAAAACGGATCGAATATCTTTTTCAGATTTTCCGGCGGAATGCCGATTCCGTCGTCCTTGATTGTCAGCAGAAGACGATTTCCCTTGTGCGGCGCTTCTATTCTGCTCCGAATGGAGATAACACCGCCCCGGGGCATGGCTTCCGTTGCATTCATCAGCAAGTTTACCAGCATATTCTGAATCTGGTGAGGATCGAAAAAGATATCGGGAATATTGCGGCCCAGGTCCCGGCGAATTTCAATTTTTTTCTCTTTCAGATGCGGTGCAATAAGCGCGATGGAATCCAGCAAGATGTCATGGATATGTCCGCGTATCATTGCCGGCTGGGTGTTTTTAGAAAAATCAAGTGTCTGCTTGATAATCAGCTTAATCCGTTCAACGCCTTCCATGGTATTGCGCAGCGTGCGCTGCAAGGTTTGGTCATGCGACAGTTTTTTAGACAAATTCTGGATATTGAAATTGATGCTGGCCAGAGGATTTCTGATTTCGTGGGCAATATTGGCGGACATCTGCCCCAGCGAAGAGAGAGTATGGATACGCCTCAACATGGCCTCAGTCTGTTTAATTTCCGTCAGATCCTGGATTGTCAGGATTGCCCCGGAAACATGACCGGCATGACTCTTCAGGATGGATGAATTGACTTCGTATACCTCAGCTGTCCCATCTTTTTTACTGTTGGCGATTTCGGCACGATGCGTTGTTCGGTTATTATCGATCGTATCATCAAGCACTTGGGCAATATTTTCCCATAATGATTCTGCAATAGGCTTCCCCAGTATTTTTCGCCTTCTGACCTTGAGTATCTCTTCCGCTTTGCGGTTGATGGATTTAACCTTCCGGTATTCGTCCACGGCCAGAATTCCACTGGGAGCATTTTCCAAAATGCTTTTGGCAATGTTGCGTTCTTCCAGCAGCTGTTCATAGAGTCTGGCATTTTCCAGAATAATGCTCGCCTGATTGGCAAAAGCCGTAAACAACCGGATATCACTCGGGGACAGGATCAACTCCTGTTCAATACTATCGCCTTCAATGACACCGATTACCTCTCTGTTGATTTTCAACGGAACCGAAATAGCGGATTTTCTTCTCCAGATCTTTTCCATCTTCCGGTCAAATTCCGTGAAGCTGGGATCGCTCTTGAGATCACGGGCGTAATTGATTTTTCCCGTATTGGCGGCAATCGTTTCCCGGCAGATCTGCGTTTTCAGGCTGAGGGGATGCGCAAAAGCCCTCTTCTCTTCAACAGTCGTCATCCCGATACAGTATTTGCCTTCGAGCCTGTTCTCCGCCTTGTTGATTAAAAGGATTACTCCCCGGGAAAATCCGAATATTTTTTGCGATTCGTTTAAAATTGCCTGAAGAATTTTATCGTGGTTCGCGGGATGATCCAGCAACTTGCTGATTTTATAAACTGACGCGAGCAGTCTTCCCTTTTTCCCCAATTCGTCGTTCAGCTGCGCAATTTTCTCGAAAAACCGGTTTTTTGATTTCATAAACACCCTGCCCGCGGTTAAATTTTCATTCGCATATCTTTTTCCGGAAAGCGTTTTTTTCAAAATATTCGACCTCTCCGTAAACTAATACTACAGTTCAACAATCCGCTGCTTTGAAAGAACTTATCAAAAGGTGTTTCGCAATTCAAGCATCCCCTGCAACAAAAACAATTACTTCGTCCCGCCTAAGAAATAAGTAGGCAAAATTGTTGTAATAGTCGGCACAAATGTCAGTATCAGCAGAGCCACTAAAAGCACCAGCATTGTGGGCAGTATTGCCTTAAAAGCCTGAACTGTCGGTATATTAAAAAGTTTTGCCGAAAGAAAACAATTCACACCCACCGGAGGTGTAATGTAGCCTATCCCCAGATTAACACACATGATCAATCCGAAATGAACCGGATCAATGCCCAGCTGCAGCGCCGGAGGAAGCAGGATAGGGGCAAGAATCAGGATGGCCGCAATAACTTCCATAATGCAGCCGACAACAAGCAGCATGACATTCACCATCAGCCAGAAGAACAGCTGCGTATGCATTGTCCCCACGATCCAGTCCGTAATCCGGTCGGGAATCTGCATAATGGTCAGATAATCACTAAGCAGCATGGATCCCGCCGTAATGATTAATATCGAGGCGAGCGTAACTCCGGAATCGACGGTAATGCGGGCGATCTGTTTTATGGACAACTCCCGGTAAATGAAAAACTCAACAAGATAGGCATAAACGGACGCGATAACTGCGGCTTCCGTCGCCGTGAATACTCCGGAAAAAATTCCGCCGAAGATAATAACAGGCATGAACAATGCCCAGATGCCCGTGGAAAGAGCCTTACCCAAATGGGAAAAACTGAAACTGGCATTGATGACAACATCCGCGTTCGTGCTCTTTCTGGAATTATAAATGCTATAAATACTCAACAGCAAAATCAAAAATATTCCGGGCAGAAATCCGGCCATGAAAAGTTTGGCAATGGAAACGTCCGTAACAAGGCAGTAGATAATCATCGGAATGCTGGGCGGAATAATAATCCCCAATACGGAAGATGTTGTCATGAGGCCCACAGTAAAATCATCGTCGAATTTCTTTTTTCTCATTTCCGGCACGATCAGACCGCCGATTGCTGCAAGGGTGGCCAGTGCCGATCCGGAAACCGCTCCGAACAATCCGCAGGAAACAACACCGGATATAGGAAGCCCTGCTTTAAAATGTCCCACGAGGGCGTTTGCAAACTCAACAATCTTCCGGGCAATGGCACCGCGGGCCATGAGATTTCCAGCAAGGACGAAAAACAAAATACTGAGAAGGGAAAACTTATCCAGTTTGATGAACATGGCCTGCCCCAACATGATAAGGGACAGATCCGTAAACCAGGCAAAACCAATCATTGACGCTAAAAACAGGGCAAACCCGATCGGAACGCTGAGCAGCGTCAGGGCCAGAAATATTACAAGTACTATCATATCCATGATAGATCACCTCCTCAGGATGTTAAATCGTTTCCGCTTTTTTCGAAGCCGTTTTTATTATTAAAATTGTATCTACAATATAGCGCATGGACATCAGCACTCCGCCCAAAGGAACAACGGCGTAGGCTATCCACAGAGGCAGCTCCATACCGATCGATTTTTGACCGGTAGCAAATTGCCAGACGGTAAACTGCCAGCCGAACCATATGAGAAAAACCGCAACGGCAAACGAAAGTATGTTGGATAAAAGATCGAAGGGCAATTGCAGCTTTTTTATAAACGTAGTAATTATATCAACCTTGATCATGCCTCTTTTTTTTACGACCTGGCTCAGGCCCACGTACACCAGGAGGACCATTGTGTAACGGGCGTATTCCTCCGCGGCGACAAATCCCCCGGCAAATAAATACCTGAGAACAATATTGACAAACACGAAAATCAGAGAGCTGATGATGCTCACCAGAATGATGCTTTCTTCGGTCAGAGACAGAATTTTTTCAACTTTCGACAACATAATACCTCCCCGCAAATCAACAATAGGAAACTGCATTGCGGGTCGGAAAACCCGCAATGCAGGATGAGTTAATTACTTTCCGCTCCAATCATATTTATAGCCCATCTGTTCAAATACCTTCTTGGCCATCTTTTTGCCGTAATCATCGTAAGACTTCACTCTCCAGTCATAAACCGATTTTGTCAGGTTGGACATTTTGTTGAATTCTTCGGTGGAAAGAGGAATAACTTCTATTCCCTTATCCTTAAATACTTTCAGAGCCGCCATTTCCGCATTATAGCTGTTCTGCAGAGATTCTTTGCTGGCACGCTTCACAGCCGCGGTAAATTGTGTTTTAACATCGGCGGGAAGTTTATCGAACCAGGCTTTATTGGTAATAAACATGTACCAGCCGAAGTTATGGTTGGTGGGAACAAAGAATTTGATGACTTCCGTAAATTTAACGAATACGGCCACATCCGCCGGCATATCGCAGCCGTCGACAACTCCCTGCTTCAATGCTTCATAAAGGTCGGGGAATTGAATGACCATCGGGGTTATTTTGAGGGCTTCAAACGTTTTTTTCAGAACAGGTGATTCGGCAACCCGGAATTTCATTTTCTGAAATTCCTCCAGGGTTGTCGCTTTTTTTGTGGTTTCCAGACCGGACATGCCGTAACCACTGTAGCCGAATCCTTTGTAACCGTATTTTTCCACTCCCTGTAAAAATTCCTGACCAACGGGAGAATCAACAAATTTAAAAACCTTGTCCCAGGTATTGGAAAGGAAAGGCAGCATCAAAACATCGACATAAGGCACCGCATTGCCGAAAACGTTAAGCGGCGATACCATACCCTGGATGAGCCCCAGTTTCGTCTTATCCATCATTTCCGGATCAGTTCCCAAAAGGGCGCTCGGGAAGAATTTGGCTTCGATCTTTCCCTTGCAATATTCGTTAACGTATTTCTCCACCAGCGACCCATATAAACCGCCCTGGAGCTTGGCGTTGCTGACAAAACCGAATTTAAAAGATATGGCCTTTTGCGCATCGGCATTTCCCGCCATAAAAAAACAACAGGCAAACACGATCAATAATGTTCTGAGTATCAGTGCTTTTTTTGCAAACATCTTTTTGACCTCCTTGATTTTGTTGTAAAATAATTTTGATTTTCTCTTTCCGCCTCTTTACGTTGATCTCACAAAAACGACTATGCAAAACCTCCCTTCTTAATAATTGGCAATAATGTTTGTTACAAACATACGCCTGATTGCTTTTTTTTCATCCGGTTTTTTATCCGGCAAAAATCCCGGATAACTCTCCTATTTCAAAATCTGATTGGCAATGATTATACGCTGCACCTGATTTGTCCCTTCGTAAATCTGGGTTATTTTGGCATCGCGCATCATCCGCTCCACCGGATATTCCCGAATGTAACCGTAACCTCCGAAAATCTGGACGGCATCGGTGGTAACTTTCATCGCCGTATCCGAGGCATACCATTTGGCCATGGAAGCAATTCTCGGAATATCGGGGGATGCGGGTTCCGCATCAATTGTGGAAGCAGCCCGGTAAACCATCGTCCGGGCGGTTTCCACCGCCAGCGCCATTTCAGCAATCATCCATTGCATACCCTGGAAAGAAGCCAGTGATTTTCCGAACTGCACCCGTTCCTTGGCATAACTGATTGCCGCATCAAGCGCGCCCTGGGCAATACCGAGCGCCTGCGCTCCTACCGCCGGACGCGTATAATTGAAAGTCTGCATCAAAATTTTAAAGCCGTTTCCCGGTCCGCCCAGAAGCCGGTTTTCGGGCAGGAAAACGTCTTCGAATATCAATTCCCGCGTATCGGAGGCATGAATTCCCATTTTGTGTTCTTCCTTACCGACGGTAAATCCCTTGTCACCTTTTTCCACTATCAGCATGCTGATGCCTTTATTACCCTTTTCCTTGTCGGTATAGGCAAGAACGGTAATTATTTCCGATACGCCTCCGTTGGTAATAAATATTTTCGATCCGTTGAGCAGATAACCGCCGTCAACCTTCTTGGCTGCTGTTTTCATACCGGAAACGTCGGAACCTGCTCCCGGCTCCGTAATGGCGCAGGCTCCCATGCACTCACCTGACGCCAGCCGGTAGAGATATGTTTTTTTCTGTTCTTCCGTTCCTCCCAAAAGTATAGGATCACTCGCCAGGGCCTGCGTCGTCAGAATCACCGACGTTCCGGCACAGGCACGGGCCACTTCTTCCACGGTCAGAATAAGCGACAACATACCGGCTCCGGCACCGCCGTATTCTTCCGGAACCTGAATACCGAGAAGACCATTTTCCGAAAGAATTCGGAAATTTTCCTGGGGAAATGTTTCCTTTTCGTCGAACTCGGCCGCCTTCGGGGCGAAATTTTCCGCGGCAATCCTTCTCACCGTATCCCGCAGCATAATCTGATCTTCAGTTAATTTGAAATCCATTTTAAATTCTCCTCCCTTTAAATAACTATATTAGCTGCATTTCATACCTTTATTACAATCGCCTCTCCCTGGGAAAGGCCGCCGCAGATCGCTCCAACGCCTACTCCCCCGCCTCTCCTTATCAGTTCATACATCATGGTCATGGTAATCCGGGCACCGGAAGCTCCGACCGGATGGCCAATGGCAATAGCCCCTCCGTTGACGTTGGTCTTTGCCTGAAGTTCTTTCATTTTCTGCGGATCTTTCCCGGCAAGCATTTTGAGAGAAACCAGTGTAACTGCGGCAAAGGCCTCATTGATTTCAATCAAATCCATCTTATCAACATTTAAATTGACCCGGGAAAACATTTTGTCGATGGTTTGGGCAGGCACACAGGCCATGTACTTGGGAGTTCCCGCTCCGGATTCACAGGCTACAACCTCGGCCAGAGGCTGCAGTTTTAATTTATCCGCTTTTTTGCGGCTCATTAAAACTATAGCTGAAGCGCCGGAATTCAATCCGGGAGCGTTACCGGCAGTTACCGTGGGACTGCCGTAAACGGTTTTCAATGACGCCATCTTTTCGATACTCAAATTATTCCGGGGAGATTCATCGCGATCGAGAACAATGGAAGTTTTCTTCTGGGCAATTTCAATACGCATCAGTTCCTCGCCTACTTTAAATTTCCCTTCCGAATAAGCTTTAAAATATTTGTTGTGACTGGCCAGTGCCCATTCATCCTGCATCTCGCGGGTTACTCCGTATTCTTCAGCAACAAAACCGGCATCGGTAGCAACAGGAGCAAATCCCTTACGTCCGTACCCCAATTCAAACAAGACATCTTCGAGCTCAATAGGACCCAAACGCACTCCCCAGCGTGCTTTCGCCGCACTGGCTATCAAGGGGGTATTGCCCATGTTTTCCGCACCGGATGCAATTACAACTTCGGCATCACCGGACTTGATCGCGCGATAGCCCAACCGCAACGCCGTCATCGATGAACAGCAGGCGCGATCTATGGTGAGCGATATATTGTTTTCCGGAAATCCCGCCAGCAGTGTAATCTGGCGGGCCGGCACATTTGTATAGATGGCATATTCGGCGGGAATGCAGGTGCCGTAATACGTTTCATCAACCTGCGCGGGATCAAGACCAATCCGGTTTACTACTTCCTTTAAAGCAAGCACCCCCAAATCCATGCTCAACACACTTTTCAGAACACCGTCAAAACGTCCAAAGGGCGTACGCAGCGCGCTGACTATTACAACATCGTTTGCTTTCATTTTTTATTCTCCTTAACCGGGCAAACTTTTTGAACTTTTTCCGGACGGCTGATTTCACGGCATTCCATTATCCTGAGAAGCCCATGACAGTTGAAGTTCCGTAAAAAATTTCGTTCGCCCGAATTTTTACCTCTGCAAATTCTCAATTACGGAAACGACTCCCTGCCCGCCGCCGCAGCAGGCCGTAAACAAACCGTATTTGCCGCCGGTACGGATCAGCTGTCCCATGGCAAACATGGCACAACGTGCGCCGGAAGCACCGTTTGCATGCCCGAAAGCAATGGCTCCTCCCAGTGGGTTCCACTTGTCCATATTAACCTTTTCCCCGGTTTGCTTTTCCAGCTCGCGAATTACGGCAAGATTCTGCACGGCAAATGCTTCATTGCATTCCACGACATCCATATCGGAAAGCTTTAATCCGGCCATCTTCAGAGCCTTGGGAACGGCATAGGCCGGAGCAATACCCATAATGGACGGATCAACTGCGTATTCCGTACCGCAAATCCAGCGAGCCAGCGGTTTATACCCCCACTGCTGTGCCTTCTCTTTTGTCATCATAAGAACAAACGCTCCACCGTCATTTAATCCGGATGAGTTTCCCGCTGTAACCGTGCCGTCCTTTTGGAAAGCCGGCGGCAGCTTGGCCAGATTTTCCAGGCTCTCCAGACGGGGATGCTCGTCTACTTTAAATTCGACAGGAGGTTTTTTCTTTCCCTGAGAAATGAAAACCGGTACAATCTCCTCAACGAAATAACCCGCTTCGATTGCTTTTTTCGCCAGCGTCTGACTGCGGAAAGCAAATTCATCCTGCTCCTGGCGGGAGATACCGTATTTCTCCGCTAAATTCTCCGCCGTCAGTCCCATCTCGAACGGCGCATATGCTCTGCCTTCTTTTGGTTTGGGCTGCAAACAATATTCAAAAAGCTTCGGCGGGGAAATACGATAAGGCGTGGGGCTTGAAGAATACTTGAAGGGAAGCTGGCTGAATGATTCCATTCCACCAGCAATGACACAATCCGCCGCGCCGCTTAAAATCTTCCAGGCGGCATGATTGATGCCGTCAATGGCTGAACCGCACTGCATCTCAACATAAGAGGCCGTTGTCGTCAGAGGAAGGCCGGCATCAAGCACTATCCAGCGGGCCGGACTGATGGCTCGCGCCATATGAAAGGCGGAACCGGCAAAAACAGAATCCACAACACCCCGTTCACAAATTTTGGTTTTCTCGACAAGAGCCTTCAGCGTTAAACTGCCCAACTCTTCCGCGGTAAGATCCTTCAAACTGCCGCCTAATCTGCCGAAAGCGGTCCTGGCAACCTGCACAAAAACAATTTCTCTCTTTTCCATAATTTATCTTCCTTCTATGTCCGGTATATCGACAAAATCATTTGTTATTGTATTTGTAAAAGCCTTCGCCGGTTTTGCGGCCGAGCTTCTTTTCCGCAAGCATCTTGGCAAACAAGGGAGATGGTTTATAACGCTCTTCTCCCGTCATCTGATACATTGCCTCCATGGCAAACGCACAAACATCCACACCCGCCAGATCGATTATTTCGGTTATCCCCATGGGCCAGTTGCAGCCGAGCTTCATCGCCATGTCGATATCCTGGGCACTGGCCGAACCGTTATGAATCATGTTGGCGGCTTCATTGTAAATGAGGCACAGGAAACGGTTGACGATAAATCCGGGAATATCTTTCACGACGATAGGAGTCTTGCCGAATTTCTTGCACAGCTCAACGGTCTTGGCAGCAGTTGCATCGCTGGTTTCCTTGCCGCGGATAACTTCCACCAGCCGCATGAGCGGCACCGGGCTGAAATAATGGGTCCCGATCACGCGGGACGGATTCTTGGTCACTCCGGCAATAACGGATATGCTGAGCGTGGAGGTGTTGCTCGCCAGAATAACCTCTTTCGGGCATAATCCGTCCAGCTTTTGGAAGATTTCCTTCTTCAGGTCAATATTTTCGAATACGGCTTCCACAACCATCACGGCTCCTTCCACCGCCTTCTTGATGTCCGTTGTGCCGGAAAGCCGCCCATCCATAGCCTTAAACTGTTCCTGCGTATAGGTTCCCTTGGCAACTTTTTTCTCCAGAAACTTTTTTATACCGCCGATTCCGCGATCCACAAAAGCTTGTTCGGTATCCACAACGGTCACCGCAAATCCGGCTTCCACGGCGATCTGTGCAATCCCCGACCCCATCGTGCCTGCACCCATGACTGCAATTTTCTCTGTCATTTTCATTTCCTTTCTCTTGATAGAATAAGTATCTTTTCAGCAAACCGGAAGAATATTATCAACCGGCCCGCTCCATTGCTTGCTATTTGCTCTTCTCCGCAAACTTTTTCATGCCGTCCTTCTGTTCCTGTGTAGAAAAACACAGACTGAAGCAATCGATTTCAAACAACGCCGCCGTCTCGAGATCTGTTTCCGTCCCCCGGTTCATCGCTGCCTTGATCAGTTTCAAAGAGTGAGGTGATTTGGATGCAATCTTTTGGGCGAGCATCATCGTCTCGTTCATCAGCGATTCCGCCGGATATACATGATTGACGATCCCCAGTTCGCAGGCCTGCTTCGCATCAAACATACCACCTGTGAAGCAGTATTCCTTGGCCCGCGCCAGCCCGATGAGCCGTGGCAGCCTCTGAGTACCTGCGCTCCCCGGCAGGATACCGAGATTTACTTCCGGAAGCCCGAATTTTGCATTTTCCGATGCTGTTCTGAGATCACAGGCCAGCGCATATTCCATGCCCCCGCCCAGACAAAATCCGTTGATTGCGGCAATAACCGGTTTCCCCAGGTTCCATATCGTATCCGTCACTCTTTTTGCTTTAAGGGCATGAGCTCTCGCCTGCATGGAATTCATCGTCATCATTTCTTTTATATCCGCTCCGGCCACAAAAGCTTTGTTACCCGAACCGGTTAAAATCACAACTTTCACTTCCTCATCATTTTCGGCCGTAAGCAAAAGTTCAATAAGTTTCAAATTGACTTCCGTATTCAATGCATTCAAAGCGCCCGGACGATTAAAGGTGATGATTGCAATATTTTCCTTCTTTTCGTAAAGCACTACTTGCTCTGTCATAATATTTTATCCTCCCGTTATTTTTTCTTCAGAAATATGCCCGTCGGATCCAATTCTTCTCTCAGAATCCGGATCAGTTCCGGTGCGGGCCGTTCGGTTTCCTTTACATCAGGGGCAACTTTCAAATCCCAGCCCGTATTGGCCTTTACATCTTCTACGGTTAAACCGGGATGATAGGAAGCAAGGTACATTTCTTTCGTTTCCGGATGGAAACGTAAAATAGCCATTGTAGAAACGACAACGCTGGGACCGCCCCCAGGAAATCCCATTTTCTCTCTTTCTTTGCCACCTCCCAGGTATCCGGGTGTTGTTATAAAATCGACTTTCTCGGAAAACCGCTGTTTCTGATGCAGCATCATCACAATGGTTCTTTTGCATCCGGCGCCGATATCATTTGATCCGCCACTGCCGGCAAAGCGTACTTTGGGATTGCGGTAATCACCGATGACATGAGCATTGAGATTGCCGTATTTGTCGATCTGAGCTCCGCCTAAGAAACCGACATCCAGATCGCCCGCATGAACGACGCCCAATCCTTCCACCAAACCTCCCTGCATGGCGGCGCCGGGTACCAGCACCGGATCAGCCACGGAAAACGGCGTAAATATCGGTTTGCAGTCGATGGCGCCGGATTCATAAATCGCCACTATATTGGGAGCATGCGTTTTCTGCGCCAGAAATGCCCCGATCAGGGGAAGGCCTGTTCCGATGATTACCTTTTCGCCGTCTTGAATTTCTCTTGCCGCTGCAACGGCCATAAGTTCCTGCAATGTAAAATCAGTGTATTTATCAGCCATGATCAGTCTCCTTAAAAACCATAATTGACAGAGCCGGAACTCATGTCTTTAGCCTTCAGGCTCATGAATTTCTTCATCCCGAAAGTATCAATATATTTTTTCAGATATTCCGTACGATCGGCCACGCCGTATACCCACTCATCCATGAATTTCTTCCAGCCTTCCTCGGTGCGCGATTCCTGGATATATTTGAATATAAAGTCCCTGTCGACGTTGTAATATCCCTGAGAATTTTTGGGGTGAGACCCATAAGGCGCTTCGACAACGGCAACAACCTTATAGCCGGGAAGCACCGTCCTGTTCGGATCACGTCCGATAACTTCACGGCTGACTATCTCCTCTACGGAAACGATAACCTGCTTGCAGGCCCGCATACTCCAGGGAGCATCACCTGTAATCCCCCACAGTTGAAAATTGCCCTCTTCATCGGATCGCTGGGCATGAATATAGCCGATATCCGGATTGAGTGCCGGGACGACAGCATGCTCAACACCGGAACCGAAAGGATCCTTCATAAGTTTTACTTTATTATCTCCCATCCAGGCCGAATATTTCATCATGTCACTGCCCTTCAGCGAATGAACGGGAACATAGGGAATTCCCAGAGCACCGGCGACAAGCCTGGCCATCATGGAAAAATTGGTGTAATCCTCCATTTCAATTTTATGAGGAATGCCCTTTTCCATTGCTCGGCGAAAAGAATATAAAGGACCGAATACCTCCATCCAGACGTAAGACGACACAATCCGGTCAACACAGCCCGATCCGATCATCTGGTCGGCGTGCTCATTGAAACTGGGCGTGCAAATTGTCAGATGCTTTTTCTTCTGTCGCATTATCTCATGGGTTATGTCGTAAGCTATTGCGTGAAAGAAACCGCCTACTAAAACCGTCATTCCGTCACCGATAAACTTTGCTACCGCTTCTTTGGCTGTCATGACCTTGGACACCTTCATGAATTTATCCTCCTTGCTGAATTATTTATTAGCCGCAATTGAGCCTGCGATATTATATCCGTCCTTGCCTGCTATGTTTTGCACGAACCATGCCGCAGATAAATATTCCTTCAAGCAATTAATTTAAATAGATTATTTTATTGACAGGTTAGAAAGCCTTAATCGATATTGCTGAATATCATACATTTCTCCGAAGGCAATTTGCGGGAATACTGCGGCTCGTGACAAGAAAGCCGTTATCGTATCGATAGTTTATAAAGCAGTGAATAATATTGTTCACTGTTGTCTGAAATTATACAGTTCCCGCAAGGCCAAAACGAGTCAGGAAGCAATAAGCCGGCAAAAAAATACCCCGGAGCTTTCCATCACCGGGGTATTTTTCAACAATAAATTTTTATTTTTTCAGAAGAAATCCGCTTTCGCTTCTACAGTCAGTCCGTCCGTATTCAAAAGTCGTCTGCACAATCCGTCAATTTTAGGCAATTCATAGCCAAAGAAATACCGGCAGGTATACATTTTACCCGAATAAAAATTGGTATCCGCTGCAGAAAGGTTATCTTTTGTTTTTAATATTTTCTGAACAGCCACGGCCTGCAGCAGCCATTGCCAGGCAATCGCAATAATTCCGAATAGCTCCAGATAAAGAGTTGCATCGGCAAGAAAAAATTCCCGGCCTTTTTCTTTTGATAGTTTCAATAGATGTGCGGAAACTTCCTGAAGTTTTTGAAGAGCGGCTGCAAGTTCAAGAGCGTACGGTTCCAATACGGGCAATTTTTTTGCTTCTTTTATGACGCTTTGCAGTTCCTCCAGATATATCTTAAAAGCCCGGCCGTCGTTCATGGTTATATTTCTGCCAAGTATGGTTATTCCGTGAATACCGGTAGTTCCTTCATGAATGGGATGAATACGAACATCCCGGTAGAATTGCTCCAGAGGGAATTCGTCACAGTAACCGTAACCTCCTAAAATTTGCAGTCCCTGACTCACGGCTAAAATACCCATTTCCGAAGGATAACTTTTGGCAACCGGCGTCAGAAGATCCAGCAGCAGGGCATATTTTTCCCGCTCTTCCCCTGTAAGAACTTTCGTTAAATCATTATACTTATTGCACTGGAAAAGCAGAGAGAGGGAACCTTCCACAACCGCCCTCTGAAAAAGCAGCATCCGCTTTACATCAGCATGTTCAACAATCGGTATTTGCGGAGCATTAATATCCTTTTCTCCCATAGACCTGCCCTGGGGCCGTTCTTTGGCATATTCCAGAGAAGCATAATAAGCGGCAGAAGCAATGGCCGTAGCACCAAGGCCCACCGAAAGTCTTGCCGCATTCATCATCTGAAACATATAGGCAAGCCCTTTGTTGGGTTCACCAACCAGGTAGCCGCGGCAATTCTCTTCTTCGCCCAGACTTAACTGATTAATCGGGCAGCCCTTATAACCCAGTTTATGATAAGTACCGGCAATATTGACATCATTCGGAATCAGCGTCCCGTCCGCACTGACCCTTTTATTGGGAACAACAAACAGGGAAATTCCCTTTACACCGGCGGGAGCGCCTTTAATTCTGGCTAAGAGCAGATTGACCACATTTTCCACTCCGTCATGTTCCGATGCGGATATGAATATTTTTTGTCCCTTGATTTTGTAGTATCCTCCTGATGTCGGTTCGGCCGACGTTGCAATATCCGCAAGCGATGTCCCCGCCTGAGGTTCGGTAAGCGCCATAGTCCCTTGCCATTTTCCCGCAAACATATTAGGGATATATGTTTCCTTCATTTCCGCTGTGCCAAAAGACTCGATGAGATGGGCTGCTTCGGCGGTAAGTATTAAATAAACACTGGCCGAATAATTAGCCGCAGCAAAAATAAAATTGGGAACAACATTGACCAGATAAGGAAGTTGCTGACCACCTGTTTCCATCGGGGCAATGGCAGAAATCCATCCTCCCTCGCCATATTCCTTCATAATATCTTTGACAATGGGAAGAACCTTTACTTTGCCACCGTTCAGTTCAGGAGGTTTTTTATCCATTTCAGTGAGCACCGGCCGCAGCAGATTTGTACCTATCTTCATGGCCGTCTCGGAAATCATATCAAAAGTTTCCCGTGAATGTTCCGCGTAATAGGGGTACTTAAGCAACGATTCTGCATCAAAAACATCATAAAGCATGAAATCCAGATTTTCTTTACTTGCAAACATATAACTTATCTCCCTTCCGTTATCTTATTGTGCTGCATCCTCCCGGCAGCTGATTTACCATTAATTGCTGACCTAATATCCTTTTCCTAGGCCATCTGCTAAAGCATTAAATATGCCGCAGTTCCATATTTGAATAAATAGTTGATATGATGAGATTATTTTTAAGAACAGGTATTCGGCGGGTAACCGGTCCGGTCGATATTAAACATCTTCCGGAAGTGATCAGGGGCAAATCAGGAAACCCTTATTAATAAAATGCATGTCATATCGAAATCTTACCTGTTACTGCATAATATCATCCATTATTGCCTGAAATTATACATTTGCTGATCCGGCATCGGCACAGAACATATATTGCGGGCTTCACTAATCTATGTTAGTCAACATGACATTAAACGGACGGACTATGAATCAATGAGAGAAACAACTAAAATTAATGAAGAATTAGAAAAACTGATACTACTGATAAAGAAGTTAAGGGCCCCGGACGGATGTCCCTGGGACAGAAAGCAGAAAAAGGAAGATATCGGCAAGTATATCCTGGAAGAAGCCTATGAAGTAATCGAATCTTTAGAAACCAAAGACCGGTCCAATCTGCCCGAAGAACTTGGTGATTTGCTTTTCCAGATAATGTTTCTTGCCGAAATCGGTGAGGAATCCGGAGAGTTTGCTCTAACGGATGTAATGAAAGGGATTCGAAAAAAGATGATCCGGAGGCATCCGCACATATTCGGAGATATAAAAGTGAATTCAGCTGAGGAAGTAAAGGATAACTGGCAGCAGATTAAAAAGAAAGAACGCTCTCAAAAAAAGAATGGCGAAAGTTTATTCTCCGGCATACCGCGCTCACTGCCCGCTTTGCAACGGGCGCAAAAAATTACGGCAACAGCAGCTGTTTACGGATTTGACTGGCCGAAGACAACCGATGTATTCAAAAAAATCGAGGAAGAACTGAATGAATTTCATGGAGCTATGGAAAGTAACGACCAGAATAAAATCGAAGAAGAGCTGGGCGATTTGATCTTTACACTGGTTAATTTAAGCCGCTTTGTTAAAGTTGATGCGGAAACCGCTTTATCCAAAACAACCAACAAATTTTTACAGCGCTTTTCCTACATTGATTCTCAACTGACTGCCCGGGGGAAAAATCTCGATCAGACAGACCTCGCGGAAATGGATGAACTGTGGGAACAGGCCAAAAAGGATGGAATTTAGAATGGATTATTTCCTTTGCGTCTTAGGTCTTGTTTTCGTTATCGAAGGTTTGCCTTATTTCCTTTTTCCGGAAAAGCTCAAGATTTATATGCTGAAAATAGTAGACCTGCCGGCGGCAAAATTGCGTTTTCTGGGCATATCCGCCATGATTGCCGGCTTGATTCTGATTTACTTCGGCCGCCGGTAATTTATTCCATTGACATAACTTCATTATTCTGATTACTTGCCGCCACCTTGGATTTATCACTAAAACATTATGGAATTAAAAGATTTTTCTTATTTTCTACCGGAAGAACTGATAGCCCAGCATCCTTATCCGGAAAGGGATCGTTCCCGCATGATGCGGCTGGAGCGAGAAAGCGGCCGGATAAGCGATTACAGTTTTTTTCAATTACCCGAGTTTCTGCAAAAAGACGATGTCCTGGTCATCAACAATTCCCGGGTTATTCCCGCCCGTCTTTTCGGTAAAAAGCCGACCGGGGCATCTCTGGAAATACTGCTTTTAACTAAAAGAGAAGAAACTGATACCTCATCGGTATGGGAAGTACTGCTGCGGCCGGCGAAAAGACTCAGGGAAAATGACATTATTGTTTTAAGTACTGATTGCGAAGCCAAGGTTCTCACCCGTATATCCGAGAAAAAATGGCTGCTTTGCTTTAGCTGTACCGGAAACTTTGAAAATTATTTAAACAATCACGGCCGGGCACCCTTGCCTCCTTATATTAAGCGTAAAAATAATGATGAGCAATTTGTGGACGATTTGGAACGTTATCAGACAATTTACGCGAAACACCCGGGTTCCATCGCCGCACCTACCGCCGGCCTGCACTTTTCCGCAGAAGTTATGCAGGCACTGCGAAAGAAAGGTGTTCAAATTGCACCAGTTACCCTGCATGTCGGCTACGGTACTTTCCTGCCGATCACGGTGAATTCGGTAGAAGATCATGCCATGGAACCGGAATATTATGAAATCAACCCGGAAGCGGTGGAAATCATCAACAACGCCAGGCGGGTCATTGCCGTGGGAACAACGGCAACCCGGACACTGGAGAGCATTGCCGATGAAAAAGGATTGATCAAGGCGCAAAGCGGTTTCACCAATCTCTTTATTTATCCGGGACATCAATTCCGCAGGGTAAACGGCCTCATAACCAATTTTCATCTGCCCGAATCATCACTGTTTTTGCTGGTCTGTGCTTTTGCCGGAACGGATTTTATAAAAAAAGCTTACCTGCATGCCGTCGACAACCGTTATACGTTTTACAGCTACGGCGACTGCATGCTGATTATTTGAGGTAGGGGAAATGCCTTTTTCATTTGATCTTATAAAAAAAGACCCGGATTCACAAGCCCGCCTGGGAAAGATGATTACACCGCACGGCAGTGTGAATACGCCCGCTTTTATGCCGGTAGGAACGCAAGGGACTGTTAAGGCAATGACTCCGGAACAGATCGAAAACTGCGGCACCTCAATAATTTTAGGCAATACTTACCATCTGTATCTGCGCCCCGGTCATGAAACGGTGAAGAAACTGGGCGGTTTGCATAAATTCATGAACTGGCCCCACCCCATTCTCACGGACAGCGGCGGATTTCAGGTTTACTCTCTGGGCGCACTGAGAAAAATTACCAAGGACGGCGTAATTTTCCGTTCTCACATTGACGGATCCAAACATCTTCTGACTCCCGCAAAAGCCGTTGCAATTCAGGAAGCTCTTGGTTCTGATATTATGATGTGTCTGGATGAATGTACGCCTTATCCCGCAACATTATCCGCAGCTCAAAAATCACTGGCTCTGACCGTGCAATGGGCTAAGCTATGCAAAGAAGCTAAAAAAAACGAGGAGCAGGCGATATTCGGCATTATCCAGGGCGGCACATATCCGGACTTACGCAGGCAGGCGGTTGATGAAATAGTACCGATTGGCTTTGACGGTTACGCCCTGGGCGGAGTAAGTGTCGGCGAGCCCAAGGAAGTTATGTATTCCATTGCCGAGGCCGTCACACCCACACTTCCGGAAAATAAACCTCGTTATCTCATGGGTGTCGGTACCCCGGAAGACATTGTCTTTGGTGTTTCCTGTGGAATTGATCTTTTTGACTGTGTTATACCAACTCGCTCGGCCCGTCACGGATTATTGTTTACAAATTCCGAAAAGATTGTTATAAAAAACGCCCGCTGGCGGGAAGATAATGATCCGATTGATAAAACATGCGATTGTTATACCTGTAAAAATTTCTCCCGGAGTTATTTACGTCATCTTTTTGTTGCCGGGGAAATACTAGCTATGGTATTAAACACTATTCACAATGTCCGCTATTACATGCGTCTTCTGGAACAAATTCGCGCGGCATTGGAAAATAACAGTTTTTTAAAATTTAGAAATACATTTTTGAATCAAAAAGGAGGGACTTAAATTGACATCTTTAGCATACGCAATGGGCGGCAGCCCGGGTGGAGCCGGCGGAGCCGGCGGCGGTGACTGGGGTTTCATCATTACCATGGTGGTTATTTTCGCGATTTTCTATTTCCTGATGATCCGGCCGCAACAAAAAAAACAAAAAGAACAGAAAGCCATGCTGAGTAACCTTGCCTACGGAGACACGGTAATGACCACCGGAGGTATTTACGGCAAGGTAAGCGGTCTGGCTGAAGCCGTAGTGACTCTGGAAATTGCCGATAAAGTACGGATAAAGGTCTCCCGTGCAGCCATTGGGACAATAATCAACAAAGCGGGAGCGCCGGCACCAAAGGAATAAACCAGAAAGGGGCAATTTAATGATCAAATCTTTAAAACTCAGAATAGGAATTACGGCAGTTGTTTGCCTTGTTGCTCTGTATTTTTTGATACCTACCTTTGTCACTCCAATTCCTTCTCCCTGGAACAATTATTTCCCTAAAGATAAAATTCATCTGGGACTTGATTTGCAGGGCGGGATGCATCTGATTCTGGAAGTCGACGCCGACCGGGCCATGGAATACATGATCGAAAGAATGTCGGTCGATCTCAAGGAATCATTAATGGAAAATAAAGTCCGTTTCCGGAAAATCCAAAAGACAAAGGGCGATATTATTTCTCTGGAATTAACAGAAGCCGCAGGTAAAGCCGCCCTGGAAAAAATTCTCAACGACCAGTATTATGATCTGGAAATTGCCACCTCAACAGCATACGAAGGCGGATACGCCGTCAATCTGAAAATCAAAGAAAAAAGAGCCGCAGAACTAAAAAAACTGACCATCGAACACAGTGTGGAAACCATCCGCAACAGAATTGACCAGTTTGGCGTAGCCGAACCGGAAATTATTCCGGAAGGCGATAATCGAATCATGGTGCAGCTTCCCGGCATTAAAGACCCGGAAAGAGCTAAAAACATTATCGGCAAAACCGCTCTTCTGGAGTTCAAGCTTGTCGATGATGAGGGTTCTCTTGATGAAGCATTGCGCGGCAATGTTCCGGAAGGATCAATAGTTGCCTACGGTACCCGCGAAGGCGGCACTACCGGCCAAAGAGCACAGGTGCCTTATCTTTTAAAAAACAAGACTCTTCTTACCGGCGCTTCCCTGGAAACGGCAAAAGTACAAATTGCCGATCGTTACGGAGAACCAAATGTTTCCATAAAATTCAATTCCCAGGGTGCTGCTGATTTTGAGCGGATTACCGGTGAAAATATCCGTAAACGCCTGGCGATTGTTTTAGACGGTATCGTCCATTCAGCGCCCGTCATTCAGGAGCGAATCTCCGGCGGACAGGCGCAAATTACCGGTACTTTTACCATGGAAGAAGCGCGCGACCTGGCCATCGTCCTCCGAGCCGGTGCGCTGCCGGCACCGGTTAATATTCTGGAAGAAAGAACCGTTGGTCCTTCGCTGGGTACGGATTCAATACGACAAGGCATTATGGCCACAATTATCGGCTCCATTCTGGTCATATTATTTATGGTCATTTATTACCGCTTTTCCGGGCTGGTTGCCGATTCCGTTCTCATTCTCAACATTATTGTATTGTTGGGAGTGCTCGCGGCATTTAAAGCCACTCTCACTCTGCCCGGCATTGCCGGCATCGTTCTTACCGTAGGTATCGCCGTTGATGCCAATGTTCTGATCTTTGAACGTATTCGCGAAGAATTACGGCTGGGAAAACCGCCGCGGGCGGCAATAGACGCCGGTTATTCCAAGGCCTTTCTGACGATTCTGGATTCCAATGTCACCACCCTGATCGCCGCATTGTTTTTATTCGCCTTCGGTACGGGACCGGTTAAGGGCTTTGCCCTGACACTGAGTATCGGCATTGTTGTAAGCATGTTTACCGCTATTTTCGTTACACGTTTGATTTTTGACTACTTCGTCTGGAACAGAAGCATTCGGACTATCAGTATTTAGGAAAATCAGAGTCTTTATACGAGGAGAAGATAATGGAATTTATCAAACCGGGAACTCATTTCGATTTTGTGGGGAAAATGAAAATTGCCATCGGAATTTCCGTGGCATTGATTATCATCAGTATTCTATCTGTTGTCTGGCACGGCGGTTTAAATTTCGGAATTGATTTTGCCGGTGGAACAATTATTCAAATAAAATTCACTCAACCCGTTCCCGCCGACAGCATCCGTAAGACTTTTCAGGGAATCAACGTCACTGACGCCATTATTCAGGAAATCGGGACAAACGAAATTATCGTGCGCACCAATCATCCGATGACGCAGGAATTAAAAGCAAAAACTGATGAAGCGATGAACAAGCAATTCGGCAGCGGCAATTTTGAAATTCGCCGTATTGAATTTGTCGGCCCCAAAGTAGGAAAAGATTTAACCAATAAGGCAGTGCTCGCTATTGTCTTTGCCTGGATCGGCATGCTCATTTATATTTCCTGGCGGTTTGAATTCCGTTATGCCGTAGGCGCAATCCTCGCCATAATTCACGATACAATTATTACCATCGGAGCGCTTTCCCTGCTCAACAAGGAATTCACCCTGACTATTGTTGCCGCCCTGCTTACCGTAATCGGTTACTCTATCAACGACACGATCGTTGTATTCGACCGGATCAGGGAAAACCGGAAAAAAGATTTAAAACGAAAGCTTGCGGACATCATCAACGCGAGTGTCAATGAAACCCTGAGCAGAACGATTTTAACCTCTTTAACCGTTTTCCTCGTGCTGGTTGCTCTCTTCTTCCTGGGCGGTCCGGTAATTCACGATTTCGCTTTTGCTTTGCTGGTCGGCATAATCATCGGCACGTATTCTTCAATATTCATCGCGAGCCCCGTTGTACTGTTTTTTGAACATCTACAGCTTTCCAGATTGAAGAGGAAAAAATAAATTGTCGACCTTCGCTGCAGTTGGCTTCGCTGTTTTTATTCTGATACTGTTTATCGGCATTTATTTGTCTTTATTCGGTTTGCCCGGAACAGTCTTAATTTTTTTAGATGTTCTTGTCTATGCCGTCGCTACCGGTTTTGACCGGATCGGTTTTACGATCATTTTACTTCTTCTGTTTTTTTCTCTAATTGCCGAAATGCTTGAGTTCCTGATGGGTATGAAAGGGGCACTGCAACCCCGGCCGTCTAAAAAACTGTTCTGGGGATCGGCAATCGGCTCTATAGCCGGCACATGTATTTTAACACCGCTTCTCCTGGGATTGGGTACTTTTGGAGGTTTTTTTTTAGGATGTTTTGCCGGAATTCTGATTGTCGAATTTAACCGACAGACAAAGCTGCAGTCCCCTTTTAAGGCATCCGGCCGAGCTGTTTTTGCCATGATCGGGGGAAAAATGACTAAAGGACTTATTTCTCTCACGATGATTGCTTTTTCCTTATCCAATATCTATTCATAAAGGATTTAATTGACATGGCCGAAGACGCTTCCAAGAAAAAAGAAAAATCAAAATCAAAAATTCAGGAATATATCGAAGCAATAATAATTGCCGTTTTAATCGCCGTGTTCGTCCGTACATTTATTGTTCAGGCTTATAAAATACCATCCCGGTCCATGGTACCTACACTGCTCGTCGGTGATCATCTGCTGGTCAACAAATTTATCTACGGCATCAAAATACCGTTTCTGCGCAATACTCTTCTTCCGATTACCGACCCGCAAAGAGGCGACATTATTGTTTTCATTTATCCCAATGACCGTTCCAAGGATTTTATCAAGCGCGTCATCGGTGTTGCCGGTGATAAAATTGAAATTAAAAACAAAAAAATATTTCTCAACGGAAAAGAATACACGGATTCTTACGGAATTTACAGCGATAACGTCATCTATCCGTCATCAATTCAACCCCGGGACAACTTCGGCCCTGTCACCGTACCAAAAGAATCGCTTTTCGTGATGGGCGACAACCGCGATGAAAGCGCCGACAGCCGTTACTGGGGTTTTGTGGATTTAAAAGACGTCGAAGGAAAAGCTCTGATTATTTACTGGTCATGGAACAGCGAAGACAAAAACCTCCGCTGGCAACGCATCGGGAATCTGTTGAACTAAAAGAAAACGGCTTTCGATCCCTGAAACTGATTTATTTTATAAGGTGTTATTCTATTTTCAATACCCTAAAGGGCACATGATCAAGATGATACCGCGGCGGCTAGGAGAAGGCGACGAGGCGTATTACTAATACGTTGAGGAACCGGCATGCGCCGGTCAAGGAGCCTGCAATCCAGGCAAGTGCCGGACAAGCTCTGCCAACAAAGATGGTGTTTTGATTTAGAATTGGAATCAGAAGAAGGCGGATATTACCATCACTATCGACAACCCGATTAAAACAGCAACAGTCACCCAGGAAACAACATTCATCAGCCGGCCGTTCACATAATTACCCATAATTCGTCTGTCGTTAATCAGAAACAGCATAAAGATTAAAATAAAAGGCAGCAGAATTCCGTTTACAACCTGCGAGTAATACATAATGGCAATAAGCGGCACATCGGGTAGAAGTATTATCCCCGCTCCCAGAAGAATCATCAGGGAATAAAGGCCGTAAAACTGGGGCGCTTCCACAAATTTTGTATTCAAACTGGATTCCCAGCCAAACGCCTCGCAAATCGTATACGCTGTAGAAAGAGGCAGGATGGAAGCTGCAAAAAGCGAAGCATTGAGCAGACCGAAAGCAAACAACCAGGAACAATAATTACCGGCCAGCGGCGCCAGGGCCAGAGCGGCGTCTTTGGCCGTATTAATGGTAAGATTGTTTTGAAATAATGTAACAGCACAGAGCATAATGATAAAAAAAGCCACTACGTTGACGGTAATCGAGCCGAAAATAACGTCCATCCGCGCGTATTTATAACTTTCGGCTTTCAATCCCTTATCCACAATCGACGACTGCAAATAGAATTGCATCCAGGGAGCAATCGTCGTTCCGATAATACCAATGGCCATCGTGAGCATTCCCGTATCAAACCTCAGTGCCGGCGTAATTGCCGCATCTTTTATTTTCGACCAGTCGGGATTGACAAGGAAACCGGAAACAATGTACGAAAGATAAAAAACACAGGCCACCAGGAACGCTTTTTCCACTGATTTGTAATTTCCCTTCACTACCAGCCACCAGACAAAAAAGGCGCCAAAAGGAACGGAGATATACTTGCTGACACCGAAGATTTCCATGCTGGCGGCAATACCGGCAAATTCCGAAACGGTATTGCCGATATTGGCCAGAAAGAGAACAATCATCAGATAAAATGTGATTTTTGCCCCGAAGCGCTCGCGAATCAAATCGGAAAGGCCCTTGCCGGAAACAACTCCCATCCGGGCGCACATTTCCTGAATGATAATCAAGGCCACGGTTACGGGGATTAAAATCCAGATCAGACTCAGACCGTACTGCGCCCCGGCCAGAGAATAAGTGGTGATGCCGCCGGCATCATTATCCACATTGGAAGTGATAATTCCGGGACCGATAAACGCAAAGAACAACCCCAGTTTCCAGAGACCTGTTTGCAGCAGTTTATGCCAAAGCTGTTTGATTTTATTCATTACTTTTCCGGCAGAAGCAGCTCTTGATATTATTTACCCAGGTGCGGAGCCACCACATCCAAAAGATTTTTAAAAATTATCGTTCCCTGCATCCGATCATTTTCATCAACTACCGGGATAGCTGTCACGGCATACTTGGCAAAATGTTCGGCAATAGTATCGTCCTTGTCATTAAGTTTAAGAGAAATAACCCGCTCATCCATAATTGCGGAAAGTTTCTTATCGGGAGCGGCAAGAATCAGATCCCGCAGCGTTATGACTCCCAGGAGGCGTTCTTCCTCATCAGTCACATAGACATAATAGACCAGATCGACATCAGCAGCCTCCCGGCGGAACTCTTCCATTGCCTCTCCTGCCGTAATATGCGGACGGAAACTAAGATAAGATTTAGTCATCATACCACCGGCTTCTCTCTCCGGATGTGTGAGAAGTTCCTTGACATCATCGGCAATATCCTGCTCCATCTCATTTAAAATTCCTTCCGCCTTGGCCTTGGGTAAATCGCCCAAAAGGTCGGCGGCTTCGGAAAGGGACATCTCTTCGATAATATCCGAGGCCGCCTCGGAATTGAGATCATTGATCAAGCTCACCTGGATTTTGGGATCTGTTTCCTCAAGGGTCTCCGCCGCCGTTTCCACATCAAGAGACTGGAATACGGCTGTTCTCTGGCGGATATCCAAATCTTCAATAATATCTGCGAGGTCTGCCGGGTGTATCTGGTTCAGCCGGTTTTGTGCTATATTCAACCGCAAAAGATCCGGCGAAAGCAACGGTTGAACAAATTTCCAGGAAATGAGCTGATCGGGCAACCGGTAATCAAAAAGCCCCTGATATAAAACATCCAGCGCTTTAATCATCCCTACCCTGCGGATCAGACCGCGGAAACCGACATCGACGTGAACAAGATGCAACCGGTTCTTTGTTTCCAGAAACTGGAGGTCATTAACACGGCGGATTTTTGCTCCGTCGGTGTCGACAACCTGTTTATCCAGAAGGTCGTCCCGCAACAGAAGCTCACCTGGCCGTAAATTCAACGAGGCAAGTTCATTTATTGAATTCACGCCGGTGACTAAATTTTCATCCAAATCGACGACTTTTTTCCAGGGCAGGAAGAGAGGTTTTTCCCTCCGGACGGAACCAAGGGTTAATCCCGTGACTAAAGGATAAGGCTCTACAATTTCAGCAGTAAGGTCATAGACGTGGCCGATTATCTGACCTGTCACATCAACAATATTTTTCCCCAGTATATCGCTTAAAAATAAAAAAACCTGAGGTTCGCGGTTTACTGCCATATTTGTACCCTCCAGGCTCCGCCCCTATATCATTATTTATTTTTAAACAAAAGTTTTTTTGAATTTTCTTTTTTACCTTGACACTGATATTGCTTTCTTGTAAAGGAATATCAAATTAACCCTTTTAATTTAATCCAGCGAGATTGAAAAAGGAGCCGCCAATGAAAACTATTTCAAAAAAAATTGTGAGCCTTTCCCCGGTCCAGGGAAAGGCTTTTTTTATGCCCGTAATCCTTGATTGAAACTAGGGAGACTATTATTTATGGCAGAAAACAAGAATATTAAAGTAGTCATGGACAAAGAAGTTATCGACCGTTGTCTGACCCGGATTGCCTATGAAATCCTGGAAAAAAACAAAGGAGTGGGAAATCTTGCTCTCGTCGGCATCCGAACCGGCGGAGACTATCTGGCTGAAAGGCTGAAGAAAAAAATTTTCGATATTGAAGGGGAAGAAGTTCCCCTAGGTGTCCTCGATATCACCCTCTACCGGGACGACATTTCCATTTCCAAGAAAAAGCCTCATCTGGGAAAGACAAAAATTCTTTTTTCCCTGGATGATAAAAAAGTAGTGCTTGTGGACGACGTTCTTTTCACCGGCAGAACAATCCGCGCCGCCATGGATGCGCTCATCGATTTCGGCCGCCCCAAGATGATTCAACTTGCAGTTTTGATCGACCGCGGCCACCGCGAGCTGCCCATTCGGGCCGATTTTGTCGGGAAAAACCTCCCTTCTTCCCTCTGGGAAGCGGTCACCGTAAGCCTCGTGGAAAAAAACGGCGTTGATGAAGTCATTATCGCAGAGGACAATTAAATTCAGTATTTTAAGGCGTATTTATGAAGTTTGAAAGAAAAGACATTCTCGGAATCAGTGAGCTTTCGGTGAATGAAATAAATCTCATTTTAGAGACGGCCGAATCCTTTCTGGAAATTTCCACCCGCGAGATCAAGAAAGTACCGACACTGCGCGGCAAGACCGTCATTAACCTGTTTTTTGAAGCCAGTACCAGGACAAGGACTTCTTTTGAAATCGCCGGCAAACGACTCAGCGCTGATACCATTAATATCTCCGCTTCGACCAGTTCCGTAGTCAAAGGGGAAACACTAATCGATACGGCACGCAATCTGGAAGCCATGAATCCCGATGTCATCGTCATCCGTCACAGTGCCGCCGGCGCTCCGCATCTTCTGGCAACTTTGGTTAAGCAATCCATCATCAACGCCGGCGACGGAGCCCACGAACATCCCACTCAGGCTCTCCTCGACATGATGACGATCAAGGAAAAGAAGGGCAAAATCGCCGGATTAAAAATAGCCATTATCGGCGATATTACGCACAGCCGTGTTGCCCGTTCCAATATTTACGGATTAACAAAAATGGGTGCCGAGGTCGTTCTGGCCGGTCCTTCGACCATGCTGCCGCGGGACATTGAACAAATGGGGGTCAAGGCTTATACAAAGCTGGAAGATGCCATCCCCGACGCCGACGTAGTGATGATGCTGCGCATTCAACTGGAGCGCCAAAAACAAAATATCTTCCCGTCTCTCCGGGAATATTCTCAACGTTACTGTCTTCACAGCCGTAACATCACTCTGGCCCGGAAAGACGCCATAGTAATGCATCCCGGGCCCATCAACCGCGGGGTGGAAATATCGCCGGATATCGCCGATGATTCATCCCGTTCGGTAATTCTTGATCAGGTGAATAAAGGCGTAGCCGTAAGAATGGCGCTGCTTTATTTGCTGACTGGAGGCAACGAATGAAAATACTCTTAACCGGCGCCAGGGTAATTGACCCTGCCCGAAAAACAGATACCACAGCCGACATTTTGCTGGAAGACGGGAAAATTGCCAAAACGGGCACTGATCTTCTCTCGTCGGTAAAATCAAAAGAAGCTGTAAAGATTAAAATTATTGACCTTGACGGAATGGTGCTCACTCCCGGTTTAATCGACATGCACACGCACCTGCGCGAACCAGGTCTCGAGTACAAAGAAACAATAGCTTCCGGAGCACGGGCGGCGGTAACCGGCGGTTTTACATCGATTGCCTGCATGCCGAATACCGATCCTGTAAACGATAATCGTTCCATCACCGAATTTATCAAAAGAAAAGCATCCGAGGCGGCGCTGGCTAATGTTTATCCGATTGGCGCGATAAGCCGCGGCTCTTCCGGCATTCAAATGACGGAATTCTGGGATTTGAAAGAAGCGGGCGCAGTTGCCCTCTCCGATGACGGCAAACCGGTCATGGATGCAGCGCTCATGCGCCATGCCCTGGAATACGCCCATTCTCTTTCCCTGCCCGTTATCGCTCACAGTGAAGATACAAACCTTTCCGCGGGGGGCCAGATGAACGAAGGATATTATTCCACGATACTCGGCCTGCGCGGCATTCCCTCAATTGCCGAGGAAGTAATGATCGCCCGTGATATTTTAATCGCTGAATTCACTAAAACCCACCTGCACATCGCTCATGTCAGCACTGCTGGTTCCGTGCGTTTAATTCGCAACGCCAAAGAAAGAGGAATACAAATAACAGCGGAAACGGCACCGCATTATTTCACACTGACCGATGAAGTTTTACAGACGTACTCCACCAGCCTGAAAGTCAATCCTCCGCTGAGAAGCGCCGCTGATCTAAAGGCTATCCGGGAAGGGTTGGCCGATGGAACGCTTGATGCCATCGCCACCGATCATGCGCCGCATGCCCGGACGGACAAGGAACTGGAATTTGAATATGCCGCAAGCGGCATCAGCGGGCTGGAAACATCGCTTTCGCTCAGCTTGCGTCTGGTACAAGACGGTGTACTTTCTCTGCCGGATTTGATCGCTAAAATGAGTCTTAATCCGGCACAAATTCTCCATCTGCCCAAAGGTACTCTCGCCGCGGGAGCCGATGCCGACATTACGGTATTCGATCCGCACCTGAAGTGGACTGTTGACGTCGGAGCATTTTGTTCCAAAGGAAAAAATTCTCCCTTCCACGGATGGGAAATGCAGGGTAAGGCCCTTCTAACCATCGTTGGCGGAGAGATTAAGTACTCCCTGCCCTCTTTAAAAATATGAGTGCCCGGGAAAGTCATAAAACCGCCGGATTTGTGCTGCGCTTACTTCATTACGGTGAATCCGATCTTATTGTTACATTTTACAGCAGCGATTTCGGAAAACTCAAGGGAATAGCCAAAGGCGCCAAGCGCAGCAAAAAAAGGTTTGCCAATGTCTTTGAGCCTTTCTCACTCACCAATATTATTTTTACCCGCAAGAGTCGCGATATGCTCGCTTTCATCGAATCCTGCGAGATCATCGAACATTATGACATCGTCCGCCGGGATCTGGAAAAAACACTCACAGCCTCTTATTTTATTGAACTTGCCGATCATTTCTGCCCCGAAGGGAAAAAAAACGAAAAAATTTTCGATCTGCTGCAAACTTTTTTAGCATTGCTCGGCACGGGAAAGGCGTCCGATGCTCTCGTGCGTTTCTTTGAAATGCGCCTCTTGAAATTTGCCGGCTTTGAACCGGCCCTGGATCACTGTATTTCGTGCAAAGCACCTATCGCCAACGGCTCTTCTTACTATTTCCACGCACGGGAAGGCGGGATCAAATGCGCTTCTTGCGCAAAACCCGAGCGTTACGACCAACCCATCTCCGCAGGAACAGTGAGAACACTGCTTATGGGTAAGGATATGGATATTGATAAAATTAAATTAATCGCGCTTACCGACTCGCTGGCACTGGAATCGCGCAATCTTCTCGTAGGCTTTATTTCGCACGTGCTGAATCGTGAAGTGAAATCGCTGAAGGTTATGGAGCAGGTGCGGAAGTTCTGTACTTAATATGAACAAACCGGAATTATTGATACCAGCAGGAAATCTGGAAAAACTCGACACGGCGGTTCTTTATGGAGCCGATGCAGTGTACGTCGGGGTTGCCGGGTTGAGCCTGCGTGCGCAGTCGGCCGAAATGACGCCGGCCGATCTGGCGGAAGGAATTAAAAAGGCTCATGCCCAAAACGTCAAGGTCTATGGGGCGGCAAACACTTTTGCCCGTAACGCCGATCTGGCAAAGGCCGGAGAGATTATCCCTCAGCTTGCCGAAGGCGGGATTGATGCTATAATCGTCAGCGATCCGGGAATGATTAGTCTGATTCAGAAATCTGCACCACAATTGCCTATTCACTTAAGTACGCAGGCCAATACTACCAACAGCCAATCCGTCCGCTTCTGGCGCGATCAGGGAGTGCGGCGCATCGTTCTGTCCAGAGAGCTGAGTTTAAAAGAAGTGAGCGAAATCGCCCGGACGGTTCCGGGAGTTGAGCTGGAAGTTTTCGTGCATGGTGCAATGTGCGTGTCCTATTCGGGACGCTGTTATCTATCAGCCTACTTCAACCGCAGGAGTGCCAACGAGGGCGATTGCAGCCAGCCGTGCCGCTGGGAATACAGGCTTTACGAATCGACAAGACCTCATGATCCGCTGATATATGAAGAAGATGGGCGCTACAGTTATTTATTGAGTTCCAGGGATTTATGCCTTCTCGAATATCTTCCGGAAATATTATCCGCAGGTGTTGCAAGCCTTAAAATTGAAGGCCGGATGAAATCATCCTATTACATAGCAACAGTTACCAGGGCTTACCGGCAGGCGCTCGATCAGCTTACGCAGAATCCGGAAAATTATCGCTGTAACCCCCTATGGCTCAATGAACTTCAGAAAGTATCCAACCGGGGCTATACTACCGGATTTGCCTTTGCTTCCGAAAAAATAACCGCAACGAGCCCGGACATTAAATATCAACAGAGCCACGAACCAGCGGGAGTCGTGCTGCAATACGACAGTGTAAATAAAAGAATTCTGCTTTCATCAAAAAATCATCTGACCGCAGGTGAAGAGATGGAACTTTTGCTGCCGCGTGACACAGTTAAAATAAAAACGGCAGCCATGATTGACATGAACGGGAATAAAATATCCGAAGCACATGGCGGCGATTGCGTTTACCTTCCGTTCAATGATGATGTACCGGCAGGCGCGCTGCTGCGCAAGGCCACAGGGAAAAAGCTGAAATGAAGACAGAGGTTTGAAGACAGAAAATTAAGGAAAATCTAACTAAAAACAGAAGCCCCGGGGCGATATTCCTCCGGGGCTTCTTTCTCTTTTAACAATTTCCAACTACCTTATTTCTTGACGTAATCAACTGCCGCTTCGACACGACGGTTCTTCTGACGTCCTTCCTTGGTTTTGTTGGAGGCAATTGGTTTTTCTTCTCCGAAACCTTTTGCGGTCAGCCTTTTGGCATCAATACCTTTCTTGTTCACCAGGTATTTCTTTACGGCCTCAGCGCGCTTCTGGGAAAGTTTTTTATTGTAAGCGGCACTGCCCACATCATCCGTATGTCCTTCGATTGTCACCTTGAGATCCGGATATTTATTCATGACGGCAGCCAGACTATCAATTTCCTTGAAGCAGGATTTCTGTATAACGTCTTTATTTGTAGCAAACAACACTTTCAGTGTTGCTCTTCCTTTTTCCACTATTTCCGGAGCCGCCTGGGCGGCCTGAACTTTTGATTCTTCAACAACCGGTGGTACAACCGGTCTTGCAACCGGCCGGGCAACCTGCTTGGGACAGCCGTCTTTATCTACAGTTACGCCAACCGGAGTATCGGGACATTTATCTACGTAGTCATAAACACCGTCACGGTCGGAATCAAACGGGCAGCCGTCTTTATCCACAGCCACTCCGGCCGGAGTATCAGGGCACTTGTCCAGATTATCAGGGACGCCATCCTTATCTGCATCCGCAACAACTTCTTCTTTGACCGCTGCTTCGGCTACTTTCGTTTTTTTAGCTCCGCCGAATGCAAAATTCAATCCAAGGCCATAGTACATATTGTTGTGAGTGCCATCGAAAGGAATGATATGGCGGATGTCAAAACGCAGAGCAAAATTATCCGAAAAGTAATACTTTAATCCGTAGCCGTAATCAACGGCGATTTTGTCATGTTTATTTTCCGTCGTAAATTCATAAGCGGAGGAATAGTGAACACCGCCGACACCGACGGCGAGGAACGGTACCAACTTCTGATCCGGTAAAATATTAAAAATACCTTCCACTCCGTAACCGGTAAAATCCAGTCTTTCTTTAGGCCGAAGCGAATTAATTTCCGGCTGGCCGTAATGGACAAAACCTTCGATACCCAGGTACTTGGTAAAATTATAACCAACACGCAAGCCATAGGCAAGAGGGCGGTCCATGTCTTCATTGCCTTCGAACGTATACATGCCGAGCGTCGGTGAAATGTTAAATGATCCTGCTCTTACTTGGGCATAACCCGTTGCAGTGATGAGAAGCACGGATATAACAACAAAAAACGTTGCAATTTTTTTCATAATTTCCTCCTTAACAAATATGTCTTAAAATACTACTTTTTTAGTTTAATTGGCTATTCCTTTACCCTCTTTTGTCATTATAAATAACCCTATCACCTCTTTATGTCAATGAAATATTTACCGCAAAAAACCTCCTTTCTCATTGACAGTCCGACATGCTTCTCATATAATTTATTCACTTACATTAGATCAACCGGCATTAATTAAGCCCCGATAACATTACAGCACAGAATATGCAGGTTGTAACACTATGAATCACGCCTTCAACGGATTAACACCAACAAAAAAATCGCCGAATATTTATTTAATACGGGGCATTCTCGCTTTTACCGTTGTATTTTTATCAGTCTTGGTGATCTTTGCGGATGCACAAGCGGCGGCAAAACCTTCTCCGGAAAAGCAGCAAAACGTTTCTCCCCGGAAAAACGAAACAGTGCGTGATTTTCAAAAAAAACACATCCTGATTATTACCTCCCAACCTTATGTAACCGACTGGTTTAAGACACTTAACGAATCTTTGAGCGAACACCTTTCATCTTTTCTGCCGTTGGGAAGTAAACTGAGTTACGAATACATAGGTGGTGAAGGTATAACTGATCCGCAATACAACGACAAATTGATCGCCTGGCTGGGGAAAAAGTATACAAAGATCCATTTCGATATGATCATCGGAATCATGCCGGCAAGCAGCCAGTTTCTTCTCGATCATGGAGAAACTCTTTTCCCCGGCATCCGCACTTTATACGCACTACCCTCAAAAGATCAGATTGCCAGGATAACTGCAAGACAAAAACCGGTCGCGGTGGTAACCGCTGCCGATCCTATTCCACAAACAATCGAGCAGATACGTATTTTACTTCCGGAAACGGATCATCTTCTGGTTGTCTCGGGAAGCTCCAAAGATGACGTGAATTATCAGCAGTTAACCGGAAATATTCTGCAAGGTAAAAAGTGGCCGAAAACCGTTGAGTATCTGACCGGATTACCGGTAAATGAGCTCACCCAAAAGCTCGCCCGGGCAAAAGATAAGACCGCCGTCCTTATGCTTACCTATCTTCTCGACAGAGACGGAAAACCTTTGACCACCGTCCAGGTGATGAAAGCCGTATCCGAAAAAAGCGCCGTACCCATCTTCAGTTTTTACGATACCGTTATGGGGCTTGGGATTGTGGGCGGCCGGCTGAGCAGCGCTGCGGCCTATGGAGAAACCATTGCCCAAACGGCCAAGAAGCTTTTCGCAGCTGACAAACACGCATCTTTACCGACGGTGGTGGCCGAAGGAAAGTATATGTTCGACTGGCGGCAAATGGAAAAGTGGAAAATTTCCGCCGACCGGCTGCCGAAAGAAAGCATCATCCTTTACCGTACAGTACCATTTTGGCGGCAAAATCTGCCCGAGGTACTCGTCATTCTCGGAATTATTATTTTTCAGGCAGTTCTCATCATTGCACTTGTATTCAATTTACTTCGACGCCATCGCGTTGAAAAAGAACTGCGCAGGTCCGAAAAAAAATACCGCAACATTTTCGATAATGCCTCCATGGGCATTTTCCAAAGTACGCCGGAAGGAAGATATTTAAGTGTCAATCCTTACCTCGCCCATATGTTCGGCTACTCCACACCGGAAGAAATGATAAGCAATATAAATAATATCCAGAAAGAAGCTTATGTTAATCCTGAAGACCGGACCCGCTTTCTTAAACTCATGGATGAAGAAGATATTGTCAGAGGATTTACGGTGGAATACAAACGCCGGGACGGATCGCACTTCTGGATTTCCATCAATGGGAAAGCCGTTCGCAACAAGGACGGTGCGATTCGTCATTATGAAGGAACCGTCGAAGATATTACGACGCGCTTGCAGGCGGAAAACGAACTGGCCAGGTACCGCGAACATCTGGAACTTCTGGTCAAGGAGCGTACTTGCGAACTGGAGATTGCCAAAGAAAAAGCGGAAACAGCCGATCGGGCTAAATCAGCCTTTCTCGCCACAATGTCTCATGAACTGAGAACTCCGCTCAATTCCATCATTGGTTTTACGGGTATCCTTCTGCAGGGTCTGGCCGGATCCATAAATGAGGAACAGAAAAAACAGCTGGGAATGGTTCAAAAGAGCGCCGTTCATCTTTTGGCCCTGATCAACGACGTCCTCGACATCTCCAAGATCGAGGCCGAACAACTTACTTTGGCTGTGGCTGATTTCGATATTCGAAAATCAATACATAAAGTACTGGACATTGTGTCCCCGCAGGCTGCGGATAAAAAACTTTCCCTGAATTCATTTATCGCCGCTGATGTGGGAACTTTTAAAGGTGATCAGAAACGGGTGGAACAGATTATCATCAATCTTTTGATGAATGCGATCAAATTTACGGATCACGGAAAAGTTTCCCTTTCCTGCAACGTCTCCGGCAAAACAATTGTTCTTTCCGTCGCCGATACGGGCATCGGCATTGAACCCGTAAATATGGAAAAGATATTTAAACCCTTTCAGCAGGTGGACACCGGCCTGACCAGAAAACATGAAGGGACGGGGCTGGGTCTTTCCATTGTACAAAAGCTGGTACGGCAAATGGGCGGCAAAATTACCGTCCAAAGCGAGTTGGGAAAAGGAAGCACATTTACTCTGACGCTACCCCTGGATCAAGGAGACCATTCATGAATGAAACTATAATTATAATCGAAGATAATGAACAAAACAGGTATTTGATGAAATTCCTTCTGGAGAAAAACGGATTTTCCGTTATCGAAACCGAAACCGCCGATGCGGGAATCGCCAAGGTTCTGGAATTAAAGCCGCAGGCCGTCCTCCTCGATATCCAGCTGCCGGATAAGGACGGATACACTGTTGCCCGCCACCTGAGAACTTTCCCCGATATTGCCGCAATCCCGATTATTGCCGTTACATCTTACGCCATGGCCGGAGACCGCGAGGCGGCGCTATCCGCCGGCTGCACCGGATATATTGAGAAACCCATTAATCCCGATATATTTATTGATCAGCTCAAACAGTATCTCGGCCGTTAACAAATACTCCCAAAGGATTACCAACCATGAAAAAATGTTTAATCGTTGATGATCAGGAACAAAACCGCTACCTTTTAGATGCCTTGCTGCGCGGTAATGGTTATGAAACTTCCACCGCCCCAAACGGGGCCGAGGCACTGAATAAAGCTCACAATAATCCCCCGGATATAGTTATTACCGATCTTCTGATGCCTGTTATGGACGGATTTGCCCTGTGCAAAACCTGGAAAAGTGATCCTTATTTACGCAACATCCCTCTTGTCATCTATACCGCCACATATACGGAACCAAAAGATGAGGCATTCGCCTTAAGTTTGGGGGCCGACAGATTTTTGATAAAGCCGCAAAACCCGGAGACGCTGGTGGAAGAATTGAATACGATCCTGAAAAACGTACAACCTCCAACCGGCAACAGCCGGGACACAAGCGATGAAGCGTTTCTGAAAGGGCATCACGAAATTATTATCCGGAAACTCGAAGATAAAATGGCGGAATTACATCAGATAAATGACAGGCTGGTACTGGAAATTGCGGAAAGAAAAAAGGTGGAAGACGAGATCCGCAAACTGAATGAAGACCTGGAAAAAAGAGTACGGGAGCGCACAGCTCAGCTGGAAAAGGCCAATCGCGAATTGGAAGCCTTCAGTGCAGCCGTTTCCCATGACCTGCGATCCCCCCTGCACATCATCGACGGCTTCAGTGAAGCATTGATTTGCGACTATAGCGGCAAAATACTCGATGACACGGGCAAGAACTACCTGGAAAATATTCGCAAAGGAGTCCGCAAGATGTCTCATCTGATCGACGACCTGATGCAACTGTCGCGGATTACCCGTGCGGAAATCAATACCGTTTCCTTCGACTTGAGCAAAATGGTGCGGGACCTGACGGATAAACTCAGACAGAATACCCCCGGACGCCCCGTCGAAATAATGATCGAACCGGGCTTAACTGCCCTGGGCGATCCTTACCTGATGAATATTGCACTGACCAATCTGCTGGATAATGCCTGGAAATTTACCGGAAAGCAGGCTTATTCTAAAATAGAATTCGGAACAATTAAAAAAGACGATAAAACAGTTTATTACATCAGGGACAACGGGGCCGGATTTAATGCGGCCCATATAGGTAAATTATTCAACCCGTTTCAAAGATTACATTCTTCCAATGAATTTCCCGGTACAGGCATAGGGCTCGCCACAGTTAAACGGATCATCAACCGTCACGGCGGGAAGATATGGGCGGAAGGATCTCCCGGCCTGGGGGCATCGTTTTACTTCACACTTTAATTGTTATAAGCACCTATAATGATTAATTATTTAATTTTTTCCAGGTTGTTTGCCCTTACTCCAACCAGCCGCACTCTTTTTATTAGATCAATTCTTTGGAGACAGGCAAATACCGTTCGTCTTATATCTTCTTCGGAATCAGTGTAATCAGTCATTGTTTTTGCGCGGGTCAAAGTCTGAAAATCACCAAACCGGATTTTAACCGTAAAGGTTTTGGCCCGGTATCCGCTTTCATGCAAATCGCTTACAACTTCTTTAGTCAGATAAGCCAGCGTTTTCGCGATAACCTGCCAGTCTCTCACATCTTGCTCAAAAGTAGTTTCGCGGCTGACCGATTTTGCTTCCCAATGAGTAATCAAAGGGCTGTCATTAATTCCCCTTGCGGAATCGTAAAGATACCGGCCATAAGAATTACCGAAATGCCCAATCAACTTTTCGAGCGTCATGGAGGCAAGACCTCCGATAGTATCAATACCGATTTTTTTCAGATACGCTTCCGTTTTCGGTCCGATACCGTATAATTTCCTTGCGGGCAGAGGCCACAAACGTTTTTCAATATCCTCTTCATTCAGAATTGTGCAACCGTCCGGTTTTTTCATGTCCGAGGCAATTTTGGCCAGCAACTTGTTGGCGGCTATGCCCACGGAACAGGTCAAGCCGGTTTCTTCCAGGATCAACGATTTGATCCGGCGGGTAATATTTTCGGACGTATCCGCAAGTTCCGACACATCCAGATAAACCTCATCAATGCCGACATCTTCGATAATCGGAGAAACGGACGGCAGAACGGATTTAAATTGCCGGGAAACCCTGAGATATGCTTCATAATCAACCGGCAGAAAAACAGCCTGCGGACAGAGTTTATATGCCGTCATCATCGGCATGGCGGAATGAATCCCGTATCTTCTGGCTTCATAATTTGCCGTGGAGACAACACCTCTTTTGGTGGGATCTCCACCGCTCCCGATAACTACCGGCTTACCCGCAAGCGACGGGTTGCGCCGTTCCTCCACGGCAGCAAAAAATGCGTCCATATCGATATGAATTATTCTTCTTTCAGCAGGCATGCGGGCAGTTACCGTCTCCATTTTTAAAATTTAGTTTCGAAAAATTACACACCAACAGACGGATAAAGTAAAGCCGGAAAATTACGACCGGCAGTCCTTACCGGCATGCGCCGGTCTTCGAGCCTTCAGTCGCTCAACCTTCAGCCTTGTTTTCGCCTTTCATATTGACACCAAAGCCCGCTCATGCTAGTTACGCCATTGTCTAATAGCCAACTAAATTGGCTGGTTGTACACTCAGAACAACAAGGAGGAATTTGTGACATTTCAGGAATTGATCTTTGCCCTGGAACAATATTGGCACTCTCAGGGATGTGTAATTCAGCAGCCTTATGATATGGAAGTCGGTGCGGGAACATTTCATCCGGCAACCTGCCTGCGCGCGCTGGGACCGGAACCGTGGAATGTCGCCTACGTCCAGCCGTCGCGCCGTCCTACCGACGGCAGATACGGTGAAAACCCCAATCGCCTTCAGCACTACTACCAATACCAGGTGATTCTGAAGCCGTCACCGATTAACGTTCAGGAACTTTATCTTAATTCCTTGAAAAGCTTCGGCATCGATCCGCTCGATCATGATATCCGGTTTGTCGAGGACGACTGGGAATCTCCCACTCTGGGAGCATGGGGGCTGGGCTGGGAAGTATGGCTCGACGGCATGGAAATCTCTCAATTTACCTACTTCCAGCAGGTCGGCGGCTTTGACCTTCACCCCATATGCGCCGAACTGACTTATGGAATAGAACGTATAGCCATGTACATTCAGGGTATTGATAATGTTTATGATCTGCAGTGGAATAACAAAGTAAAATACGGTGCAGTCCACCACCGGGGTGAAGTCGAATTTTCCACTTACAATTTTGAAATTGCCAATATCGAAATGCTGCGAAAACTGTTTGACATGTATGAACAGGAAGCATTAAGCATTGCCGAAAAAAAGCTGGTCTTACCGGCCTATGATTACTGCCTCAAATGCTCGCATGTTTTCAATCTGCTCAACGCCCGCGGGGCAATCAGCGTAAATGAACGGACTAATTATATCGGCCGGGTGAGAAATCTGGCCAGAGTAAGTGCCGAGCTTTACCTGAAACAGCGTGAAGAAATGGGCTATCCGCTTTTATCTAAGAGTTAAAATATATTGTAACGCAATCCGGGAGAATAAAATGAGTAAAGAACTGCTTTTTGAAATCGGTACGGAAGAAATTCCCGCCGCCTTTTTAACCAAGGCTTTGAGCGATATCGAGGAAATGATAAAAAAATCCCTCGCCGAGAAAAGAATTCCGGCAGACGGCATTGAAGTTCTGGGAACACCCCGGCGCCTGTGTCTCCATATCGCCCGCCTTGCCGAAAAACAGGAAGATCAGACCATAGAAAAACTGGGACCGGCCTGCAAGGCCGCCTTTGATGAGAAAGGCAATCCTTCCAAGGCGGCTTTAGGTTTTGCCAAGGGCCAGGGGTTGGAGGTTTCGCAACTGGAAACCGTTAAGACGGAAAAAGGTGAATACCTTGCTTCCCGGAAAACCATTCCCGGAGAATGCACGGAGGCTCTTCTGCCGGAAATCCTGACCAAGCTCAGCATATCCATTCCTTTTCGAAAATCCATGCGCTGGGCTGATTATGAATTGCGTTTCGCCCGTCCCATTCACTGGATCCTGGCGCTTTACGGCGGAGAGGTCATTCCTTTACAACTCGAAGCAGTGCAGAGCTCCAATTGCTCATACGGTCATCGCTTCCAAAGCCCCGCTTCATTTACCGTCAGTAATTTCGCCGATTATATGGAAAAAACAAAACAAAATTCAGTCATTGTCGATCCTGCGGAAAGAAAGAAGATAATTCTCCTCGAGGCTCAAAAAGCGGCAGCTGCGGTCGGCGGAAAAATTTTCTATACGGAAGACCTTCTGGAAACGGTTACCTTTATTGTGGAAAATCCGGTTATCGTCCGTGGCGGTTTCGACCGGGAATTTTTACAGGTACCCAAAGAAGTGCTCACAACCACCATGATTTCCCACCAGAAATATTTTCCGGTGACCGATGATACAGGAAAACTATTGCCTTATTTCATCGCCGTGAGCAATACCCGGGCTCGCGATTTGAACATCGTCATCCGCGGCAATGAAAAAGTTATCCGTGCCCGGCTCGCCGACGCCCGGTTCTTCTTTGAAGAAGATCAGAAAATACCCCTGGAGACGCGTCTCGATGCCTTAAAGAAGGTCGTATTTCACAGGCTTCTGGGCACTTCTTATGATAAAGTCATGCGTTTTCGAAAGCTCGCGGCCTTAATCGCCCTGCAAGTGAAACCGGACATCAAAAATTCCGTCGATCGCACGGCTCTGCTGGCCAAAGCAGACCTCGAAACTCAGATGGTCGGTGAATTTTCCGAACTGCAGGGCATCATGGGACGGGAATATGCCCGCATCTCCGGAGAAAATCCGGTCATTGCCGAAGCCATTTACGAGCACTATCTGCCGATTGCCGCCGGAGGTGATCTGCCGCAGACGGATGAGGGCGCCATAGTCGGAATAGCCGATAAAGTGGATACCATTGTCGGCTTTTTCGGTGTAGGACTGCCGCCTACGGGCACAGCCGATCCTTATGCCCTCAGGCGCCAGGCACTGGGCATTATCAATATAATTCTCGCCAAGCGATATCCGCTACCGCTCGACTTTCTTCTTGATGAAAGCCTCAAATTATTAGGCAATACTCTCAAAAAACCGGCCGCCGAAATTAAAAAAGATGTTCAGGATTTTTTTGCCGGCCGTTATCAAAATCAATTCATATCCCAGGGCTACGCTTACGATACCGTAGAAGCGGTACTGGCCTCCGGACTTTCCGATTTTGTACTGGCCGCGGAAAAGATCAAAGCGCTGCAGGCTTTCCGCGCCAACCCCGAATTTGAACCGATTTCCATCGCCTTTAAACGCGTGGACAACATTTTGAAAGATTTTAAAAATCCCGAAGTCAACCCCGGACTTTTTACAACCGATGCCGAAAGAAATTTGTATACGGCGGCAGGTGAAATCAAAAAACAAATAATGAGCGGCATGGAAAAAAACAACTATAATCTGGCTTTGATGGAAATGGCCCGTCTGCGTCCCCCGGTTGACGCATTTTTTGACAGTGTCATGGTTATGGACAAGGATGAAAAAATAAGATTTAATCGTCTGTCACTGCTTTCTGAAATTTCGGCGGTGTTTCATAAGATTGCCGATTTTTCCAAAATAGTCACAGCGGGATAATTTCACTGCCGGAAACAGCTGAAGATCCGCAAGAAATAACTGCCGTTGCCACCGGTTTGTCCCGAAACCGGCTTTACGGGCCGAACCGTCAGCAGACTTTATATTCCCGGCAAAACCGATATTTGACATTACTATCAAGCCCTGCTAGGATATTTACTCGACGATTTAAAGGGAGCTCCTTAATTAATGAATGATCAGATGAATTCCTCAGCCGTCAGTATTGACGAAAAACTTCGCATAAGCAAAGCTCTGCAGGAAATAACCAACCGTATTCATGCAGCTCAAAACATCAAGCAGATTCTTGTTGATTTAAAAGACGGCATTCTCAATCTTTTCAACGCACAATCCATAACCATTTATGTGGTTGATAAATTGCGCAACGAAATTTATTCCATGTTTCTGGCCGGCGGTACGGAACTCAAAGAAATTCGTGTTCCCATAAGCAATAAAAGTATTGCCGGATATGTCGCCAATACAGGAAAATTTGTAAACATCGGCGATGCCTATAATCAGACGGAACTCAAAGCAATCGACAATGAACTATCCTTTGATCAAAGCTGGGATAAAAAATCAGGTTATCGGACAAAACAAATCCTGGCTGCTCCTATTTTTAATAAAAACCAGCTGATGGGCGTAATACAAATTCTCAACAGAAAAGTCGGCCAGGATAAATTTACCGAAGATGAAAAAGGTCTTTTGCATGAGATCGCCGAAGTGCTCGGAATTGCTTTTTACAACCAGCAGCGTTTTGCCCGCCGCCGAAAAACAAAGTTTGATTATCTGATCAGCCACGATCTGCTCAAGGATGAGGAATTGGAAAGCGCCTGGGAAGAATCCCGTGAGAAAAAAGAAACCATGGAAAACTATCTCATGGAGAAATACAAGATAACCAAAGAAGATATGGGACGTTCTTTCGAGGAGTTTTACCGGTGCCGTTTTATTGTATATAATGATAAAACGGTAATACCGGGAGATTTGATTAAAAATCTGAAAAAGGATTATCTGCGCCGGGAGCTCTGGGTTCCACTGGAAAAAAAAGACGGTTTTATTTATGTGATCGTGGACGATCCCAACAACATCCTGAAAAGAGACACTATTGAAAGCCTGCTCAAAACCAAACAGGTCAAATACGACGTTGCTCTACCGGAAGATATAATCAAATTCATCAATCTCTTTTACCACTCGCCGGAAGATGAACATTCGTTTACGGAGATTCTGGGGAAAATGGAAGATGAGGATTCGCCCATGGAAGATGACGAAAGCGGTGAGGTAGTTACCGAATCCGACAGCGTCATCATGCAGCTCGTCAATAAAATCATCAACGATGCCTATAACCGCCGGGCTTCCGATATTCATATCGAACCCAATATCGGCAAAAAGAATGTGGAAATCCGTTTCCGTGTTGACGGCGACTGTGCCCTTTATCAGACGGTACCGTTCAGCTATCGGGCAGCGTTGATTTCCCGCATCAAGATTATGTGTAATCTTGATATTACCGTAAAAAGAATGCCCCAGGACGGTAAAATTAAATTCAAGCGGCCTACGGGCGATGAAATCGAGTTGCGCGTAGCCACAATTCCCACCCAGGGAGCTGTAGAAGATGTCGTCATGCGAATACTCGCCAAAGGTGAAACCATGCCTCTGGACAATATGGGAATTTCCGAACGCAACCTTCGCGAACTGATTAACATCATCAATAAACCGTACGGCATGATTCTGGTTGTGGGACCGACCGGCTCCGGAAAAACAACAACCCTGCACTCCGCGTTACATCAGATCAACACTCCGGAGAAAAAAATCTGGACCGCGGAAGACCCCGTGGAAATTACCCAGTACGGTTTGCGGCAGGTACAGGTACAATCCAAAATCGGGTTTGATTTTGCCGCGGCGATGCGGGCGTTTTTGCGCGCCGATCCCGACGTAATCATGGTCGGTGAAATGCGCGATTTTGAAACCGCTAAAACCGGTGTAGAAGCTTCTCTTACCGGCCATCTTGTTTTCAGTACTTTGCATACCAACAGTGCTCCGGAAACAATTACCAGGCTTCTCGACATGGGCATTGATCCCCTTAACTTTGCCGACGCTCTCCTGGGAATTCTTGCCCAGCGCCTTGTCCGGACACTTTGCAAAAAATGCAAGGAAGCATATCATCCGACAAAAGAAGAATTCGATGAAGTGGTGGATGCCTATGGCGGAGAGGCCTTTGCCAAACTGAATATCCCTTACGATGACAAATTCATACTTTACCGTCCCAAAGGCTGTGATGTTTGCGATAAATCCGGCTATAAGGGACGAATGGGTATTCATGAACTTTTAGTCGGCTCCGATGCAATGAAAAAATTAATTCAGCAACATGCCACAGTCGAAGTCATGCGGGATCAGGCAATAAAAGAAGGCATGACCACTCTTTTGCAGGATGGTATCTTCAAGTCCATCAAAGGTTCTACTGATTTCAAACAGGTCCGCAGAGTCTGCATTAAATAGACTATTAGACTGAAGGCTGAGGACTGAGGGCTCGAAGACCGGCGCATGCCCCGGTGAAGACTTAAGGACGGTGTCTGACTGCTTATTAATACCGGTTAATTTCTATAATTACTAATTATCAACCCAACAACCACGAAAATAAATATTCAACCCGGCTGGTTATATCACCGCAAGGATCTGGATATCGCACACATTCGTGCCGGTTGGACCAGTTTTAAAAAGACAGCCTGTATCCTGAAAGAAATGATATGCGTCGTTTTCCTTAAGATGCGCCGCAGCCTGAACCGCGATATTTTTCATCTTCTCCAGAAGCTCCGGCGTAACAAATGCGCCTGCCGCATCCGTAGGACCATCGCTGCCATCAGTACCCGCAGATAGAAAAAAGATGTTCGAAGAACCTGTGCCTATCCGGTGCAGTTCGATTACAAACGCCAGGGCCATTTCCTGATTCCTGCCGCCCTTCCCTTTACCATTGATGTTTACTGTTGTTTCTCCCCCTGCGATGATGACAACCGGCTTTGCCTCCCCGGATTTGCCCGAATCAATGAATCGGGCAAGCTTGGCAAAGCTGCATCCGGCAACAGAGGCATCACCGGCGAGAGTCGTACTGAGAACGCGGGCGTTATATCCCAACCTTCGGGCAGCGGCAAGCGCAGCATTACAGGCAAGCGTATTGTTACCCAAAATGATATTGACGGCATGGCGAAAGACCGGGTTACCTGCCTTGGGCGTTTCAGGAATATTTCCCTCTACCCCGCAAACAAGACGGTTTTTCACGGCCGGCGGCAGCTTATCTTCAAGGGCATATTTCCGAACAATGGAAAGAGCATCATGAAATGTCGTGGGATCGGGAGCGGTAATGCCTGACGCGATGGTATCGATTCTGTCGCCGATGACATCCGATAAAATCAGATTGATGAGTCTTGCCCGAGCAGCGATTTTTGCCATACCCCCGCCTTTTACCAGAGAAAGATGCTTCCGAATACAGTTCACTTCATCAATTTTCGCACCGCAGGCAAGCAGGGCACTGGTTGTCTGCTGCTTATCGGCAAGGCTTATTCCCTCGGCGGGCAGGCACAATAATGACGATCCGCCGCCGGAGATAAGATTAATGATGAGAGTCTGTTCGTCGGCAGCAGCAGCCATCCGCACCAGGCTGCGCGCCCCTTCCAGACTGTTTTCATCAGGTACGGGATGTCCCGCTTCCCTGATTTTAATTTTCCGGAGTTTCCTCCCGTGACCGTATTTAGTGATAAGAAATCCTCCGGAGAGCTCATCCTCCAGGATGTTTTCCATGGCGGCGGCCATGCTGGCCGAGGCCTTGCCGATCCCGAGAACTATGACATTTTTATAACGGGAAAGTTCTGCGGAAATTTTTGCGCCCTGCCCCTGGATCGTAAGTATCCGGCCGTCTTTTTTTACGCGGGACTGGATAAGGCTTGCCGGATCAACTTCACGCACGGCAGCCCGGTAAATATTTTCCAAATCTGTTACAGGATTCACGGTATTCCTTCTGCGGGTATCGTTTCTCCTAACTACCCTCAATTTATACTGAAATGTCAAGGACAAAGATGAAGTATAATAAGAAACGTCTGTTCGTGATCAACCAAATTAAACTCCGTTGACATTGCAGATAATATTCCTTATAAATAATATCAAAAGGGTGTGGGTGTGTTTTTTACGTCATTTGCTTTGAATTATCAATCAAGGAGGTAAAGATTTATGAATGTCTTGCGTGAAAAAACATGGTCCCCTTATGTCGCCGGTGTGCTGGCGGGTCTTCTGCTGGTACTCTCCGTTTTCCTTACAGGGAAGTACTTCGGCGCTTCGACAACCTTTGTCCGCGCAGCAGGTTTTGTCGAGCAGGCCGTTGCACCGGATAAAGTTGCCGGCATGGAGTACTTCATTAAGGAGAAGGTGAAAGTCGACTGGCAATTCATGTTTGTTGTCGGAGTGCTTTTCGGTGCTCTGGTCTCCTCATGGCTCTCCAGGGAGAAGCGAGCCGTGCCCGTACCCCGGATGTGGGAAGAGCGCTTCGGACCATACCGGAGCAGGCGCTGGATTGCCGCTTTTCTGGGAGGCATCGTTGTAATGTTCGGGGCGCGTCTTGCCGATGGGTGACCGAGCGGGCATGGACTGAGCGGTCTTGCTCAGGTAGCTCTCAGCGGGTATGTCTCCCTGATATGTTTCTTCCTGGGAGGCGTCATCATAGCCGGAATTCTGTATGGAGGAAAGAGGTCATGAATGAACTCATCATTGGTGCCGTCACGGGAATTATCTTTGGATTCTGTATGCAGAAAGCCCAGGTCATCCGGTATGACCGGCAGCTGGGTGCCCTGCGCTTCCAGGACATGACCATTGTTAAATTCATGTTGACCACAATTCTGGTTGCTATGGTGGGCATCTATTTTTTGTTTGATCTGGGATTTGTTAAACTTTCCATAAAACCGTTGATTCTGGGAGGCAATGTTCTGGGAGGCCTGATCTTCGGAATCGGGTGGGGTATTGTGGGATATTGTCCTGCAACAGCGATGGGGGCACTTGGAGAAGGTCGTTACGACGCCGCCTTCGGTCTTGCGGGAATGATTCTGGGAGCCGGCATCTACGCTGAATTTTACCCGCTCCTGAAAGGAACGGTGCTGACGTGGGGAAACTTCGGCAAGGTTACCCTGCCTACTGCACTGGGAATCAACCACTGGCTTGTCATTGTCATCCTGGGCATTGCTTTTGTTCTTCTCTTCCGGTGGTTTGAGAAAAATGGTCTATAGAATTGACATATAACAAACCTGTTGCCTCTGTCCCGGTGACCGTTAAACCAACAGCCGGGATAGAGGCCCCGGCTGAACTAATTTTCAAGTCACCGGAATAATTTTACCGGGGTAAAAATAAGGAGGAAATATGAAGTTGAGCGAATATTTCGATAACGCCGACGGGTTTGGAGTTCTTTCGACTGCCGATAAAAACGGAAAGGTTGATGCGGCAATATACGGCCGACCGCACTTTATGAATGAAGAAACGATTGCTTTCATTGCCGCCGACAAACTGACTCACGCCAATCTGCAAGTCAACCCTCATGCCGTCTATATCTTCAAGGAAGCAGGGCATTACAAAGGCCGTAGGCTCTACATCACGAAGCTACGCGAGGAAAAAGACAGTCCGCTGATAGAGGAAATCAGCAGGAAAAAATATCCCGTAGCGGAAGGAGAATACAAAACCAAATCCCGGTTTTTGATTTATTTTAAATTGGACAAGGTCCTGCCGCTCATCGGAGACGGACAAATAAAATAATTTTTTTATTGCCCGACAAAGTTTTATCGGAGTTACCTGATACCGGATTATTGAATCGGCACGACTGTGTCTGATTATCTGATTATTCCCTGAGATGATCGGCGGGAAATAATCTCTTCCCTTCTGAAACAATCAAGGGCGTGATCGTTGACCATACCTGTCGCCTGCATATGCGCATAACAAATGGTCGAGCCCATAAATTTAAAGCCTCTCATCTTCAAGTCCTTACTCAATGCATCCGACTCTTTACTGGTTGCGGGATAATCCGACAATTTGCGGAGATTATTGATTTTGGGTTTGCCGCCGACAAAATCCCAGATATATTTTGTAAAGCTGCCATAGGCTGCCTGAACTTCCAGAAACCGCTTGGCATTATTGATGAGTGATTCAATTTTCAGTCTGTTTCTGATGATCCCGGGATTTTGCAACAGTTTCTCCACTCTGGCCGGATCGAATTGCGCCACCTTTTGTGGATCAAAACCGGCAAAGGAGATACGGTAATTTTCTCTCTTTTTTAAAACGGTGTACCAGCTCAAACCGGCCTGGACGGATTCCAGGCAGAGGAATTCAAAGATCAGCCTGTCATCATAAACCGGCACACCCCATTCTTTATCATGGTATTCAATATAATCGGGTTTGGTCAAATCAACCCAGGGGCAACGGCATATTTCGTTTTTATGTTTTGTTTTCATGAGAGAGCAATCTCTTCCTTCACCATATCTTTTACTATGAAAATTTCTCTTCCCAAAAAGTGTCCCTATTTACTCAAATACTTCGTTAAATAGGTTAAATAGGGACAACGGCACCATATTATTTAAAGGTTCAGTTTGAATTCCAATTTTATTTTTAAATCTTTTTGTATTTTCTTTATTTTTTAATGCTGCGAGTTTGAGATGCGTCATGAATCACCCCTCCATGTTTTTTCTTCGATGATACTTTGACTGACAAATTGCAATGTGCTTTGCTTTTGAAATTTAAATTTCGCGGATAATACTTTTTTTTGAAACTACATGTTCGCCATTTTGAGTTGGTATCCTTTTTCCCGAAATAATCTAAGACAGGCATCTGCAACCGCACTGTCGTAAAGAATGTTTTTATTTTTTTCGATCTCTTGCAACGCTGTACCAATACCTAAAGCGGGACGATAAGGGCGATGAGAAGCCATCGATTCCACCACATCGGCTACGGCCATAATGCGGGCTTCCATAAGAATGTCGTCTCCTTTCATATTTCGCGGATAGCCCAAACCATCTATACGCTCATGATGCTGATAAACTATTTCGGCCAAAGGCCAAGGTGATTCCACTCCTTTCAAAATTTCATATCCTTTATTAGCGTGTTCTTTAACCAAAGAGAATTCTATATCCGTCAATTTGGTTGGTTTGACTAATATCTCCGCAGGAATTGCCAGTTTACCTATGTCATGGATAGAAGCGGCCATGTAGATGCCTTCGATTCTGTCCGGAGATAATCCCATCTCCACGGCGATAGCACGGGCCATATCAGCAACCCTAAGCTGGTGACCGGCCGTATATGGATCTCTTGACTCCACAGCAGAAACCATGACCTGTATCGTGGTATTCAATGCCTTCTTCAGATTCTCCAGGGTTTCCTCCAGAGCCTTTTCGGCAAGCTTGCGTTTAGTGATATCAATTGCAATTCCCTGGTAATGGCTTACCGATCCGTCGGATTTACGCCTCACCCATGTCCTGTCGTCAATCCAACGTATTTCTCCTGATTTTGTAATAATCCGGTATTCCTGCGTAAATTCAGTTTTGCCTTCCTTAACATACTGTTCCACTTCAGCACTTACCCTGGAAAGATCATCGGAATAAACTATTGATGTATATTGAACCCTGCCGCTTGTGAAGTCATCAGGAGCATAACCGTAGAGGGAAATGTTATCAGAAACGTATTCCACAGGCCATCCTTCCACGGCTTTCCATAACCAGACGGCAGCAGGGCTGTGATTGATAATAAATTCCAGTTCCTGCCTTTTGATAAATGCGGCTTTCAATTCCTCTTCTTTATGCATACGTTCAGTGATGTCACGTGCTACGGAAATCATGCCGACGTTTTTGCCTTCACGCATGACGGGAGATCTAATGACTTCACAATACTTTATGCTTCCATCCTTGGCGATCAAATCATAAACCGTCGCCGGAATGGTTTCACCTCTCTCGATCATATGGATATCGGACAGTGTCTGTGCAAGAGACTGCCTGGTGTGAATAGACCCTAATGCAGAGAGAGGACGACCGACGAAATCTTCCGGATTGTATCCCAATATTTTTTTAACACTGGGAGATACGGTTAGAATGTTAAGATTCGCATCGGTTGTATAAATAATATCCGTTACATTCTCGAAACTCAGCCGATACTTTTCCTCCGATACCCTTAATTCTTTATTGGCAAGCTCCAAATCAGACATTTTCTTCTCCAGTTTCCGGAAAAGAATTTCATTGTATTGTCTGAAATACTCCATTTCCTCGCCAAGAGGATTGGTTGTTGTTTGCATGCTTGTATGCTTTTTTGCCAGCACCTCCTTCAGCATCTCCAGTAATATATTCGGTTCCTGAGGCTTGACAATGAACCGATCCGCTCCGAGACTTGAAGCAAATTCCTCATTTTTCAATCCGGTATATTCAGCGGTATAAAATACCAGTGGTATGTGTTTAAATGCTTCATCAGACTTCCATTGCCGGCATAAGGTGTAACCGTCCATTACCGGCATCAGAATGTCCGTAACAATCATATCCGGCGGATTAAGGCGAGCCTTAGCCAGTGCCTCTTCACCATTTTCCGCGGAAATCACATCATACTCCTGGCTCTTCAGAAGGATTTCCAGCATATATCGGTTGTTATCGTTGTCATCAACAATCAATATTTTCTCTTTCATTGTTTTTTCCTCTCTTAATCTTTTCTCCTGAAATGCTGCTCCACTTCATTCATAAATGTATCCGGATCGATGGGTTTTTCTATATAACCATTACATCCGGCTGCCATCGCCTTTCCCCGGTCACCGACCATTGCATAAGACGTCACGGCGATGATGGGCGTGTCAACCAAATCCGGAATCTGCCTTAGATTGCGGGCAACAGCATAGCCATCCATTACCGGCAATTGAATATCCAGAAGAATCAAATCGGGTTTGATGGCGATTGCCTTGTCAATTCCCGCTTTGCCGTCCGATGCCGCAAAGACTTCATGGTTGTTCTCTTCCAAAATATACCTGACAAGATAAAGATTCTGTTCATTATCTTCAATCACGAGTATCTTTTTCTTCATGTTCGTTCCCCCCTGTAGGCAATGAAAAACTGAAGGTGCTGCCCTCTCCACATATGCTTTTTACCTGGATTTGGCCTCCCATAAGCTCCACAAGCCTTTTACTTATGGATAGGCCTAAACCGGTACCTTCATATTTTCTTGTCATTCCTGAATCAATCTGTCGGAAGTCATGAAAAAGAGCTTCCATATCTTCACTCCTGATGCCAATACCAGTATCAATAACTTTTATTGTAACCTTATCTTCTTGCAGTTCACAATTTATTTTAACCGAACCTTTTTCCGTAAATTTCACTGCATTGCTGATTAAATTCAACAGGATTTGCTCAACACGCCGCTGGTCAGCCGTTATTGTTTTAACATCAGGAGAAATTGTACAGGTGAGTTCAAGCCCTTTTTTGTCAACAAGAGGACGTATGCTTTCCACTACTTTAGTTACTGCCGGAGGAAGATCAAAAGATTCATAATTAATTTTCATCTGTCCTGCTTCAATTTTTGATATATCAAGGACATCATTTATAAGCGAAAGCAGATGGCGTGCACTTTCACGCACGATATTCAATTGTTTTTTCTGCTCCTCATTTAACTTTCCGACAATTCCCTGTAAAATAATACCGGTAAAACCAATTATCGAATTAAGAGGAGTTCTCAGTTCATGCGACATAGCTGCTAGAAATGCCGATTTCAAGCGGTCAGCTGATTCCGCTTTCGTTTTAGCTATTTCCAGCTGAGCTGTGCGCTCGATGATACGTTGTTCCATTTCCCGATTGATTTGCCGAAGTGCAAGAGTACGCACATTTACCTGATGCTTTAAAACAATGCTGCCTCCAATGCTCATAAGCAGAACGATGCTCAGAGCAATTCCAGAAATCTGCAGCCATAAAGGCAACTGAAATCGTACTTCTTCCGACGTCCAATGTTTCAGAGATGCGTAATATACGGATTGAGAATCAGTTTTCATAACAGCAATATGGCTGTCGATAGAATTCAGCAGCTGATTGGGTGCTTTCTTTGGTGCCGCAAAAAACAGATCGGATGGCTCGAAAACAATCCCTGTGTCTTCTAATCCAAATGTCTTCGCATGCATTATTCCGTAAAAGCGGTTGGTTATGGCTGCATGGGCTTCATTCCCGGCAACTTTTTCAAACATTGCTTTATAGTCAGGCACGGAAATAAGCGTTACCTCCAAGCCGAAGCCTTTACTTAGTTTAGTAAAAGCCTGCTGTTGGACGGAACGTTCCAAAACCAGTATTTTCTTTTTGCTCAGATCCAACAAAGAACGAATATTGCTTCCCTTAGGGGCGTACACCTGGTACCAGGATGACAGAATCGGTACTTTGTGGAAAGAATATATTTTCTCCCGATCCACAGTGTATGCCACATCAGGCATCAAATCTATTTCTCCTTTAGCCAGGCGATCCAGTCCCTCTACCCATGTCCCGGACACATATTGCAGATCCCAGTTTTCTTTCTCAGCAATATACTCAATTACATCAATAAAAATGCCGGATGGGTCACCGGACTCATCAGTAAAAACCTTGGGTGCATTTTCATAAACCCCGACCTTTACAATCCTTTTTTCGGCATAAACAAGGGACGTGCTGAGCAATAAGGCAAGTATCAGAACAAAAACTTGTTTCGATAATTTTAAAAGAATGGTGATAGCAGATGGTTGTCTGAAGTTTTTTTCATGAATTGCCATATTATTTCTTCCTAATATTTTATTGTAAGCTGCACACCTATTAGTTGTCTGGTCCATTTCCACTGATAATTGCTGTTGGATAAATCAATTCGGTAATATGGTCCCACAGAGAAATGATTGCCCAGATCCTTGACAACACCTATTTTTATTCTATTGAGCATAACAGCCTTGTCATGATTTTCGTAGAATAATTCCCATCCGATATAAGGTTGAAGAAAAATATCAGGACGGGATATTTCCAGAGTATTTTTTATCCTGGAATCATGCCAGTCTGGTGTTATTCTATATTCATAGCGAATTTGATTTGATACCTTGAATTTAAGAAGAGTAGTCGACAGGTTCACATTTATACTCGGTTTTTGCTCCAGAAGCCAGTGACGACCGTCATCCTTCGAATATCCCTGCTGATAGTATACCAGAAATGCCAGCCAAGATGATCTTTGATATAATAATCCGACACCAGCTTCCGCATAGTCGTAATTCGATATATTTTCGTCCGCCTGCATAAATACATAAGTTACCGCCCGAAATCTTTCATTGAAAGTATAAGAAAAATTCAAATCCGTACGTAGCGAGGTGTCATGATCAGCATATAGGCAAGGAGTAGTGAAAAATGTGAATAGTACCAAAGAAATAATTTTATTAAATAGGTTCAACAGCACTCTATTATTTAAAGGTACGGGGTGAATTCTAATTCCATTTTTAAATCTGTTTGTATTTTCTATATTTTTTGATGCTGCACGTCTGAGATGCGTCATGGATCCCCCCTCCATGTTTTTTCTTCGAGGATACTTTAACTGACAAATTGCAATGTGCTTTGCTTTTGAATTATAAGTTTCACAAATGATACTACTTTTCGAAAATGATTCAAGGGAGAATAAGGAGTTATCGTTGAAACAGGTGGATTGTTTCTTGTGTATTTATGGAGAAGGCATAAACTTAACCGGCAGCCCGGTGTGGTAATGCAACATGAATTACAGAATAATATGACTCATGCAATGCAAAAGACAGTAGGGCATCGAAGAATCAGGGACAGGGACTTTGTGGTCTCCCCGGTTCAGGTCATATTGATGGTGTGGAGCTTCAGAAGAAAATCCTTGAATTTTTCTTTTGTCGTCTCTTTGATGGACTCGATTTTAACAACTATTGCCTTATTGTAAAATGTATAGCCGTTGTCAATTATTTCCGGATCATTGTCATCGTCAATGAAGTGTGCCATAAACTTCATGGCAAGCATTTTCGCTTCTTCTTCGTTTTTTGCAGTTACTAAATAATGATGATGTTCCACATCATCATCTGCTTTTTCGCTGATTTTAACTCTATAATCAGGCATTTTCCATCTCCTATTCTTAATTTGTAACGCGGCTCTATATACTCTATTCGTTCTCTGAACGCAATAATCACTCTTGTAATTTTAATAAATTTTAAAAGAGGCTATAAACATGATTCCGTCTTCAGACTTCTGTCCATTTTTTTTCACATTTCGTTAAACCGCTTGAACATTCCATTGAAAAAAAATGATGAGAAAAACGAGCTTTGGCGGT
>MVRV01000044.1 GCA_002068015.1 Smithella sp. PtaU1.Bin162
AATTAGTTCTATTAAAATCCGCCGGACTTGGTTTTGCCTGAAAAATACGTTTTTCAAAAAATGACGGCAACACTATAATAGTGAGGAGGAAAAATGGGCGAAGGGATCGGTGACTATACAAAAAATGTTATTGATTTAAGAAGACATATGTGGATGGCGGGAGTGGAAGTGGAACTGCGCCGTCTCATCTGGCAAATTGCCGTGGTCGGCAAGTATATTTCCGCAAAAATCCATGAAGCCAACCGTAAGCTCGCCGGATTAAAAAATATTTACGGCGAGGAGCAGCTTTCACTGGATCGCAGTTCGGATGAAATTTTAAAAAATCAGTTGCAATTTTCCGGTTTTGTCCGGGAATATGCCTCCGAAGAACAGGAGGCAATAGTCAAAATCGGTACAGGGCGCGAAAAGTATATTGTTACGGCTGATCCGCTGGACGGCTCATCGCTTGTGGAAACCAATCTTGCGATCGGCACTATCATCGGCATACATAAAGAAGCGGTTTTCGATACCGGCAAAAATACAATGGTGGCAGCCCTTTATATTACTTACGGTCCGCTCATTACCATGGTTTATTCGGCTGGCTGTGGAACCCATGAGTTTGTTCTTAATCGTGAAGGGGAGTATGTTCTTGCCCAGGAAAACATTCGGCTGAAAGAAAATGGTTCTATCTTTTCACCCGGTGGGTTACGCAACGAATGGATACCGGAACATCTGCGATTTATCGAGCAACTGGAAAAAGACGGCTACAAATTGCGTTACAGCGGCGGATTTGTGCCCGACATCAATCAGGTGTTGATTAAAAAAGGAGGGTTGTTTACCTATCCGGCTTTACGGAAATCACCGCAGGGGAAGCTGCGGCTTTTGTTTGAACTTCAGCCCATGGCTTTTATTATGGAGCAGGCCGGGGGACAGGCCACCGACGGTAGGACTGACATTCTGTCTTTGAAAGTAGAAAGCCTCGATCAGCGTTCGCCGATTTACATAGGCAGCAGCGCCGAAGTGCAAATGGTAAAACAATTTCTTAAGTAAACAAAATCAGTCAGAGATGCAGAGGGAGCCGTGTAATGCTTTGTGGAGATATTTCTGACTGGGAAACCACTATGCCTTGGCGCGGCGGGACGCTTTTTATAACACGGATAAATTTATATTAAAGGAGTTGGAATGATTTACGAAAATAAGGATCAATTGAAAAGCGGTTGCACACAGATTATTCAACCGGATGGTGGTGACATCCGGATTCTGGACGAAGTAAAACTCAAAAATGAGCTCATTGACAATTTGATTTATACGGCGGTATTCAGTCCGGATAAAGCAACGCGGGAGGCCGCCTCCTGGCTTATCCGCCGCTCGGCCGCTGCAATGGGGATTTGGTCCGCTTCCATTCAGCCTCTTTATCAAGCAATGGGCCGTGGTGAAATAACCGGATTTACTGTTCCGGCAATCAACCTCCGGGCGATGACTTACGATTCCGCGCAGGCTGTTTTTCGCGCGGCGATAAAAAATCAGGTCGGTCCTGTTATTTTTGAAATTGCCCGGTCGGAAATAGAATATACTTTGCAGAGGCCGGTGGAATACACCTGTGCCGTAACGGCGGCCGCTCTCAAAACCGGTTATTCAGGACCAATCTTTCTGCAGGGAGATCATTTCCAGATTAATGCCAAAAAATTTGCCGCCGATCCAATCAAAGAAACCCAGGCAGTCAAAAACTTGATCTGGGAAGCAATAGAAGCCGGTTTTTATAATATTGATATCGACACATCAACTCTGGTGGATTTGAGCAAGGCAACCGTTAAAGAACAGCAAAAACTCAACTACACTCTGGCTGCGGAACTGACAACGATGATCAGAGATTTGGAGCCACAGGGTATCACCATCTCTGTTGGCGGAGAAATCGGCGAGGTCGGAGGTAAAAACAGTACTGTTGAGGAGTTACAGGCTTTCATGGAAGGGTACCTGGAAGAACTCAGAAAAGCCGATCAAACTCTTGTTCCCATCAGCAAGATCAGTGTCCAGACAGGAACGACACACGGAGGCGTACCGCTTGCCGATGGCAGCATTGCTAAAGTTAAAATTGATTTTGATGTTCTGGAAAAGCTGTCGGAAGTGGCGCGGGACCGGTATGGACTGGCCGGCGCAGTGCAGCATGGCGCGTCCACTCTGCCCGATGAAGCTTTTGATAAATTCCCGGCCGTGGGCACGGCGGAAATCCACCTGGCTACCGGTTTTCAGAATATAATTTACGACAGCGCGGGTTTTCCGAAGGAATTGAAAGAAAGAATATATGAATATCTAAAAAAAGAATTTAAGGCGGAATGGAAAGAAAAAGATACGGAAGAACAATTTATTTATAAAACCCGTAAAAAAGGATGCGGTCCCTTTAAGATGGAGATGTGGAATTTACCGGTGCCGGTGACACGCCAGCTTGGTGCTGATCTGGAAAAACAACTTTCGTTTTTATTCGGCAAACTTAAGGTTAATGCCACTTATGAAATTACCCGGAAATATATCCAGCATGTGGATGTAAGCCTGGAATTTCCTGCATCACTGAAAGGATAAGGCAATTATTGCCGGAATAGAAATATGAAAGCGGCGATTCTCGAGGGTTTGACCAATATCGACGAAAATGAAAGTCCGTTGAAAATTGCCGAAACAGCGGTACCTGTCGTCAAAACCGGAGAGATTCTGGTTAAAATTTCCGCCTGCGGCGTGTGCCATACTGAAATCGATGAAATCGAAGGCAGAACACCTCCGGTAAAGCTACCCTGTATTTTAGGGCATCAAATAATAGGGACCGTTATTGATTGCGGAAAAGAAATAAAAAGGTTTTTGCCTGGCACCAGAGTGGGAATCGGCTGGATTCATTCCACCTGCGGCGTTTGTAAGTACTGTCTTTCCGGAAAAGAAAACCTCTGTAGAAATTTTCAGGCCACCGGACGGGATGTCCAGGGCGGTTATGCGGAATTCACCACGGTTGCGGAAGAATTTGCTTTTGCCATCCCGGACATTTTTACTGATAGTCAGGCTGCTCCTTTATTGTGTGCCGGGGCCATTGGTTTTCGTTCCCTGAAGCTTGCCAATCTGGAAGACGGCCTGCCCGTTGGACTTACTGGTTTCGGTGCTTCTGCTCATCTGGTTATGAAAATGATCCGCTACTGCTACCCCCGGTCGGAAGTTTTCGTTTTTGCCAGGCGGGAAGAAGAACGCCGCTTTGCCCGCGAGTTGGGTGCCGTCTGGGCAGGGGATACGAGCGAAGATTGTCCGCAGAAACTGCAGACAATAATAGATACAACACCGGCATGGAGGCCGGTTGTGGAAGCGTTAAAAAACCTTGCTCCGGCCGGCCGTCTGGTCATCAATGCAATCCGTAAGGAAGATGTAAATAAAGATGTTCTTTTACAACTTGATTATGCAAAACATATCTGGCTGGAAAAGGAAATAAAAAGCGTGGCTAATATCACGCGAAAAGATATTGAGGATTTTTTAGTACTTGCCGGAGATATGCCTCTACGACCGGAGGTTGAAGAATATCCGCTTTCTGATGCCAACCGGGCGCTTTGGGAATTAAAAAAAGGTAAAATTCGCGGAGCCAAAGTGCTTAAAATCAGCTGAAAATCAATTTGTTGCAATTCCGGTGGGCGGAAAACATCTCCGCCGGCAGCCAATTCGTTCTTGACAATCGGAGGGGCCTTCTTTTATATAACCTCAAATGTTTGTTTGCTTCTGAATATCGTCAATGCATTTTTCCCGTCGGACGATTTTAGAATAACAAATTTGATTTTTAATTACTGCTACCAAAGATAGTCTGATACTGTGAGGTCAGATTAATGCAGATCACGAGCCTCTTTCATGCGGATAGTTTTTTCAAAGCGGTCCTCGATTCCGTCCAGTTTGGAGTGATCGTTGCAGGCAGTGACGGTTATCTTGTCTATGTAAATGATCTTGCCAGAACTCTCCTCGGTTTCAACACCGATATCATTGATCGCAAGGTTCATTTTGCGGAAATAGATTGCTCCGCCTGGCTGGATATACAAAGAATTATCAAGACAGGAGAGCCTCAGATCGGAGTACCGGTGATGAGCTATTCCAAGCCACTCGTCGCCAACAGATCGCCAATTGTGTACAATGGTGAAATTGTGGGGGCAATCAGCGTTTTTCATCAGCTGGATCACTACGAAAATATCTCGGAATACCTGCAAAAATATAAAATTCTCACAGGACAACTGGAAGCCATCATTGAATCGTCGTATGACGGTATTTTTGTAACTGATGGAGATGGTGTCGGTATCCGTTCCAATGCGGCCTACGACCGTATCACCGGAATGAATTCCTCCGAATTCATGGGAAGGAATATGCTGGAGCTGGAAAAGGAAGGTCATATCAGCGAAAGTGTTACCCTTAAAGTATTAAAATCTCGAAAAACCGAGACAATAAGCCAGCGGACGAGAACCGGTAGAGAAACTCTGGTCACCGGTAACCCTGTCTTCAATGACAAGGGCGATCTCACAATGGTTCTCACGAATCTGCGGGACATGACGGATCTCAATAAGATGAGCAGTGAACTGGAGCAATCCAAGGAAATGACCTCGGAATACAAGCGGCGCCTGCAGGAGCTTCAGCGGGCGTCGTTGTCGGATAATTTTGTAGCGGTTTCTGGCGCCATGCGGGATCTGTATCAGAAGGTTATCCGGATCAGCGGCACTGATGCTCCGGTATTTATGCATGGTGAGACGGGTGTAGGCAAGGAGCTGGTTGCGGAGGAAATTCATCAGCTTTCGGACAGGTCGAAGACGGGGGTGCTGGTAAAGATCAATTGTGCGTCGATACCGGAGACCTTGATCGAGAGTGAATTATTCGGTTATACGGACGGTGCTTTTACGGGAGCAAAAAGAAGCGGTAAGCCGGGTCTTTTGGAGGTTGCCGACAACGGTACGCTTTTTTTGGACGAGATCAATTCGATGCCTCTGGTTCTGCAGGCGAAGCTTTTGCGTTTTTTGCAGAATTTTGAGATTCGGCGATTGGGGAGCACAACGAGCAAAGTAGTAAATGTGCGGTTGATTTGCGCCTCCAATCAGGACATGAACAAGCTGATTTTCAACCGGGAGTTTCGTTCCGATTTATTTTATCGGTTGAATGTTGTTCCTTTGCATATACCTCCTTTGCGGGAGCGCCACGAAGCGATTCCCTATCTGATTCAGTTGTTTTTAAAGCGGTTTAACCAGAAGCATTCATCCAAAAAGACCTTGAGCAAAAGCTGCCGGGAGGCGCTGGAGCGTTATTCATGGCCCGGGAACATTCGGGAGCTGGCCAACATGATCGAGCGGATAGTGATTTTATCACCGGGCGACTGTATTACCGACGAGGACTTGCCGAGTGAGATTGTTAATTACAACAGCATGATGAATTCCGAGACGGATTTATGCGGGCTTTCTTTACGGGAGCAGTTACAGCTTATCGAGGCGAAGATTGTTTCCGAGGCGGTGGAAAAATACGGAAACATACGTCGGGCAGCCAAGCATTTAAAAGTAAATCAATCCACATTATATCGCAAACTTTATAAGAAATGTTCTGAAGAAGGATCCTTTGCAAATTTGCGAAATATTGCAAATTTGCGAAATTGATCGTATCATTAATAATAATAAATATATAAAAACTATTCCGATTGCACAAAATTTACGTTTATTTCCGATTTGCAAAATATTTCCGGTAATGCGATCATCTCTTCGGAGGAGACATTTGACTGCTAATGGTTTGATTTATCAGTGACAATATTCGTTTCCCGGCTTTTCTCCCGTAGATGGTACGTTTTTTGCGTTAGAACTCTCATTTAATTAAGCATTACATTATAATAATTTTATTAAGGAGTACATGCATGGAAAAATTCATCAGAGCTGTAGATGCCATCAGCGAGTACTCGGGCCGATGGGTATCGTGGATCGTTTATGTGGGAATCATCATGCTCTCACTGGAAGTGGTTCTGCGTTATGTCTTCAACAGCCCGACCGTCTGGGCGCATGGCTATACACAGCGGCTATACGGGAGTTACTTTGTTCTGATCGGTGCTTACACTTTTATTCATAAGGGCCATGTGCGGGTTGATTTGCTCTATGAGCGCGTATCTCAGAAAGGAAAAGCCGTACTGGATATCATAAACTGTGCATTTCTCCTTGTTTGGAGTGGGGTCCTGGTTCCGGTAAGCATAGCGTTTTTCCTAAAATCATACAACATGAATGAAGTAGATGAAATGGTTCTGGCCCATCCCATCTGGTGGGTAAAATTCATGATCATTATCGGTATGCTGCTTATATCTTTGCAGGGTCTGGCAGAAGTAATGAAGAGCATTCTTGTAATTACCGGGACTAAGTCATCATCTGGAAATATTGAAGGGAGGAAAGCATGAGTCCTGAATTACTTCTTACTATTTTAATGTTTGCCGCCTTGATTATAGCAATTATGCTGGGTATTTCTCTTGCCTTTGCTTTGGGCGGTGTGGCTGTTGTTTCCGCGTTGATCCTCTGGGGACCGGACGGATTGTTTACCATCGTGACCGGCGTATTCAAATATATGTGGATGGTAGAGCTGGCCGCTGTTCCACTCTTCATCTTCATGGGAGTGGCGCTCGCCAAAAGTAATATTGCCAAAGATATGTATGAAGCGTTTTATGTCTGTGCCGGATCAATCCGCGGTGGATTGGCGGTCGGCTCCTGCGGTTTTGCTGCAGCGCTTTCAGCCATGACGGGAAGCTGTGCGGCTTCAACCGTTACAGCCGGCCTGGTCGGTATTCCTCCCATGCGTCAGAGGAAGTATAAAGAATCTCTGATCTTCGGATCAATCTGTGCTGCCGGATCCATGGGTGTTCTCATTCCGCCCAGCATTACGCTTGTCATCATCGGTATGACGTCGGGAGAATCGATCGGGAAGCTTTTTGCCGGCGGGATGACTGCCGGGTTGTTTATCGTAGCGCTCTTCATCGCCTATATTCTGATCCTGACCTGGCTTAAACCGGACTATGCTCCGGCCCGTGTGGAAAAATCAAATCTCAAGGAAAAAATATATGCCCTGCGGACGGTTATTTTGCCGGGTCTCGTTATTGTTTCGGTTCTCGGATCGATTTTTGTAGGAATCGCCACCCCCACCGAGGCTGCTGCCATCGGTTGCGTTGCGGTATTTGTTTGTGTACTGATTAGAAAAGAAGCCAGCTGGGCGTTTATGCGCGATTGTATTTACAATACAACAACCGTGGCCGGCATGGTTATCTGGATTATGTTCGGTGCTGCCGGATTTGTTACAGTTTACTGCGGCGCCGGTGGGGCAAGGTTTATTCAGGATATTTTGATGGGTCTCGAAATCGGCAAGTGGGGCGTTTTCATCATCACCATGGTTATCGTATTTGTTCTGGGTTGCTTTCTTGACCCGGTGGGCATCATCCTGCTCGTTTTGCCCATCTTCTATCCGGTTATTAAATCATTCGGTTTTGATCCGGTTTGGTACTGCGTCCTCTTTCAGCTCAATCTCTGCATGGGATACATTACGCCGCCTTTCGGCTACAATCTCTTTTACATGAAGACCCTGACTCCCGAGACACCCATCCGGGTCATCTATACCAGCATTATACCTTATGTATTTATAATGGTTATTTCTTTGATTATTATGATTTTTGTCCCCAGCATCATTACCTGGCTGCCCAGCGTCATGATTAAAACCGGCGGCTGATGAATGAAGAATTCGGATCGGAGAAATAAAAAAACAGAAGAGGCGCGTAGCGCCGGAATATATGAACCACTATAAAAAGGAAATAGGAGGCTTTATATGGAAAAAAAGGAAATGACAAGGAGAGACATTCTGAAGGTCGGGACAGCCGCTGGTCTTACTGCTGTAGCGGGCTCCATGCTCGGCGCTACAAAATCGTTTGCTCAGGCAAAAAAGGCGGCCAAGTTCAAATTAAGAATGCAGTGCCATTGGCCGGTCGGTGTCGGCTATTATAAGTTTGCTTTTGTTGAGTACTGCAACCGCGTACGTGAGGCAACCGATGGTGAAGTGGACATTACACCTTATGCTCCGGATACCATTGTGCCTACAAAAGATGCTCTGGAAGCAACCGGTAGCGGCCTTCTGGATATGAATTGGTGCTGGGGTGCCTATTGGCAGGGCAAAATGCCTGTTGCCTCGCTCTTCTGCGGTCATACCTTTGTTTGGGATGATTTTTCTGCAATGTACTGGAATTCGTATTGCCAGGAGGCCATGTCGATTTATCGCGCCGCTTACAAGGATCACGGTGTTCATTTACTGGTTCCGATCGGCATTGACGGTATTACCCTGTGGTCAAAAAAGCCTCTCCAGAAATTGAGTGATTTCAAAGGTCTGAAAGTCCGCAGTACCGGTTTGCCCGCAGAAACACTGAAAAAAGCCGGCTGCACTCCGGTCTTCTTCCCCGGTTCGGAACTCTATCAGGCTCTGCAATCCGGTGTTTGCGATGCGGCGCACTGGGGAGCCGTATATACCGGCTACGAGATGAAATTCAACGAGGTTACCAAATATATTATTCAGCCTGATTTGGCACGCGTCAGTAACGCCGAAATAACCGTCAACAAAAAACTGTGGGACAAACTTCCCAAAGATGTCCAGCGTACCCTCGAAGAAGTCGGCATGTCCATCAATTATGAGTGCTATGCACGCTGCGACTATTTCAGCAAGGTGGATACGAAGAAATTTGTCGCGGAAGGCGGCAAGGTGAGCACGCTGGATAAGGAAACGCTCAAGCAGCTCCAGAAGTTCTCGGATCAGGTGCTCGACGAATATGCCAAGAAAGATCCCAAATACTGCGGACCGGTAGTGAAGAAGTACCGCGAAATGTTCGATTTGGTCCGCTAGTAATTTTATCCTCAATTACCTCAATGCCGGCAGGGTTATAAGCCCTGCCGGCCAATTAACTTCTGTGCTACATGGAAGGTAAGGGTGTTTTTTGCAAAAAAACAGGTACAGTTTATAACTTCGTTAAGATGCTGTTGCAACAGAATGTTTTTAAAATACGGATAAACATATGACGAACAAAAAAAGTGATGGAGGCACCGATGAAAAAAGCAAAACCAGGACCGCTTAAGAAATACACAATACTGGATTTTACCTGGGTGTTGGCAGGTCCACATGCTACCAAAATGTTTAATGACCTCGGAGCAAATGTCATTAAGATAGAACAATACAAAGCAGGTGCCAATGAGCGGTGGCTGCCCATGCGTGTGACCAATGATGGTGTTACCCAGAGTTCGTACAGTGTCAATGTCAACCGGGGCAAGAAGAGCGTTTGTCTTAATCTGAAGACTCCAGAAGGGATGGAACTGATAAGGGAACTCATTCTGAAAAGCGATGTCATCATAGAAAATTTTGCACCTGATGTTATGAAGCGTCTTAATCTGGATTACGACTCGGTCATAAAAATTAAAAAAGATATAATTTATTGTTCCATTTCCTGCTTCGGCCATTGGGGACCTTACAGCCATAAACCCGGTTACGATCTTATTGCCCAGGGAGCCAGTGGTTGGATAGCCCAAAGCGATCCGCAAATCATGGCGCCGGTTTCGATTGGCGATATGAATGCCGCCATGTATGCCACGACCGCGATTTTGTCTGCGCTTCTTTATCGTGAGCAGACCGGCAAAGGGCAGAATATTGATATTGCTCTTACGGACTGCTTATTCCAGCTGCATGAAAATACCCTCCCTTGGTATATGATCACTGAGCCGCTTGGTTCTCCCGTGGAGCCTAAGCAGGTTGGTGCGAAACATCCCGGATATGCCCCTTATGGCATTTATAAGGGTAAGAACGGTTCAATTGTAATGGCCCTGTTAACGGAAGCACGATGGCCTGCTCTGGTACAGGCTATGGGGCCGGAATTTAAATGGATGATAGATGATCCGAGATTTAAAACGGTATCACTCCGCTGCACGACTGATAATGCTCCGGCGCTGCACAAAGAATTGGAGAAATGGGTTATGTCGCTTCCGTCGGTGGAAGAGGCGGAAAAGGTTCTTGATGAAGCCGGTATTCCCTGTATGCGGGTGAGAACTCTTGTGGAACTGGCCACGAAAGATCCCCAAATCAAATCCCGGGAAATGATAGAGCGTGTTTATCAGCCTTTTATCGGTTCAATGATGATGTATGGATCCCCCTTAAAGCTCTCAGAGACACCCGCCTGCATACGAGGATATGCGCCGCTTTTAGGAGAACATAATCGGGAAATTTTTAAGAATATGCTGGGGCGGTCCGATGAATACATCGACAGTCTCTATAAGAATGGTATTCTCTATCACGAGGACGGTGTGGACAGGCTTCCTGAGGAATTGGCCAAAATAAAAAAAGCGCAGACATAATCCATTTTTTCCGAAGTAATTGTACAGTGTCTCCGACGGAAATGACGGTTCTCTTGATCGGCTCCTATTGTAACACAATAGGAGCCGGTAAATTTTCAATCGGAAATATCCATCCAAAATATATTCTTCTTAATCTTTTTCATAAATAGTCTTATTTAATAATTTTTGTCAGTAATTTCTCATAGATTTCTATTGCTTGCGATATCGTTCTTGACAATCGGATGCACTTTCTTTATCATCCAACAATAATTGAATATTATTTTGCCGTTAATTTGTTTATCTGCCGGACGATCATCGACGAATTGATATATTCACTGGAAATTATTCTTAAATAAAATTTAAAAAATATCATTGGTTTAAAATAATGCAGATTAAAGATATCTTCCATGTAGACGATTTTTTTATGGCGGTTCTCGATTCCGTCCAGTTTGGAGTAATCGTTACGGCCAGTGACGGTTGTCTTGTCTATGTGAATAATTTTGCGAGAAATCTTCTGGATTTTCATGCTGACATCATTAATTCCAAAGTTAATTTTGCTGAGCTTGATAGTGCCAACTGGATAAGCATACAAAAAGTCATCAAAACGGGCGAACCTCAAATAGGTGTACCGGTGATGAATTATTCCAAGCCGCTCGTCGTCAACAGATCGCCAATTGTGTACAACGGTGAAATTGTGGGGGCAATCAGCGTTTTTCATCAGCTGGAACACTACGAAAACATCTCGGAATACCTGCAGAAATATAAAATCCTCACGGGGCAGCTGGAAGCGCTCATAGAATCGTCCTATGACGGTATTTTTGTAACTGACAGTGATGGCGTAGGTATCCGTGCCAATGCTTCCTATGAGCGGATTACCGGAATTAATCCCTCTGAGTTTATAGGAAAGAACATGTGCGAACTGGAGGTGGCCGGAGATATAAGTGAAAGTGTAACTGTGAAAGTTCTTAAATCCAAGAAAACGGAAACAATCAGACAATTATATCGAAGCGGTAAAGAAGTGTTGGCAACCGGCAATCCTATTTTTAACGATAAGGGAGAACTCATTATGGTTCTCACGAATCTGCGGGACATGACGGATCTCAATAAGATGAGCAGTGAACTGGAGCAATCCAAGGAAATGACCTCGGAATACAAGCGGCGCCTGCAGGAGCTTCAGCGGGCGTCGTTGTCGGATAATTTTGTAGCGGTTTCTGGCGCCATGCGGGATCTGTATCAGAAGGTTATCCGGATCAGCGGCACTGATGCTCCGGTATTTATGCATGGTGAGACGGGTGTAGGCAAGGAGCTGGTTGCGGAGGAAATTCATCAGCTTTCGGACAGGTCGAAGACGGGGGTGCTGGTAAAGATCAATTGTGCGTCGATACCGGAGACCTTGATCGAGAGTGAATTATTCGGTTATACGGACGGTGCTTTTACGGGAGCAAAAAGAAGCGGTAAGCCGGGTCTTTTGGAGGTTGCCGACAACGGTACGCTTTTTTTGGACGAGATCAATTCGATGCCTCTGGTTCTGCAGGCGAAGCTTTTGCGTTTTTTGCAGAATTTTGAGATTCGGCGATTGGGGAGCACAACGAGCAAAGTAGTAAATGTGCGGTTGATTTGCGCCTCCAATCAGGACATGAACAAGCTGATTTTCAACCGGGAGTTTCGTTCCGATTTATTTTATCGGTTGAATGTTGTTCCTTTGCTTATACCTCCTTTGCGGGAGCGCCGCGAAGCGATTCCCTATCTGATTCAGTTGTTTTTAAAGCGGTTTAACCAGAAGCATTCATCCAAAAAGACCTTGAGCAAAAGCTGCCGGGAGGCGCTGGAGCGTTATTCATGGCCCGGGAACATTCGGGAGCTGGCCAACATGATCGAGCGGATAGTGATTTTGTCGCCGGGAGAATGTGTCACCGACGAGGACTTGCCGAGTGAGATTGTTAATTACAACAGCATGATGAATTCCGAGACGGATTTATGCGGGCTTTCTTTACGGGAGCAGTTACAGCTTATCGAGGCGAAGATTATTTCTGAGGCAGTGGAAAAATACGGAAATGCCCGTAGAGCGGCAATGCACCTGAAAGTAAATCCCTCTATAATTTGCCGAAGACAAAAAAAAATAAACGGTGGCAAAGCAATTTTGCAAAAAAGCAATATTGTTGCAAAATAGCAATGTAATTATCTAAGCTATTGTATATTCAAATTATATTTTGAAGAATAAAGCATTCTAATCACAGTTATTTCCTGTATTTTTCAAATTTGCAAAATCTTCTCGTAAGAAATTTTAATCTATTAAATATTATTATCAGTGCCAAATATTTGAATATTTTAATAATTTTACACCATTAAAATATAAAGAACCGGTTGGCACTGGTTTTGCTACTATTTCAGATTAAATACCGTTCCTTGTAATTATTCATATCGGTGTTCTCTATGTTGACGAACAGTTATTTATATCATGAAAAATATTTGGCGTTTGGGGAAATGTCGCCATTGTAGGGTGTGAATATTAACATTCTCGTTTCCGACGAGATTAAAAGGAGAAAAAATATGAGTGTGCAACTTTTTGAACAATTATTTTCTTTAAAAGGGAAGACCGCTTTGGTCAGCGGGGGGTATAAGGGGATTGGCCGTTTATTTGCCGATACGTATGCCGAAGCCGGTGCAGATGTGGCAATTGTGGCCAGAAATCTGGAAGCCTGTCAAAAGGCGGCCCGGGAAATATCCGCAAAGTATGGAGTTCGCGCAATTGGAAAATCCATGGATGTTCACAAGACCGATGTAGTGAACCGGGTTGTTCAGGAAATCGAAGGAGAGTTCAAAAAAATTGATATTCTAGTAAACAGCGCAGGTGTTCCCGGAAGCGAAAAGCCGGTGCTGAAGATGACCGACGAAGATATGGATGACGTTATGAATGTTGATTTTCGCGGCCTTTTTCTTCTTTCCCGGGCTGTGGCGAAAGGAATGGCGGAACGCAAAAGTGGAAAAATCATCAATATTTCTTCAGTCTTGGGAAAGATCTCGGCCCGGAATATGGCCGGATACTGTTCCAGCAAGGGAGCGGTAATCCAGCTGACTAGGGTAATGGCTCTGGAGCTGACTCGCGACAACGTCCAGGTTAATGCGCTTTGTCCCGGGTATTTTCTGACTGAGTTTAACCGTGAATTCTTTGCCTCCGATGCGGGGAAAGGTTTAATTAAAAAGATGATTCCCATGAACCGGGTGGGACAGCTCGAAGAACTCCGTTCAACGGCTCTTTATCTCGCCACCTGCCCGGCATTTTTAACGGGTGCCGATATTTACGTGGACGGCGGACACACTATTCAGTAATGCGGCAATGTAGGCAATATAATATTGATAAAATAAATAAAAATCAGCCATTATACGAGGAGGAAATTACCAATGATTACCAAGGAACAGTACCGGGAAAGAATGTTCAAGATGAAGCCCAATATCTGTATCGGCAGTAAGATGGTTCGCCGGGATGATCCACGCCTGATTCCGGGATTAAATGTTTTGGAAGTTACTTATGATCTGGCTCATGACCCAAAATGGAAAGGCCTGGCTACTGCCACTTCCACTATTACCGGAGAAGAAATCAGCCGCTGGGCTCATCTGCCCCAGAATCCATATGACCTTATGCAAAAACAGAAACTGATCAGGCTCGCCGCCCGTAGAGTCGGCGGCTGTATTCAGCGCTGCATGGGACATGACGCCCTTAATGCTCTGGCGATCTGTACCAAAGAAATCGATATGGCCAAAAAAACCGATTATCACAAGCGTTTTATGGACTACATGAAAATTTATCATCAGAAAGGATGGGATGGATGTTGTGCGCAGACGGACAGCAAAGGTGACCGGATGAAACGTCCCAGCCAGCAGGATAATCCTGATGCTCATGTTCATATTGTCGAGGAGCGCAAAGATGGAATTGTGGTGAGTGGATTTAAAATGTCCATTACCCAGGCCGCCTATGCTGATGAAATTTTTGTCGTGCCGACCCGTGCTTTGATGGAGGATGACCGTGATTTTGCAGTGGCTTTTGCAGTGCCGGCTGATTGCGAGGGTTTGACTCTGGTTACAAGGCCGGTATGGCTTCGGGAAAAGGACGATGCGGATTGTCCTCCTTACTGCCGTTATGGTGTTTCCGATTCGGTGCTTATCTTTGACAAAGTTTTTGTGCCCAAGGAAAGAGTTTTTATGTGTGGGGAGTGGGAGTTCGGCAGAAGAGTAGCATTGCTGTTTGCCGACTCGCATCGTCACAGTTACAGTGGTTGTAAACCTGCCGTATCCGATATGCTGTGCGGTGTGACGGCACTTGCCGCCGAAGCCAACGGAATCCAAAAAGTGGCTCACGTACGTGAAAAATTAACAGAATTTGCAAGCACCGCCGAGCTTGCTTACGCCGCAGGCATTGCTTCCGCCGTTTTCGGCGAGAAGACTGCCTCCGGCGTGTTTTTTCCCAATTCCATTTATGCCAACGTAGGCAGAAGGATGACGGGGGAATTGATTTACCATGAATACAACATGCTTACGGAAATCGCCGGTGGAATCAGTGTCACAATGCCTTTTAAGGAAGATTTTGAATTTGGTCCATTTAAAGAACAACTCATGAAGTTTATTGTAAGAAACCCGAAGATTTCCGCCGATGATTCACTCAAAATATGGAGACTGGTGGAAAACGTGGGGGCTTCTCCCATGGCGTCCTGGTTTGAAATTGCCGGTGTTCATGGCGGCGGATCACCGATTATGGAAACCATTGCTCTGGGTATTGAATATGACTATGAAACCAGGAAAAAATTAGGCCGGTATCTGGCCGGTATTTCTCCGGAGTTGGATGATTCCGCCGATCTACTGCGGGAGCCGACATTTGGAGATGGATTAATAACCGAGCGGCCGGTGAGTAAAAAATAAATAATTGCTGGTTTGTTGCGGTAATACATTGTAGAATTATCAGGTACATGCAAAGTAAGGAGGAAGAAGCACATGAGCAAGAAAAAGATGATGAAAGCCGCGCGGTTTTATAAGGTTAATGAACCACTGAAAATAGAGGAAATTCCGATTCCCTCACCGGGTCCGGATGAAGTTTTGGTTAAGATGAAAGCGACCGGTATTTGCGGCTCGGATGTTCATATCGCTTTTGAAGGCGTTACGCCGACCGGTTTTCTTCCCATCACACTGGGTCATGAACCGAGTGGTGTAGTGGCGGAACCGGGAGCCAATGTTACTGAATGGAAAGAAGGCGACCGGGTTGTGGTGAGTTCGATAGTGACCTGCGGTAAATGTTATAATTGTCTGCGGGGGCGTGAATCCATCTGCATCCGCAAAAAGCTTTTAGGCATTCATTTAAACGGTGGACTGGCCGAGTACATGCTGGCTCCCCGGGAAAATCTGATTGCCATTCCGGGCAATGTTCCTTTTGATCAGGCCTCCACTTGTACCGATGCCGTGGCAACACCTTTTCATGCTCTGATAACCGTGGGGAAAATGAAACTGGGTGATACGGTGGCGGTTATCGGGTTGGGTGGATTGGGACTGCATGCGATACAACTTGCCAAACTCGGTGGTGCGTCGAAGATTATCGCCGTGGGGAGGACTCCGTCAGTGATTGAGCGAGCCATGAAAGCCGGAGCCAATCTCAGCGTGAACGTATCGGAGGGCAATCCTGCCCAGAAGGTAAAAGAGCTTACCGACGGATATGGAGTTGATTTGGCGGTGGAGCTGGTGGGAACGCAGGACATGATAGCTTTGGGTGCGGATTGCCTGCGGCAGGGTGGCAGGCTTGTGGTGGCGGGACTTGGGCCGGCCAACATCAAGGTAATGCCTCCGACAATTTTTGTTCGTCAGGAGTTAGACATTGTCGGTTCTTACGGCTGGGATCGCCGTGAAGTAGCTACGCTTCTTCAGCTTGTGGCAACAGGACAGCTGGATCTTTCGGGATCGGTTTCGCAGCGTTTTGCGCTGGAGGATGTAAATACCGCCCTGGAAAATCTCCGGGACAGAGTTGGCCGTCCGGTAAGGCTGGTCATAGTTCAGGATTAACTGATTATAGTTACATATTTTGCAGGAGAAACAGCATAGGTTTCAGCAAAGTTTGAGTGGCTGATTATTAATCAGCTGTAATATTAAATAAAAGTAATAGCAGGAAGTAAAAAGGTAAGAAAGGGAGGA
>MVRV01000045.1 GCA_002068015.1 Smithella sp. PtaU1.Bin162
TATATGGTTATGCTTGAAAGTCCGTGCGTTATATGATAGGGCACTGCAACGAATAAAATTACAATATTCCGACAACTTAAATATAGGAGCAATAAAAAAATGGATTACAAAAAGAGTTTGAATCTTCCCCAAACTGATTTCCCGATGAAAGCCAATCTGGCGGTTCGCGAGCCGGAAATGCTCAAAAAATGGGAAGAAATGGAAATTTACTATAAAATAAGAGAGGTGGCCAAAGGTAAAAAACCATTCATCCTGCATGACGGCCCTCCGTATGCGAACGGCAATATCCATCTGGGTACGGCACTCAACAAAATACTTAAAGATCTGATAATTAAAGCCAAAAATATGAACGGTTTTGATGGTGTTTATGTTCCGGGCTGGGATTGCCACGGTTTGCCCATTGAGCATCAGGTCGATAAGGAATTGGGAGATAAAAAAGGCAAAATGTCGCAGGCCGATAAACGCCGGGTCTGCCGGGTGTACGCCGAAAAATATGTCGGCATCCAGCGTGATCAGTTTAAAAGGCTTGGTGTTTTCGGTGAGTGGGCGGATCCCTATCTGACCATGGCCTATCCTTATGAAGCAACAACAATTGCGGAATTCGGCAAACTTTATTTAAACGGCAGTGTTTATAAAGGTAAAAAACCTGTTTACTGGTGCGCTACCTGTAAAACGGCGCTCGCGGAAGCGGAAGTGGAGTACGCCGATCACAGCACTCCTTCCATTTATGTAAAGTTTCCCTTCATTTCCGATATTGCTAAAGTTCTGCCGAAACTGGCCGGCCAGAAGGTCGGGATCGTCATCTGGACTACAACTCCCTGGACAATCCCGGCGAACCTGGCCATTGCCTTGAAAGATGATTTTATCTATGCCGCCGTAAAAATCGACAATGAAGTTTTAATCGTCGCCAAGGAAATGCTCGATTACTGCCTTGATGCCTTCGGCTGGCGCGATAAGAAATATGAAATACTGGATGAATTTAAAGGAGCGGTGCTGGAGGGACAGAAATGCCGTCATCCTTTGGTGGATAGGGAAAGCGTGATTATTTTGGCTCCTTTTGTTACACTGGAGGCCGGTACCGGCTGCGTTCATATTGCACCGGGTCACGGTCAGGAAGACTATGAAATCGGTCTCGAATACGGTCTCGATAATTATGCGCCGGTTGATGACGCCGGAAAATTTACCGAAGATGTTAAGTTTTTTGCCGGGCAGTTTGTCTTTGATGCCAATGATCCGGTGATCAAAAAACTCGAAGAATTCGGCGCTCTTCTTGGAAATGTGCCTATTCAGCATTCCTATCCTCATTGCTGGCGCTGTAAAAAGCCGATCATTTTCCGCTCGACGGAACAGTGGTTCATCTCCATGGAAAAGAATGATCTGCGCAAGAAAGCGCTTACCGCCATTGATGAAGTTCAATGGATTCCCTCCTGGGGACATGACCGTATTTACGGTATGGTGGAAAACCGTCCGGACTGGTGTATCTCGCGCCAGAGATTATGGGGTGTTCCCATTACCGTTTTCTATTGTGCCAAGTGTAAAAAGGAAGTGTTGACAAAGGAAATTCTCGATCATCTGGTAGCACTGGTGGAAAAAAACGGCGCCGATATCTGGTTTGAAAAAGAAGCCAAAGATTTGATGCCGCCGGGAACACTCTGCCCGCACTGCAAAAGTTCCGAATTTACGAAAGAAGTTAATATTCTTGACGTCTGGTTTGATTCCGGAGTAAGCCACGCGGCTGTTCTGGAAAAACGCAAAGAGCTCTCGTCCCCGTGCGATATGTATCTCGAGGGATCCGATCAGCACCGCGGCTGGTTCCATTCTTCGCTTCTCGAATCCGTGGGCACCCGCGGCCGGGCGCCTTACTTAAGCGTACTGACGCATGGCTTTGTCGTGGACGGAGAAGGAAAGAAAATGTCCAAATCCGTGGGCAATACAATTGAGGCCGAGGAAGTCATTGAAAAATATGGAGCGGAAATTCTGCGCCTGTGGGTTGCAGCGGAGGATTATACCGACGATGTTCGAATCTCCGATGAAATCTTGAAGCGTCTGGTGGAGGCTTACCGCCGCATTCGCAATACCAGCCGTTTTATCCTCGGCAATCTCTATGATTTCGACATTAATGCCGGTTTCGTCGAATATGTGCAGATGACGGACATGGATAAATGGGCACTGCACCGCCTGCAGGAAGTAATCAAACGTGTTGTTGAAGCTTATGAAAAATATCAGTTTCATGTGGTATTTTACACCCTTTACAACTATTGTACGGTGGATTTGAGCGCGATGTATCTCGATGTTTTAAAAGACAGGCTTTATACGAATAAGGCCGGCTCGCTGGCGCGCCGTTCGGGACAAACGGCCATGTTCATTATATTAAAATCGATGACGCAGCTTCTGGCTCCCATCCTTACTTTTACGGCCGAAGAAGTCTGGGCGGCAATGCCCGGCTGGAAAGGGAAAGAGGCAAGCGTCCATATGACGCAGTTTCCCGAGTTGAATAATCAGTACATAAACGCCGAACTTGGTGAGCGCTGGAAGACCATGATCGATGCCAAAGCGGAAATTGCCAGGGCGATCGAACAGGCCAGAAAAGAAAAAGTAATCGGTCATTCTCTTGATGCCCGTGTCAGCCTCGCGCTGCCGGAAAAACTGCGTGCCTTTATGGAAAATCATCTGGAAGATTTGCGGGCATTACTCATCGTTTCCCAAGTGCAATTGGTGGACGAAAAAGCAATCGATAAACCCTATCTAAGTGAGGAAATAAAAGGACTGGCGGTCGGAGTGGAAAAAGCACGTGGTGTAAAATGTGAACGCTGCTGGATTTATTCGGAATCAGTTGGTTCGGATAAAGAACACCCGGCCGTATGTGACCGTTGTCTGGCTAATTTGTAATGTCATTTCTTAATCCCGGCTTTACATTTATGGGCAATGTCCGCCCCGGCGCAGGCCAAGGCGGCTTTGACGATGTATTTATATAATGTGCCGCGATTGATTGAGAACTGGTGTAAATTATAAAAGGGAGCTCTTGTGAAGAGAAATATTATCTTGTTTGTTCTTGGCGCAGCCGTCATTATCGCATTTGATCAGATGACCAAAGCCGCCGTATCTTCAAGATTTTCTCTTTATGAATCATACGAAGTGATCAGCGGTATTTTAAATCTTGTCTATGTGATTAATCCCGGTGCAGCTTTTGGTTTTATGGCCGGAGCGTCGGCTGCATTTCGTTATATTTTCTTCATCGGAATTACGCTGATCGCCATTGCGCTAATTATCTATTACCTGATTAAATATAAAACCGGCAGCAGTATGATCGTCATCTCTCTTACTTTGATTTTTGCCGGTGCGGTGGGAAATCTCATCGACCGGATACGGTTTGGCGCCGTGGTTGATTTTATCGATGTTTATATCGGCACCTGGCACTGGCCCGCCTTTAATGTGGCTGATTCCGCAATCAGTGTCGGGGCGGTGTTAATCATCTGGAAAATGCTCGTCAACCGCAGGAAAGAAAGCTCCGGCTGAGCTTCGTAATGCCAGCTGTGTTATGAAAAATGTTTGTTCGTCTATAAAAAATTATTTCTCTCTTCATTTTACTCCAGCCAGAATTTTTGTCTGCAGTTTTGCCGCGTTTATTTTGCTGGGAGCATTGTTCCTGTGGTTCCCTCTTTCGGCCGCACAAAAGAATTTAAGTTTTGTTGATGCGCTTTTTACCGCTACATCCGCCGTTTGTGTCACCGGCTTAACCACTATCGATGTGGGGAAAGAATTATCTTTGGCCGGACAACTGATCATAATGGTTCTTTTTCAGGTCGGCGGCTTAGGAATTATTACTTTTTCCATTATCTTGTTTGTTCTGATGGGCCGTGGTATTTCCTTCAAAGGCCGTGAAATCGCTCAGTCGACGTTTCTGCATACACCCAGACATGATTTTTATATAATTCTGAAAAAAATTATTCGCTATGCCTTTGTTGTTGAAGCTGTCGGCACTGCCGTCCTGTTTTTATGTTTTATTCAGGATTTCCCTGCGGGTAGGGCTTTTTATCACGCAATTTTTCACGCCGTTTCGGCTTTTAATAATGCCGGTTTTTCTCTTTTCCCGGACAGCTTGATGTCTTATCAAAGCAATGTCGTCGTCAATATTGCCGTCATGGTGCTTATTGTCCTGGGTGGTATCGGTTTTATAGTACAGCATGAGGTCATCGCCAGATTGCGCGACAAAAAAAATAAGCTTTCCATTCACACAAAAATTGTTCTGATAACTACAGCCTCTCTGATTGTCATTGGCGCCGTATGTTTCTATTTTATGGAGATGAATAATCTGCTGAAGGGAGCGACAATCCGGACAACTGTTCTGACTTCTTTTTTCCAGTCGGTAACCGCGCGCACCGCCGGATTCAATACGGTGGATACCGGTGCTTTAACCAACTCGGCAATTCTGATAATTATGATATTGATGTTTATCGGGGCATCGCCGGGTTCGGCGGGCGGCGGAGTAAAAACAACAAGCTTTGCTTTGCTGTTTCTGCTGATTATAAACCGCATTCGTGGTAATGAAAATGTCAATATTTCTTATCGCACTATACCCAAAGAAATAATGGATCGAACATATTCCATTATTTTTGCGGCAGCTTTTTTTATTTGCCTGGTGACTTCCGTTCTTTTGCTTTTCAGCAACACGGATGCATCCTCTTTTCCCGGCCGCCACAAATTTGTTGAATATTTATTCGAAACAATTTCTGCTTTCGGAACGGTGGGTTTATCCATGGGAATTACCTCCAGCCTCAACGATATTCAAAAGTATGCTGTAATATTTATGATGTTTGTCGGCCGGGTCGGTCCGCTTACACTGGCATTTGCCTGGTACTCATCAAGAAGAAAAGGATTAACCTATGCTGAAGAATCAGTAATGGTGGGTTAGAAGTTTTCGAATAATTCAAATTTAAAAGACGTCTGAAATAAAGGCACGGAAATTCAGGGAGGGGAAAATGAAAAGAGCAATAGTAATCGGATTGGGAATTTTCGGTCACAACATTGCTCGCGACTTGTTTGAAAGCGGTTTTGAAGTTGTGGCGATAGATAAAAACAAGGAGGCGATTCAGAAAATTCGGGATTATTCCACTAAGGCTGTTCTTGCTGACGGCACCGATAAGGAGATGATGGAAGAATTGGGTATCCAGGAAGACGACATAGCCATCATTTCCTTTGGCGAAGATCTGGCGGCCAGCACGCTGATTACTTTGCATTTACGGCAGTTGAAAGTCAAAAGTATCATTGTTAAAGTGCCCGATGAGGAGCATAAATTAATCTTGGAAAAGATCGGAGCAACTGATGTTATTATTCCGGAAATGGACATGGCGCGTAAAATAGCCAAAAGTATTGTTTCTCCGAATATGATGGATTATATCCCGCTCTCCGGTGATTATATAATATCCGAAATAGCGCCGCCGGGCAGTTTTCTGGGGAAGACGATTCGGGAATTGGGGCTACGCGCCCGGTTCCATATTGAAGTAATTGCCGTAAGGGATGTTATTTCCGATAATGTTCAAATGGTGCCGCAAGCCGATTTTGTGATTAAAGACGGAGAAGTTCTTGTTGTTATCGGCAAAGAAGCGGATATCCGGAAAATAAAATAACCCGCAAGCCGTCGTTAAGAAACTTATTAATGTTACTATTTGATTGTTATAGGTTTATTGGCGGAAATGTATAGCGACGGCACGATGAAATCATTCATTGTTTTGTGTCTTTGAGCTTTTTCAGCTCTTCTTTGTACCGTTCGGCTTCAGCTTTTGCCAGTTCGATTTCTTCCTTGGCTTTTTCCAGATTTTCATTATGCCGCTGTCTTTCCTCGCGAATTTTATCCTGTAGTTCATCAACTCCCACGTAAATGGCCAGAGCGCCGCCTAAAAGCAGACAAATTGGAAATGCGCCGCGGATGATCGTCATAAAATCAGACCACCAGAAAATAAGGCTGACAAGACCCAGTACCGCGCCGATAATCCCACCGATCAGCAAAGACATAATAAACCCCCTGTATTTAGTGAAAATTGAAATGATATTATATCTTTTTCTATCATGAAAGGAGGGCTCCAGGCAAGCCGGAAAATATAAACTTATCCGGATATTCTTCCCAAAAATATTACTTGATTTAAAAGGGGTCATCATTTAAACATTATTTTTTATATATATGGAGATAGAAATGATCAAACCGAATTTTGCCAAAGGTGACGGGCTTGTTCCTGTTATTGTTCAAGATGCTGAAACTAAAGAAGTTCTTATGATGGCCTACATAAATGAAGCGGCGTGGGAGAAAACGCTCGCAACAGGCAAGGCAACCTACTGGAGCCGCTCACGCAAGTCCCTTTGGTTAAAAGGAGAAACCTCCGGTCATGTCCAGCTGGTAAAAGATATTTTTATCGATTGCGATGATGATACAGTGTTGTTGATGGTAAAACAACTGGGGGATGCCGCTTGTCACACCGGTTATAGGTCATGCTTTTACCGCAAAATTAAAGACGGAGATTGGATTGTTGTAGGGGAAAAGATTTTCGATCCCGAGGAAGTGTATAAATGAATATTTTGAAAATTGGTATTCCCAAAGGAAGTCTGGAAAACAACACGGTAGATTTGTTTAAAAGAGCAGGCTGGCGTATTTCTTATGACAGCCGCAGCTATTTCCCCGACATAGATGATCCGGAAATATCATGTAAGCTAGTCCGGGCGCAGGAAATTTCACGTTACATTGAAGACGGTAATCTCGATATGGGTCTGACCGGGATCGACTGGATTTTGGAAAATTCCTCGGATGTTGTTGTTGTGCAGGATCTGATTTATTCCAAGGTGTCGGCACGGCAGGCGCGCTGGGTGCTGGTTGTTCGGGAAGATTCACCTTACCGGTCCATTGAAGATATGGAAGGTAAAAAAATATCAACCGAATTGGTTAATTTTACAAAAAAATATTTTGCCGACAGAAAAATTAACGTTCATATTGAATTTTCCTGGGGGGCGACGGAAGCCAAAGTAGTGGAAGGACTTGTTGATGCTGTTGTGGAAGTTACGGAAACAGGTTCCACAATCCGGGCGAATAAATTGCGGATCATTCATGAACTCATGAAAACAAATACACAGTTGATTGCCAACCGTGCCGCCTGGAACGATCCCTGGAAGCGTAAAAAAATCGAACAAATACGAACATTGCTGATGGGTTCATTGATGGCGATGGGCAAAGTCGGTCTGAAAATGAATGTTTCCAAAGAAAATTTGGGAAGGGTAATGTTACTGCTTCCATCACTTAAAGCTCCGACTGTATCCAATCTATTTTCGGACGAATGGTTTGCCGTAGAGACGGTTGCCGACGCGGGGATTGTCCGGGATTTGATTCCGGTGCTTTTAGAAGCAGGTGCGGAAGGCATAATCGAATATCCTTTGAACAAAGTCATTTAATCAAGGTAGTCAAACTATGGCCAGAAAAGCAAAGATTGTTCGTAAAACAACGGAAACCGACATCCATCTGGAAATTGATCTGGACAGTACTGCAGCCAGTAAAATTGACACATCCATTCCATTTTTGGATCATATGCTGGAGCTTTTTGCCCGCCACGGATTTTTAAAACTTGTTGTCAAAAGCAAGGGTGATACGCAAATTGACGATCATCATCTGGTGGAAGATCTGGGCATTTGTCTGGGTATGGCCGTAAATCAGGCTCTGGGCGAAAAAACCGGTATTAATCGTTATGGCACTGCTTCACTGCCTATGGATGAGTCCCTCTGCCGAGTGGATATGGATATTTCGGGCCGGCCGTATTTGATTTACAAAGTCAGATTTGAACGCCGGAAAATCGGCGGGTTTGATCCGGCACTGGTTAAAGAATTTTTTAAAGCCTTTACCGATCACAGCAAAATAACTCTGCACATTAATCTGCTGTACGGAAATAACAGTCACCATATTATTGAAGTGGTGTTCAAGGCGTTTGCCCGTGCTTTTAAGGAAGCCGTAACGGTGAATAAAAAAATCGAAGGAGTTCTTTCGACGAAAGGTCAAATCTGAAAAATAAGGTTAAAATCTTGAATAGTTTTTTCCGGATAAAAAACGGTTATGTCTCAGCTCTAATATTGATAATTCTTCTGTTTTCGGCGGGGGCTTCTTCCGGGGCGGAAAAAGAATCCGATAAAACAGGGCAGCAGGTTCGTATGGCTGTAATCCCGTTTCAGGCAATTTTAGCAAAAGCGGAAACCGGCAATAGTGTTATTTGCCCGCTTACCGGCGCGGTTTACTTCGGGGGAAAAATTGCCGCAGACGGTCAAAAGGTTGCCGAAGAACTGTTTATCGAAAAAATGAAAGATTTTAAGGAAGTGGAAATAATACCGCAGGATAGAGTGGAGGCGGTTTATAAACGTGTTCAAACGGAATCATGGAAAATGCCGCTTCTGGAAACTTTAAAAAAAACCGGCGTGGAATTGGATGCCGATGTGATTGTTGCGGGTTACGTCTTCCGTTATGCGGAAAGAATCGGTTATGATTATTCAGTGGAAAAACCGGCGTCGGTGGCTTTTGCAATTTATTTTATCAATTCCCGGAATGGCAACAAAGTATGGCGGGGTGTTTTTGATAAAACCCAGAAATCATTGATGGAAGATGTCCTGCAAATAGCCTCTTTTTATAAAGGCGGCGGTAAATGGTTGACTGTGCGTCAATTGACAAAACAGGGTATGGATCAGGTTTTTGATAATTTCCCCGGGCTTGCGCGTTAGTAACACTACACTTGAATGTATATATATTTCAGGAATTGTTTGAAGCTCCGTATCCCGGGCTCATTTCCGGAGGGTTGTTTTGATTATTATTCCGGCTATTGATATCAAAGGCGGTAAATGTGTAAGGCTTGCTCAGGGTGATTTTGGCCGTGTCACCGTATATGCGGAAAATCCGGTGGATATGGCGCTTGCCTGGGAACAGGAAGGTGCCGAGTTGATTCATATAGTTGATCTCGATGGTTCCGTTGCCGGATTGCCCCGTAATGCGGAGAAAATTCTGGAAATATGCAAAAAAGTGAATGTCCCGATCCAGGTCGGCGGTGGTATTCGCAATCGGGCAACAATTGATCATTATTTAAGTGCCGGTGTCTCCGGCGTAATCCTGGGTACGGCCGCCCTTCAAGATGAAAAATTTGTCCGTGCAGCATGCCGGTATTATGCCGGAAAAGTAATTTTAGGTATCGACGCTCTGGATGGATTTGTTGCTGTTCGCGGCTGGACGCAAACGACGGAAACAACTGCCGCTGATCTAGCCGGACGGTATGAAGACTGTTTACCAAAAGCAATTGTTTACACCGATATCAAGCGCGACGGTATGGAGACCGGCGTAAATATTGAAGCGACAAGAGCATTGGCGAAGAAAGTGAGCATTCCTGTGATTGCCTCCGGTGGTGTAGCAACAATTGCCGATGTAGAAAAACTTCTGGCGATAAAAGATTGTCCGATCTACGGTGTTATTATCGGCCGGGCTCTCTATACCGGAGCGGTTTCTCTTCCCGAGGCGATTAAAAAAAGTAAGAATATCTCATAATTTTATTATCAGGAGGTGGAATTATGTCCGATTGCATATTTTGTAAAATCGTTCAGGGTGAGATTCCCTGTGCGAAAATTTACGAGAATGATCAAGTTCTGGCTTTTGATGATATTCATCCGATGGCGCCGGTACATGTCATTATAATTCCTAAAAAACATATATCAACTCTTTTGGACGTAAGCGATGCGGATAATGAGGTGATCGTCGATCTTGTATCCGCTGCCCGGAAAATTGCTAAAATCAAAGGAATTGCGGAGAAAGGCTTTCGTACTGTGATCAACTGTAATGCTGAAGGCGGACAGGTGGTGTTTCATTTGCATATGCACGTTCTCGGCGGCAGGAAACTACAGGATGAATTAGGTTAGTACTTTTTTAAAAAGGTGAAGAATATGGAAATTAATGCAAAAATAAATACGGAGATGGTGGCTGCCGCCAAAGCCAAGGACAAAATCCGGCTTTCGGCGATCCGGATGTTAAAGTCGGCACTGCACAACAAGGAAATTGAATTGATACGGCCGTTAACTGAGGCTGAAGTTCTGCAGGTACTTTCCGCACTGGTCAAACAGAGGAAAGATTCCATCGAACAATTTGGCAAAGGCAACAGAACGGATCTTGTGGAAAAGGAAACCGCCGAACTGAAGGTGATACAGGAATTCATGCCGGCGCAAATGTCGGATGAGGAAGTGGAAAACGTAATTCAAAAAGCGATTGCCGACGTTCAGGCTGTGTCCGTCAAGGATATGGGCAAGGTAATGAAAGTATTGATGCCGCAATTAACAGGCAAAGCCGATGGCAAGGCGGTAGGCGAAAAGGTTAAAGCGCTGTTGTCCCGGTAATTCCAAATCAGGCGCGATGAAATAGAGAGCAGGTAAAAATACTTAAGTGCATTTTGATGACGGTAAGATTGAAGAAATCAAAAGCAGGATAGATATTGTTGAACTTGCTGCCGAATACCTGACTTTGAAAAAAGCTGGCAGGAATTATCTGGGATTGTGTCCTTTTCACTCGGAAAAGACACCTTCTTTTACGGTTAACCGGGATAAACAGATTTTCTATTGCTTCGGTTGCGGTGCAGGCGGGAATGTCATCACCTTCCTGATGAAAATCACCAATAAAACGTTTCCCGAAGCTATAAAGGAATTAGCGGAAAAAGCCGGAGTCGTATTGCCGCCGAAATTTACCGGGAAAGAAGGCCGGGCCGGGGATTCTTTACGGGAAAAAGTTGTTGATTTGAATTTGCGGGCGGCTCAGTTCTATGAACGTAATTTACATTCTTCTTCCGGCAAGGGAGCGCAGGATTATTTGAATGCGCGGGGTATCCGCCCGGAAACGGTAAAACAATTCCGGCTCGGCTTTGCGCCCGATGCCTGGCGCTATTTGACCGACCACATTGAGAAAAGCGATCTGTCTTTGAAAATTGCCGAGCAGGCAGGGCTGATCATAACCGGTAAAGAGGGCGGTTTTTACGATCGTTTTCGCGCCCGGCTGATTTTCCCGATTGAAAGTGTATCCGGTGAGATTATCGCTTTCGGCGGAAGAATTCTGGACAAGGGTGAGCCGAAATATCTGAATTCTCCGGAGTCTCCGGTTTACATTAAAGGTAAAAATTTATATGGGTTGGCGAGGACGAAAGAAGAAATCCGCAAAAAAGGCTTCGCGCTCATTGTTGAAGGGTATTTCGATTTAATTTCACTGTGGAACGCCGGTATCGGTAATGTTGTAGCCTCCCTGGGGACGGCGCTGACGAGAGAACAGCTGGAGTTGTTGCGCCGTTACACGGTGGAAGTTGTGGCGCTTTTTGATCCGGATGAAGCAGGACGGAAAGCGTTGAATCGCAGTCTGGAGCTTTTTCTGTCCATGAATATGAGGGCGCGGGCGCTTGTTTTACCGGAAGGACTTGATCCTGACGACTACGTAAAAAAATTCGGCAGAGCCCGGCTGGAAGAATTAATCGCCGAAGCCCAGCCGCTCAGTGATTATTATATTGAAAATGTTCTGGGTGACGGCAAATCATTCGAAGACAAGCGGGAAATGATTAAAACCGCTATGGAATTTATAAGTAAAATCGGCGATAAAAAAGAAAAGGACATTTTTGTTAAGCGCATTGCGGAGAAAACCGGCCTTGATCAGGGATTGCTTATAAAAGAGGTATATAAGAATGAATTTCCGGCAAAACCGGCAAAGGAAATATTGGCGGTTCATAATGATCTGATGGAACTCCATTTAATTCAACTTATGCTGGAGTATCCGCAACGAACCATAGAGGTTGAGAAAGTAAAAATTTTAAATTATTTTTTGCAGCCCCGTCTGAAAGCTTTAGGGGAAAAAATAATTGAAACATATAAACTACTGGGTTTTGTTGATTTGAGTGTGATTCTTGCAGCAGATGAAGATGCTTCCTTGCGTGAGAGAATATTCCGTCTGATGATGGAAGCGCAACCTTTAGATGATATAATGTTGGAGAGGATTTTTACCGATAATATACGACAGATAAAGAAAAAGTGGTATAAAGATCAGCATCGCCTGATTAAATTCAAGCTGGCCCAGGCACAGGAAAAAGGGCATCAGGATATTTTAAAAGAATTGCTGAAGGAAAAAGAAAAGTTGCTTATTCAGGAAAAGGAATTACATTAGGCACGTTTATTTCAATAAATTGTTTGGGGAGATACCAAATGGCTAAAGAGATGCAATCGGACGAATTTAAAAAGTTAATTTCCTTGGGAGAAGAAAAAGGTTTTCTGACCTATGACGATGTCAACGATATGTTGCCGCCTGATGTAACTTCTTCCGACCAGATAGATGATATCATCATGCTTTTTGGAGAAAAAAATATTGATATAATTGATACCGAGCAGGGCGAAAAACTGGTTATGAAGAAACCACCGGAAGATATACCGGCGACAAAATTTCCTGATACTTTAGCCTTGGTTTCCGGAGCCGGTAAAACCGGCGATCCGGTAAAGATGTATTTGCGCGAGATGGGTATGGTTTCGCTTTTGAGCCGGGAAGGTGAAGTGGAGATTGCTAAAAAAATAGAAGAAGGCGCCCGTGAGACAATGTCGGCGATCTTCCGGCTTTCGGTTTCCATAAGTGAAGTCCTCAATATCGGCGATAAACTGGTAACAGGTGAAATTAGAGTTAAAAATGTGGTTGATAATATTGAGGATGAAGAAGGTTTTGTGGAAGAAGATGAGCACAAAGAAAGGGTTTTGAAACTGATTGCCCGGATCAGGCTTTTCAATGACAGAAATGAGGTACTGCGTGAGAAGCTGAAATCAAAGACGATGCGTCCCAAACAGCGCGAATTACTTACGGCGGAACTGGAAAAAAATACAAAGAACATCATTACTCTTTCCCGGAAAATTCGCTTCAGTAAAAAGCAGATTCACCGTTTTATTGCCCGGCTGCGTTTTTATGCCGACGAAATTGAAAGATCCGAAAAAGTTATTGCTCAATATAAAAAAGAAACCGGTTTGACTTTATCCCAGCTGGAAAAAGCATGGGTAAAGATGAAAAAATCAAAACAGGATGAAAAACGCGCCGCTAAAGAAGCTCGTATTTCGATTGAACTGCTGAAAAAGAGTCAAACAGCCATTACCGAAGCGCAAAAGAAAATAAAGCATATTACCCGGGAAGTGGGAATTCCCACCGGGACGATTAAAACGATAGTGGATTCCATTGAAGATGGTGAAAATAAAGCGGAGATAGCCAAAAGAAAACTGGTTGAAGCGAATTTACGCCTGGTGGTCAGTATTGCGAAGAAATATACCAACCGGGGTTTACAGTTTCTGGATCTGATTCAGGAAGGCAACATCGGACTCATGAAGGCTGTAGATAAATTTGAGTATCAGCGCGGTTACAAGTTTTCTACTTATGCGACTTGGTGGATTCGTCAGGCCATAACCAGGGCCATAGCCGATCAGGCGAGGACCATCCGGATTCCCGTCCATATGATTGAAACAATCAATAAACTAATCCGGACATCACGCTATCTGGTGCAGGAGCTTGGGCGCGAACCGACTCCGGAAGAAATTGCCAATAAAATGGAATATCCGCTCGAAAAAGTCCGTAAAGTCTTGAAGATAGCCAAGGAACCGATATCTCTCGAAACACCGATTGGTGAAGAGGAAGACAGTCACTTGGGCGATTTTATCGAAGATAAAAAAATCATGTCTCCGTCGGAAGCCACCATAAACATGGATCTGGCCGATCAGACACGTAAAATATTGACCACGCTCACTCCGCGGGAAGAAAAAGTTTTGCGCATGCGTTTCGGCATCAGTGATAGGTTGAATAGTCCGGGTGAAGAAGAGGAAAAAGTATCCATTGAATTGATGGAGACATTATTGCAGGAGCCGGAAATTAGCGAAGAGCCGGAAGTAAAGAAAACAAAGAAATCAGCGAAGAAGCGGTCGACAAAATAGTGTTGACAAACAGGAGCTTTGGGTATATCAAAACTAGCCCTGTTGCTTGTTGACGAAGGAAATGGCGGGGCCCATAGCTCAATTGGTAGAGCCACCGGCTCATAACCGGTAGGTCCCTGGTTCGATCCCAGGTGGGCCCACCAGACTAAATATAAAAGTAGTGATGAAAAGAATGAAATACGTTTTTCGGGGAAGTGAATGTCCGGCAGCGATTGTCAGAACTGCAGTGAGTAGACGGCATATATCGTCTATCCACTGCATGGATACCACGACACGGAACCGATCTGTATAAAAATGCACCCATAAAAGGTGCATTTTTTTTATCCTAAAAAAGAAGGAGAAAATTATTGAAAGAGAAACTGTTGTTGTTGATAGAACTGCAGGAATGCGATTCTCAACTGATGAAAATTGCCGACCGGAAAAGAAAACTGCCGGAGCAAATAGAAAAGCTTGATGAAATGTATCGTGTTTTTCAGGAAGAAACGGGACAGAACAAAAGAAAATATGATGAGCTTAAGGCAAGGCATACCGAAGCTGAAAACAAGATTAAAAAAATAAATGAAGGTATGGTCAAAACCAAAGAGAGGCTCCTGGAAGTAAAGAACAACAAAGAATACCAGGCCATGCTTAAGGAAAATGAAGCTGCTGAAACAACTCGCAGCGAAGTGGAAACGGAAATAATTTCGCTATTGGATGAATTGGAAAAGTTATCAGCCCTGGTGAAAAAAGATCAGGTGATTCTGGAGGAACATAAAAAGAAATACGAGGAAGAAAAAAAGGCAATCGAAGCTGATCTGAATTCCGTGGATTCCGATTTCGTAATCTGGGAGCAGAAACGCAATGGCTTAGGCAATAAGATTCCTGCGGATCTTCTGGCGAGATACGAAAAAGTAAGGAAAAAAAGCAACGGCGTCGGTGTTATATCAGTCTGGAAAGCGGTTTGTAATGGTTGCCATATGAATATTCCGCCGCAGCTTTATAATGAATTGCAGAAATCGTCAGAACTTATTTCCTGTCCCAATTGCCACCGGATCATGTATTTCCGGGATATGGAAAAGCCTGTTTAAATTTATGGAAAAACAAAACTACCGGCTTTACAGCGATGGCGCCTGCCGCGGTAATCCCGGCGCCGGAGGTGCTGGCGCAGTCATTACTGATGCCGAAGGAAACGTGATCTGGGAGGGTAAAGAATACCTTGGGGTTTGCACCAACAATATCGCTGAATACAAAGCACTGATCCTGGGTCTGAAAGGGGCTCTTGCTCACGGATGTAAAAAAATTGATGTTTACATGGATTCGGAACTTCTGGCGAAGCAAATAAACGGTTCCTATCGTGTCAAAAACGAAAATTTAAAGCTCTTGATGCAGGAGGTCCGGAGCCTGCTGTCTTCTTTTGAATTTATTCAGGTTAAACATGTTTTCCGTTGTCATAACGCTCATGCAGACAAATTGGCTAATCTGGCGATAGATACTCATAAATCAATGACACTCGCTGAAAACGAGTGCAATGAAGTTTGAAGCGGAAGTGGAATTGATCCCGAAAGTAAAACCCGGCGGATGCAGGGCGAGCGAGTTTGGGCGAAGCTATTCAGGATCCCGGGGTCATATTCCCATGAGCTTGCTGCGATCGGAGAAGGACTGCACGTTATGATAATCCGCTACTTGCGGCTGGGACGTTCATTAAGAACGTACATTTCCCGATCCGGATTTTTTTCAACAATCTTTTCCCAATACCGAACATAACTTGCAAGAAAAATCAATTGAGTGTAATCTCAACAAACAGTGCTTTGATCGAGAAGTGGAACAAGGCTGGAGAGGGTCAGATGATCGCCGGCGGAATTTATCCGCCGGAGGAAAGTCCGGGCTCCACAGGGCAGGATGGTCGCTAACGGCGACCGGAGGCAACTTCAGGGAAAGTGCCACAGAAAATATACCGCCCGGGGCTTTAAGCCTCGAGGTAAGGGTGAAAAGGCGAGGTAAGAGCTCACCGCTTTTCCGGTGACGGAAAAGGCAGGGTAAACCCCATCCGGAGCAAGACCAAATAGGAGAACGTTTAAGGGCTGCCCGCCTGATGTTCTCGGGTAGAGTCGCTAGAGGCGCAAGGCAACTTACGTCCCAGATGAATGATCATCACCACGCCCCGGGTAACCGGGACGCGGGACAGAACCCGGCTTATGATCCTCTCTCCTGCCTTAGATGCAAATAAAAACCCCCTGATGTATTTCCGTCAGGGGGTTTTTTGTGAAATAAAAAATATTGGTTGCTATTTGGGGATACCCAGATTTTTTTCCGTTTTCAAAATATCCATGGTTGTCTTAATTACGGTATCCGAATTGAGGGAGATGCTGCTTATACCGCACTCGACAAGGAATCGGGCAAATTCCGGGTGATCACTCGGGGCCTGGCCGCAAATACCTATCTTTTTGCCCATCTTGTTTGCTTCGAGAATTGCCGTTCGGATCAGTTCGGTTACCGCCGGATTTCTTTCATCAAATATATGCGAAATCAAAGCGGAATCTCTGTCGAGCCCCAGGGTAAGCTGAGTCAGATCATTGGAGCCGATGGAAAATCCGTCAAATATTTTACCGAATTCCTTGATCAGGATGACATTGCTGGGAATCTCCACCATCATGTAAAGTTCGAGATCGTTTTTCCCCTGAATAAGTCCCTGATCGGCCATCAGCTTCACAACATTTTTCCCTTCGTTTACCGTTCGGCAGAAAGGAATCATAAGCTTTACATTGGTAAGCCCCATTTCGTTACGTACTTTCAACATGGCCCGGCATTCCAGAGCAAAAGCTTCACGGTAACGTACGTCGTAATAACGGGAAGCTCCGCGGAAACCAATCATCGGGTTTTCCTCTTCTTCTTCGAAGAAAGGACCACCCAGTAGATTTTTGTATTCATTACTCTTGAAATCGCTCATGCGGACGATGACATCATTGGGATAAAATGCCGCCGCGATTTTTGCTACTCCCTGGGCCAGTTTGTCGACGAAAAAATCACCTTTATTGGCATAACCCTGGGTCAGCTTTTCGATGTCTTTACGGACCTTTTCATCGGTTACCTGGTCGAAATGAATCAACGCCATCGGATGGACGGTGATGAAATGAGTAATGATGAATTCCAGCCGGGCCAGGCCGACGCCGTCATTGGGGATCGGTGCCAGTTTGAAGGCATTATCCGGATCGCCGACATTCATCATTATTTTTGTTTTCGGCCGTTCCATTTCCTGGACGTCAACGCGGTGAATATCATATTTCAGAATGCCCTTGTAGACTTTACCGGCTTCACCTTCCGCGCAGGATACGGTTACTTCCGGTATATCGCGCAATACTTGAGTGCCGTTTCCTGTTCCGACGATACAGGGAACTCCAAGTTCACGGCTGACAATAGCGGCATGGCAGGTACGGCCGCCCTTGTTGGTGACGATAGCCGAGGCAATTTTCATAATCGGTTCCCAATCCGGATCGGTCATGTCGGAAACCAGTACTTCACCTTTACGGAATCTTTTAATTTCATTGACTGTTTCTATCACATGAACGGGACCGGCGCCTATTTTGGCTCCGACGCTTGTGCCGGTAAGGATGGGTTCTTTTGTTTCCAGCATGATATAGTTTTCGAGAACATTCGCGTCTTTCTGTGATTGTACCGTTTCCGGCCGGGCCTGCAGGATAAAAAGCTCTCCGGTTTTTCCGTCTTTGCCCCATTCAATGTCCATGGGTTTGAAGTAGCCGGCCTTTTGCGAGTAATGCTCCTCAATAATCATTGTCCATTTGGCGAGCCGTAGTATTTCATCATCGTTGATACAAAAACGATTACGATCTTCCAGAGGTGTAGGGTTCAGTACCGTTGATTCGCTTTGGGTTTCGGAAGCGTAAATCATTTTTATTTCCTTGGTGCCCAGTTTTTTCTGAATGATCGGACGGTAACCTGCCTTGATGGTGGGTTTGAACACATAAAATTCATCCGGATTAACTGTTCCCTGGACAACGGTTTCTCCCAGACCGTAAGCCCCGGTGATTAAAACGGCGTCTTTAAAGCCGGTTTCGGTATCGATGGAGAAAATAACACCGGAGGAGGCCAGATCGGAACGCACCATTTTTTGTACACCGATGGAAAGAGCAACGGACATATGATCGAATCCTTTATCCACCCGGTAAGACATGGCACGGTCGGTAAACAGAGAAGCGAAGCATTTTTTACAGGCGTCAATTAAGGTGTCTTCGCCGCGGATATTCAGGAACGTTTCCTGCTGCCCTGCAAAACTGGCATTGGGAAGATCTTCCGCCGTAGCCGAACTGCGAACGGCGACATCGGTATTCGGACCATATTCGTCACAGAGCTTTTTATAAGCCTTGATGATTTCTTTGCGTAAATCGTCGGGAAGCTGGGCATTGTAAATAATGGCACGGATTTTTTTGCCTCTTTCGGACAAATTTTTCATGTCATGAGTATTCAAATCGGAAAGAAGTTTTGTGATTTCGTCGGTAATGCCGGACTGTGATAACAAATGCCTATAAGCGTATGCCGTGATGGCAAAGCCATCCGGAATGTTGACTCCCTTGGAAATAAGTTCCTTTCTCATTTCACCGAGCGATGCGTTCTTGCCGCCAACCTGGGCAAGGTCGCTAAGCTGGATGGAATCAAACCATAATATTAACTTGTTGTCTTTCATTAAATCCTCCTCAGGGAATGATTGCAAAATTTGAGCCTTCTTAAGAGTTTGCGCGTATCTACCAGTTTTGCCGGACCCTGTCAAATGAAAATATCCAATCAGTATTATCAATAATTACAAACAGATAAGTACTTAAAGGCAAGCCCTGAAAAAAGCATAATTTTGTAAATTTTGAAGCAAAAAAAAGGCCGAATTAAATTCGGCCTTTTTTCGTTATTTGTCATCCTCTTCATCGTCGTCAAAGGTTGGCGGTTGATTGGCGTCTTCCGGTATTTCGGCCTGCAAAGACCGGTTAATGCCGCGAACAAGCAGCCACATAATAAGGAAAAGGATAATCATGGAAGCAATGACAATAAAGATAATTGTTGCCGTCCAGGCTTTTGCCTCCTTGTCAATGTTTTGCGATGCTTGAATAGCCGCCTCATTATATTTTTCCACATCAATACCCATTCCCACCCAGCCGAATCCGGCAGGTGCGGGAAGGTTTGCCGCATTGAACTTGATCGGAGCATAAGCTACGAATTTCGTATGCGCCCCAAATTTATAATTTACGATTCCTGATTTGCCGTCCGCCGCTTCTTTGGCAATCTTGGGCAAGTTGGGATCCATGAAATTAAGCTGGTTGAGATTTAATACCTCTATTCCCTTTTTGGTCAAATCCGCCGCATTGTCGGCAGCCAGTGCGGGAACAGCCGTTCCGTCGGGATTGAGTCCGGCAATGTGGTAATCATTGGGATGAACAATCATGAAGCCTCGATTGTCAACCATATAGGCGTAATTACCCGTCGAAGCGTCGGCTTTGAGAACGTGGTTCACTTCCGTCGGAATAATTTGATTGGTGAATCTGGCCAGATGGCGATAATCCAGGCTCAGGACAATAATTCCGGATAAGCCTTCTTTACCGAAAACGGGTGTGGCAAAACGTATTACACCGGAAAAAGCTTTTCCTTTTGCATATTCCGGTTTACTTACATACCAGCCGGTGACCGGAGAAACATAAACTTCACCTTTGTTCAAATCTTTGGCTTTGGTAAAATATTCCTCCGCCGCATAATTAGTGCCGGAAGGTTTGCCGACGTTGGCCAGTTTGTCGGCAGGTATGGTCTGTCCACCCGCAATTTTAATTATTTCCTTGCCTTTTTTATCGATAAAGGTCATCTCGGTATAAAGAGGTGCGGAAATCTGTTTTAGTTTGCCGTCTTCCTTTATCCAGATGTTTTTGTTATTTTCCTTAAGGAATTGTTTATAAGTTACGTCATTAGCAGGAAGAATAGTTGCCGTGAGAACATCCTTTTTTCTTTCGTTCAGAAAATTAGCAACTTCTTCGGCTGTGTTAATGGCACGTATCTTGATTTCTTCTTGTGATTTTTGATCGAGGACATTAACTGCTCTTTCTTTTACCGAATACCCCAACTTAAACATGCCGTTGGCAATCAGAAACGCCATTAATGATAAGGGGATTACGATGAGCAGGAAGAATACGCCTCCTACAGTAGAAAACTGTTTTTTTCTGTTAGTGTCTGCCATTACTATTTTCCCCCTGACCTAGGTTAATTTTGTAGTTAACTTAACTAATCGTGTTAACCCAAAAAGAAACGCATGTAGGGGTTAGCATAAAGCAGGACCAGAGCAACGACCAGCGCATAAATGGCTACGGACTCAGCCATGGCCATACCGACAAGCATGACGGTCATGATCTTTCCTTGAACTCCGGGATTTCTTCCAACTGCCTGACAGGCGCCGTTTGCTGCGTTGCCGATACCTGCGCCGGCGCCGATTGCGCCGAGACCTATGGCCAGACCTGCTCCCAGCATGGCCCCGAAAGCGAATATAACTTTAATGTAAGATTCGCCGGCAGGGATTGATTCTGCGGCAAAAACCAGTGAATTCGATACAAGTAACGTGATCACTGCTGCAAACGCGGTTAAAACTACCTTACCAAATTTGTGTGCCATTATTTGTTTCCTTTCCTGATGATTATTTGTATTGATTACTTCCTCGTTTAACATAACATAAAGGTTAATTCATATCAAAGAGGAAATAATTTCTTCGTTCAAAACGGCTTTAGCTTCTGCACGATGCATGCCATTACCACAATAAGTAAAATAAATTTTCCGCAGTACCGGATTGCTTGTTGCGGATATGCGTCTGTAGTCGCGGCTAATTTATTGAGATTGTTTCAATTCATTTGTGTTGAAGAACCAAAACGATGCCGGGGGAAAATATTCATTAATTGTTTGCGGGCGCAGGTTAAACAATCAGATATTTGCAGGGCAGTTGAAAGTTTTGTTAAACGGTATGAAATGAAACATTCAAAGGCGATGAAAAAAACCGGTGCCCTTCGGAAGCGATGCGTTCACAGATTAATTAATTATCATAAACCGTATTTTATTATGTTTTTTATTGAAATTTTATCCTAAGGCCGATAGTATCCATTGCAGTCCACTAAATTTTTATTGTGAGGATTGCTATGCAGGAATTACTGACAGCTGTTACATATCCGATTGTATGGCTTATTTGTTCTTATGTATTAAAAATTGAAAGTGGTCTGGCTAAGCTGCTCATAGCCCTTACGGCATCCATTTTGGTCTATGTTTTGATCGGGATAAAACGTTCTTCAACGGATGAAAAAACGGATAAAGAAAAAAAATGAAATGCTTAAAGGAGAAATAAATTAGCGCTATATCCAACATGAGGGTACGCATCTGGCTGGCCAGTGCAATTGTAATAATCCTGATTTTACTGCTTGCTCTGACTGTTAATCATGCCCGCGAAAAAGATATGGTGGAAATCTTCGGCCGGCGGCAGTTGGTACACGCCCGTAATACCGCCGGTCGAATCGCCGATGTTTTTTCGCAGGCTGAAAAAAACATAGCTGTGTTTTCCCGTTTTGATTCTCCGGGGAAGACCTCAGAGAAAGAAATTGATCGTGATTTTAAGATTATTTTTTCCGGATGGGAAAATTCGGTTAATGCAGTTGTCCTGTTTGATGCCGAAGGAAAAGTAAAACGGGTTTTTCCCGGAGGAGCAACCCCCGCTGTTGATTTATCCGGTCATTTCGATGTACTGAAGAAAAACCGGAAACAGCATCTGGAACTGTCATTAGCGGAAAAGGAAGTGGCAACCGGTTTCGGTCAAAGCAGGGATTGGTACCTGATCATTGGAAATCCCATCCGGTATCAGGGTAATGATTTTGCCGGTGCCTGGTTGGCGTCTTTTTCCCTGGGGGCAATAATCGGGACTTATGAAAAGCAGACTCGAGAAAGCAATTTGGGATATCTCTGGCTTGCGGATGCTCAGGGAAAAATCATCGTTCATCCCGCGGCCAATCTGATCGGAAAAAATATAAGAGATTTATTACCGGGCGGTAAAGACATTCCTCTAAATTTTGCAGCGGGCCGCGGGAATTATCTGGAAACAGCGGTACAGTACAATACCGGACACGGCGAGCGCAGTATTGTTGCTTATTCCCCTCTGCAAACCGGGGACAAAACATGGATTGTTTTTATTGCGGCTCCATATGATCAGGTTATTTCACCTGTGCGCACAACTTTCATTTACACACTTTTTACAGCGTTATTGCTTATTATCGTCGTCGTAATTGCCAGCATATCTTTTGCCTATCGGGAAGGTAAAAGGCTGCGCATTAAAGAAGAGCGCAAAAGACTGGCCGAGCGGGAGGCCTGGCAGGAAAAGCTGCTGCGGGAAAAAAAGACGATAGAAGGAATTATTGAAGGGTCGCCTATTCCCAAATTCGTTATCGATAAGGGACATAAGGTAATTTTATGGAACAGCGCCTGTGAAGAATTGACCGGCTGTTCCGCCGACGAAATGATTGGAACGGACAAATCTTATAAACCTTTTTATTCAAGCAAAAGGCCGCTCATTGCCGATCTGATTGTTGACCGTGATTTTGAAGGATTGGATAAATACTATGGAGCCAAAAAGGTAAAAAAATCGGATAAAATCCTTGATGCTTACGAGGCAACTGATTACTTCGAAAACCTCGGAGGCCACAGCCGGTATTTATATTTTTTAGCGGCGCCTATTTACGATGAAAAAGGGGAAATCATTGCGGCCATTGAAACATTGCAGGATATTTCCCGCGAAAAAGAATTAACTCGAAGCCTGCGGGAAAATGCGGAAAGTCTGCAAAACGAACTTTTTCAGAATATCGATCTGCAACGTGAAATTCAGAAACTCAACAGTTATCTCCAATCAATCGTTAGAAGCCTGCCGGACAAGATATTTGTCCTGGATGAAAACGGTTTTGTCCATTACATCAGCAGAGGACTGGAGGATGAAATAAGCCTGTATCCATCCGAATCATCCGGCAGATATTTTCTGGATTTCGTTGCTCCGGCCGACAGAGACTTTATTTTAGCCCGCTGGGAAGAAGCAAAAAACGGCATTTATAAACCTTATGAAATAGAAGCCGTGGCGAAAGACGGCAGAAAACTGAATCTTTTAGTTACCACTTCTCCGGTTGTCGGCACCAGTCGTTATGTCGTTGTTCAAAGGGACATAACGGAATTCAAGGACATGGAGAAAAAACTCTTTGAAAGCCGAAAAATGGCTGCTTTAGGCCAGCTTTCGGCCGGTATTGCGCATGAAGTGCGCAATCCGCTCTCCTCCATCAAGATGAGTCTGCAAATTCTGGAAAAACGGATGAGTCCGGCCGGCAATGATCTGAAAAGGTTTAAAATTGCTGAAAAGGAAGTTGAACATCTGGAAGAACTGGTCAATAATGTCCTCATCTTCGCCAAACCGGTAGAACCGAAAAAAACATCGACTGACTTAGTCAAGATACTGGAGCAGGCGCTGGCCATGACGGAAAAGGGCATTGCCGATAAGCACGTCAAAGTGCGGACAAAATATGAAAAAGTGCCGCCGGTTCTTGCAGATGCGGCGATGATGGTTGATGCTTTTGTTAATATAATTCGTAATGCGGTTGAGGCGGTGGAAGAAAACGGCACCATCGATATTTTTCTTGATCTTCCCGAAGGAGGCGGTAATCATGTTGTCGTCCGGATTAAAGATAACGGTAATGGCATCGACGCAGCTGATATGCCTCATTTATTTAATCCTTTCTTTACACGGAAAAAATATGGTACGGGTTTGGGACTTTCCCAAGTGAAGAAGATTATTGAAATTCATCAGGGAACAATTGATATTGAAAGTGAAAAAGGCCGGGGGACAACAGTCAAGGTGATTTTGCCGTGCGCGGATAGACGAAAAAGTCCGCGCCTGGTTCAGGATATGTAGTTAATGACGTTATAACTAAACGGTTTGTGCAATATTGCCAAGGTAATTTACCATGCCGAATATTCTTGTTATTGATGATGATGCGTCAATTGTGGAAAGCCTGGATTTGTATCTGACGGAAGAAGGATACACGGTCAAAACGGCTCTGACCGGCACGGAGGGTCTGAATAAATATGTGGAGGATCCTTCCGATGTCGTAATTCTGGATATAAGGCTGCCGGATGTGGACGGATTTTCCGTTCTTGAGGATCTCAAAGAAGAAAACGAGAACGTGAAAGTCATCATGATTACTGCTTTTCATGACATGGAGACAACAATTAACGCCATGAAGGGCGGTGCCTTTGATTATATTCATAAACCGATCAATGTCGATGAACTGGATATTGCCATCAGAAAGGCATTGAAATCTCTGGAGATGGAAAAGAAGATCGACGGCCTTTTGATGGAACCGTCGCGCAATTTCCGGGTCGGCGACATAATCGGCACCGGCAACGAAATGCGGGAAATATTCAAAACCATCGGTATTGTTTCCAAGAGCCGCACAACCGTGCTGATCCAGGGAGAGAGCGGTACGGGGAAAGAATTGATCGCCAAGGTCATTCATAACAACACGTCACCTGATGAACCGTTTATTGCCGTTAATTGTTCGGCGATCGTCGAGACGCTTCTGGAGTCGGAATTATTCGGACATGAAAAAGGATCGTTTACCGGCGCGATTGCCCGCAAGCTCGGCAAATTTGAACTGGCCCGTTTCGGTACAGTGTTCCTGGATGAAATAAGCGAAATGTCGATTAATCTGCAGGCAAAACTTTTACGTGTTTTGCAGGAAATGGAATTCGAAAGAGTCGGCGGCAAGGATAAGGTCAAGGTTGGCGCCCGGATCATGGCGGCCACGAATAAAGATTTGAAGGCAATGGTGAAGGAAGGGAAGTTTCGCGATGATCTGTTCTATAGGCTCAATATTGTATCCATTACCATACCGCCGCTCAGGTCACGCCGTCAGGATATACAGCCGCTCATTGACTATTTGCTTGCCAAAATCAATCTTGATCTGCACAAGAAAGTCATCGGTGTTTCCGGTGAAGTCATGGACATATTCATGAAATATCCCTGGCCCGGCAATATCCGGGAACTGGAAAATCTGCTGGTGCGCGCCTGTGTGGTGGCTAAAGGCCAGGTGCTGGGTGTCGGAGATTTTCCGGAACTGGGGAAAGACGATGCTGTGCTCGAAGGAAAGGTACGGGAATCCGATATTTTTAAATCCCCCGAACCCGGTAAGCTTCTAACTCTGGATCAGGTGGAAGAGCGCTATATCCGCAAAGTCATCCACGAAACAGATAAGAATAAAGGGGAGATTTGCGAGATCCTGGGGGTGTCGCGGCCGACGTTGGAAAGAAAGTTGGAAAAGTATGGGATCACCTTTGAAAGAGAATAAAGGCTGTTGACCGGGAGCGCATTTCCGTAGGGAGGCGCAATTATATAATGTACAATTTCCTTGCCGGAAAAAGCCGAAGGCTTTACAAAACGCCCATCTGCAGAGTGAATCCGGTGCATACCGGATGCGCCTCATTTATGTTCTCGCGCGCCTGGCTTCTGGACATTTTTGAACAGCCCATAAAAAAGTGAATTTTTGTCTTAGAGTGAGAATGTGGTGGCGTTGAAAACATAGAACCTTGCCGCCGCGTTATCCTGTGAAATCGAAATGGTATTAATAGTGGAATAGGCATCGTAAATATGGTGTCATTCCCTTGCGAGCATGGGCGAGATTGTAAGCATGCCCCGTACTTGATACGGGGAGAATCCAGAAAATGAGACATTCCGAGACGTTCCTGTTCAATCTGCAAGATGGAACCAGCAAAAAGTAAATAAGCTTGATCGGGTGCGGCAAATAGTTTATAATTGAATAAAAGTGAAGAGGTTAAATTTATGGGTAAAACAATAACATTGAGAATAGATGACGATACCTATGATATTTTCAGGACGGCGGCTCAGGCACAGCGGCGGACAATATCAAACTTTATTGAATATGCCACCCTTTCCCATGTAACAGAAGAATCTTTTGTTGATGATAATGAAATGGCTGAGATATTAAAGAACAAAGAACTGGTTTCATCATTAAGGAAAGCAAAGGAAGATATTAAGAAAGGGAAACATCGAATTGTCAAATAGATTTGAAATTGCGGAGACCGAAACCTTTCAGCGTTCCATTTCTAAAAAAGAATTCGTCAAAATTTATAGTAAAATCAAAACATACGTTTATCCTCTACTAAGAATTAATCCTTTCTTTGGCAGAAATATCAAAAAACTCAAAGGTGAATTTAAAGATGTTTACCGGTATCGGATCGGAGATTATCGTTTATTTTATCAGGTGGATGAAAAACAGATATTAATTTTCATTATGGATATAGTAAAAAGAAAAGATGCTTATTAAAGATAATTCTTCGCGGCGGCGGGCGGCTGGACATCCCGTATCGGGTACGGGACAAGCTTTTGAACAGTCTCAAAAGTGATTTCTGTTATTGCTCAATCAAGTTGGACAATGACAGACAGTTGAGTTAGAAGCCCTCGCTGGAACACAATGAAATCAAGATAATTATTAATAATGAAAATTACTAGTGCAGAATTTGTGAAAAGTGCGGTTTTGCCTGCTCATTATCCGCCGGCCTCTATGCCGGAGGTTGCCTTTGCGGGGCGGTCCAACGTAGGCAAATCGTCCTTGATTAATACACTTGTGGAGCGCAGAAATCTGGCCAAGACCAGCAATACTCCCGGGCGTACCCAGCTCATTAATTTCTTTGTCGTGAATGAAACCATCTCCTTTGTCGATTTGCCCGGCTATGGTTTTGCCAAAGTTCCCCGGTCAGTAAAGAAAGATTGGGGGGCAATGATCGAAGCATATCTCAGCGTGCGGCAAAACCTGGTGATGGTTGTTTTTATTCTGGATATTCGCCGCGATCCCAGTGACGACGATTTATCACTCATGGAGTGGCTTGATCATTACCGTCTGCCGTACTTTTTCGTACTTACCAAGACCGACAAGCTCTCCAACAACCAGACAATTTTTCGCCGGCGAAAAATCGAAGAGATGCTGCAATTGCCGCCCAAAGAAAAAACCATACTTTTCTCAGCCAAAACCAAGCAAGGCCAAAATGATATCTGGCGGGTACTGGAAGAGCATTTGTCGAGGCTGTAATATCGAATGATTTGTTTTTCTAGAGGATATTCCACTTCTGATTTGTTTCCGCCCCATTATTCAGGAAGGTTGAAATATTTCACCTGATTTATTCGCGAGTTATCAATAATCAAGAGACAAAAATGTCTTCTATCCTTGACAGGATAATTAAATTATGGTAGCGCACGAACGCTTAATTGACTGTTGTTTTAACTGGTTCTTTACAGAGGTCTTATATAGAAATATAGAGGTGTAATCAGGTGCTGAAAGATAACGAAAAAGTTGGCGCGGTAATGGTTGTTGGCTCGGGAATCGCCGGTATTCAGGCATCCCTGGATTTGGCCAATTCAGGAATGAAAGTTTATCTGGTGGAAAACGGGATCAGTATCGGCGGCGTTATGGCGCAGCTTGATAAGACTTTCCCGACAAATGACTGTTCCGCCTGTATTTTATCGCCGAAACTGGTTGAAGTCGGCCGTCATCCCAATGTGGAAATAAAAACACGCCGGACTGTGGAATCGGTTGAAGGTGAACCGGGCAAATTCAAGGTAAAGCTTACTTCCGCCCCGCGGTATGTTAATTTGGACAAATGTACAGGCTGCGGCGACTGTGCCAATGTTTGTCCGATTTCCGTTCCAGCCGGATTCAATGGTAATCTGAGCGAAAGAAAAGCAATTTACCGCCATTTTCCCCAGGCTATTCCCAGCGGATTTGCCATCGATAAACTGGGAACATCGCCCTGTAAAGCCAGTTGCCCGACTCATATCAGTGTGCAAGGTTATGTGGCGCTGATCGGTAAGGGCAAATTCAAGGAAGCTCTGAAATTAATAAAACAGGATAACCCGTTTCCCATCGTTTGCGGCCGTGTCTGTAACCATCCCTGTGAAACGGCCTGCATGCGAGGTAAAGTCGATGAGCCGATCGACATCATGCATCTGAAACGATTTGTTGCCGATCTGGACCTCAACTCCGATACGCGCTACCTGCCTGAAAAGAAAGAAAGCAAGGGTAAAAAAGTTGCCGTCGTCGGCGCCGGACCAGCGGGCCTTACCTGTGCCTATTATCTCGCCATCGAAGGTTACGATGTGGAAGTTTTTGAGGCTCTGCCTGTGGCTGGCGGCTGGATGGCCGTGGGTATTCCCGAATACCGCCTTCCCAAAAACGTTTTGAATGCGGAAATAAAAGTCATCGAAGACCTGGGTGTGAAAATTCACCTGAACACTCGAATCGGCAAAGATATTTCCTTCGATAAATTGAAGAAGGATTTTAACGCGATATTTATCGGCTGCGGTACCATGAAGAGCAGCAAGCTCAACATTCCCGGTGAAGATATGCAGGGTGTGATCCACGGCGTGGATTACCTGATGCAGATCAATCTGGGCAAGAAAGTTTCTCTCGGAGATAAAGTCGCCGTCATCGGCGGCGGCAACGTGGCCATGGATGCCGTTCGGACGGCGGTACGCACCGGTTCCAAGGAAGTTTTCATCCTTTATCGCCGGACCCGTGCGGAAATGCCTGCTGCGGCTGATGAAATTGAAGAAGCCATTGAAGAAGGCGTCGAAATGAAGTTTCTCGTTGCCCCCAAACGCGTAGTGGGTAAAGATGGAAAAGTGACGGGTATTGAGTGTACGCGCATGGAACTGGGTGAACCGGATGCGAGCGGCCGCCGCCGTCCCGTGGAGATCAAGGGATCGGAATTTATTGTTGAATGTGACTCCGTCGTTCCCGCCATCGGCCAGGAAGCTGATTTGTCGTTTATTACCAAAGAAAGCGGTGTTTCCGTCAATAAATGGAACAACATCGACTATGATAAAATTACATTTGCCACGAACATTGCCGGAGTTTTCTCCGGCGGTGACGTCGTTACCGGACCGCAGACCGTGGTCAAGGCCGTCTATTCCGGCAAGGAAGCGGCCAAATCCATCAACCGCTACCTTCTGGGTGAAGACATTAAAGCCGGCCGCGAAAAAGACTGGACCAAGGATCTCGCGGATAAAGCGGATGTTTCCCAATTTGCCAAGGTTCCCCGGGAAAAATATCCCCACATGAAACCGGCCGACCGCCGGGTCAACTTTCAGGAAGTGGGCATCGGATTTTCCGAAGCTCAGGCTATTGCGGAAGCGAGCAGGTGCCTGGCCTGCGGAATATGTTCCGAATGCTATCAGTGCGTTGATGCCTGTATCGCCAAGGCCATTGACCATGAGATGAAAGTAGAAGAAGAAACGATTGAAGTCGGTGCCGTGATTGCCTCGGCCGGCTTTGAAATATTCGATGCAAGGCTGCGCGGGGAATACGGCTACGGCATTTATAAAAATGTGGTGTCGGCCATTCAGTTTGAAAGGATTCTGTCCGCGTCCGGTCCGTTCTTCGGCCATGTCCAGAGAATTTCCGACGGCAAGGAACCGAAAAAAATCGCCTTCATTCAATGCGTCGGTTCCCGCGACGTTTCCTGCGACAACAGCTGGTGCTCGTCGGTGTGCTGTATGTATGCAACCAAAGAGGCGATAATCGGCAAGGAGCACGCCAAAGGTCTGGAGCCGACAATTTTCTACATGGACATCCGTGCCCACGGTAAGGATTTCGACCGCTTTGTCAATCGCGCCAAAGAAGAATACGGCATTCGCTACATCCGTTCGATGCCGTCGGTTATCAAGGAAATGCAGCAGACCAATAATCTGCTTATCAAATATGTAAATCAGGATGGCAGTTTCACCGAAGAAGAATTTGATATGGTGGTCCTCTCCGTCGGTCTCATGCCGCCGAAAGAAGCAAAGAAACTTTCCGCCAGTCTTGGTATTGAACTGGAAGAACATGGATTCTGCAGGACGAAGCTCGAAAATCCCGTTCAGACCTCGCGGCCCGGCGTTTTTGTCTGCGGAGCTTTCGGCGGACCGAAAGACATTCCGGAAACCGTTATGGAGGCCTCAGCTGCTGCGGCCTGTGCAGAAGGACTGCTCGCGGCCAAACGCGGCACAATGATCACACCCGTTGAAAATCCGGCGGAAAAGGATCTGCGCGGCACCGGCCCGCGCACCGGTGTCTTTGTCTGCCATTGCGGTATCAATATCGGCGGTGTAGTCGATGTTCCGGCTGTCCGGGAATACGCCAAAACACTGCCCACGGTAGTTTATTCCGCCGACAATCTGTTTACCTGCTCGCAGGACACGGCTGTTAAAATGGCGGAAGTCATCAAAGAACA
>MVRV01000046.1 GCA_002068015.1 Smithella sp. PtaU1.Bin162
TAAAGGCTGGCGCGCTGTTCCTCTGCCGGACAGCATCCAGAAAAAATACGAAATTATGCCGGCCAACTATACCTTAATGGCGGTTCCGTTAAAGGCGGGTGAACATCATCTTCGTTTAGAGTACAAGCCTGAGGCTTCTGCAATCGGCAAGTGGATATCCTTGGCTTCGCTATCCATCTATATAATTCTCATTTTACTGTTTTTATGGAATTCCAAATTCTTAAAATTATTTTTCAAGAAACAGAATAAATAACCTGTCTTATCTCTACATAAAAAGAAATCAATTATTTTCCCTTAATCTGCTTTTTCAGCTCCTGCTCGGCAATACGAAGATTATTCCGGGCATCCCGGTAGTTATTTCTGATGGTTAAAGCCATTTGGAAATGCCGGACAGCTTCCGCCAATTGCCCTTGTCCGGCCAGGGCAATCGCCAGATTATTATGAGCTTCTGCAAAATCCGGTCGAATATTCAATGCCCGCTGATAAGAATCGACCGCCCGGGCGAATTCCCCCTGATCTGCAAACGCCGCCCCCATATTGAAGTGAGCCTCCAGATATTGTGGTATGATTTTTATGGCATCCCGGTACTGAGTTATCGCTTCGGCGGGATTTCCCCGGCGCGCCAGAGCCGCACCCAGATTATTGTAGGCGATATAATTTTTATCGGTTACATCAACAGCATGCCGGAAAAGCCTTATTGCATTTTCCCAGTATTGAGTTTGAAGATAAGACTGAACGCCGCATGCTGCTAAAATAACTGCCGCGGAGACTCCCAAAACTGCTTTATAATGAGACATCCTTTTCAATATATCGACGCTACCCCAGGCAATTGCAATAAACAAACCAATCAATGGAATATAGGTATAGCGATCCGCCATCCCATGCGTCCCCACCTGAACCAGGCCGATCACCGGTATTAATGTCCCCAGATACCAGAACCAGCCTGTCGCAAAATAGGGGTATTTGCGTAAGCATCGAATGCTGAAATAACTGATCGCTCCCAGAAACAGAGCTGACGGTATCACCGCCCATACCGGCCATGATCCGGGGTGGGGATAAAACACCGTGAGATTTACCGGACAAAACATTTTTCCGATATAAAGCACATAAGAAACCAATGCATTGGACATACGGACATCAAGGGAATAAGATATCATTGGAGCAAGGGCACCCGCTTGTCCTTCCGCAATCACCGTAACCACACTGATTCCGGCAGCTAAAATCAGCAGCGGAACTTTTTCCAGAAGCAGCCGGACTGCCTTTCCCGTATGCAGGGAGTGTCTGGAATCTGCAACGGATTGCTTTTCGGCAAACCGGCCGAGCGGCCACAAATCCAGGAGCAGTAAAATAAACGGCAGAGTCACCAGCATCGGTTTGGCCGTAAGCCCCAGAACAAACGAGATGAGCATCAACAAATAGCGGCCCACTCCTGGTTTTTTTACATAATGCACATATCCCCACAATGTCAGCATCATAAAGAAGGTGCTGAGGACATCTTTGCGGGCCGCAATCCAGGCCACCGACTCCACATGCAGCGGATGCAGAGCAAATAAAGCAGCCACAAAAAAACTTCTCCCGGGCGTCCCCGTCATTTGCCCCAGAATAGTGAACAAAAGAAGCGTATTAATTATATGCAACAGGATATTCGTTACATGATAACCTCCGGCATTCAACCCGTACAGGTCATGGTCGAGCATCAGCGAAAGCCAGGTTAAAGGATGCCAGAAACCGGCATCGAGTGATGTCAATGCCCAGCTGATACTTTCCGCTGTTAATCCTGTTTTGACCGCCGGATTATCGGTAACGTAAACGTGGTCATCATAATGGACAAAATCAAAGTGCGGCACTGAAGAGAAGACCAGAAATATAAGGATCGTCAGCAAAAAGCATCCCAGCAGCCGGATGTGATGATCGCTGAAGGCCTTTTTTTTTGCCGTATCCTGAACAGTATTTTCCCCCGGTTCTTCCATAAAATTATTTTTTTGTACCATAAATAATTGCCGGCGTATTTTTAATTATTCCTCTTTGATTGTTTCAGCTTGATTTTTTCGCTAATCTGCAGCCTTTGAACCGCCTCCTCTGTTCGCCCCTCCTTGAGGAGCAAATATGCCAGATTCCGGTGGAGGGCAACATTTTGTGAATCCAAAGACAAAGCCTTGGCAAAATGTTCATGCGCTCTTTTATAATTTCCCAAAAGCGTCAGAGCCGCTCCCATATTATTATTCCAGTCTGCACGGTCCTGATGACCCATTGTGAGAAACCGTCCTTTTTCCAGCGCATCCAGCGCCTTTTGCGGTTGTTTTGTTTCAATTAACAGCGCCCCGTAATTAATGAAATCGCGCGCCAGAAGAGGATCTTTTTGCAATGACTGCCGGAAAAAATACTCGGCCTCCCGATATTGCTTTTTCTTGAGCATCATTTCCGCATAATCGCCCATATAAGCTTTATTGGCAAAATGAACGACTTCCTGCTTCAAAAACGTTTCCTGATCGCGCCAGAGATGGGCATTTAAAGTATATGACCCGGCGATAAAATAGACAACCACAGCCAGGAGCACAATTCGTTTGGCGCTTTTTTCCCAAGTAACCTCTAATTTCACCTCCGTCATCAGCCTTACAATCGCCAAAGAGAGAAATGCCATGGGCAGGTAAAGCCAGCGCATGGCAATGAGCGATACGGAAGCCTTGTTGATAACATTGAGCACGGGCAAAAGTGTCAGGAAAAAAGCCGCCACGGAGAAAATAAGCAATGAATCTTTTCTCTTAATATAAAGTGAAATGCCGAGAAAAATAACCAGAAAGAAAGCTCCCAGAACTGATGGTGTCAGTAATGAATCCGGATACAAAACGGCAAAACTGTGCAAACTGTAGGGCAGAAAGATAAGCTTCAGATTATAGGCAAGCAAATAGGGAATATAGGCAATCCTTAAAAGTATGTCTTCCGGAATGTATAAAGGAACCGACACCACTGTTTTTCTGAGGGCCAGATAAATGAACAAAATGATCAAATAGGGGACATAACTTATTATTTCTCTGCCGAGACCTCTTTCCTCCGTAAGCAGCCGCTGATACAAAAAGAAAACCGGTAAAACCATCAGACCGAATTCTTTGGAAAAAACCGCTCCGGTAAAAGAAAGGAGCGATACGGCCCAGGCAAAGGACGTACCTTTCTGCCACCAGACAATATAGGCATAAAATGATGCAATAATAAAAATAGTGGCAAGGATATTGTTTCTCGACACAATGATGGAAACCGTTTCCGTATGCACAGGATGGACGGCGAAAAGAAGAACCGCCCAGAAAATTTCCGGCCTGCTGCCGATCAGCATAAACAGCAGCTCGTACAAAAGAAAACAGGCAAGAAGGTGCAAGAGCAGATTAGTAATCCGGAATCCATATGCCTTCATCCCCCATAATTTGTAATCCAGAAAATAAGTGACATTGACCAGTGGCCGGTAATAACCGGTGTGCAGCAATCCTTTATCCTGTTCAGCAACAATACCGTCTTCCTGAGAAAGATAAGAGGAAAGAGATTGCAGCTGGGTTATATAAGAATTATCCTGAATTAATGTCTGATCATCAAAAACGAAATCTCCCGCAGCGAGAGGAACATAGGCAATAATGACGAGAATGGCGATAATAATATATTGAGCCAATCTGCTGCGCATAAGATTTCTCCAGGAATCCTATTTTCCCCGACCGGCCATCTCCATCATCTTGTACACTTCCGCATCGGCGGAACCATTGGCCACAGCCTTTTTTCCTTCGATTATAACCGTTGCCTGATCACCATTTTTTAACGCTATCAGCATCAGTATTTTACGGGCGCTTAAGTGACGAGAATCAGTTAGTAAGATATCTTTTAATTGTTTCATCGCCTCGATGTTTTGCCCAGTTTCCATAAGTGCTAAAGCCAGCCCGTACCGGGCAGGTAAATTACTGCCGTTAATTTCCAGTGCTTTTTTATAGGCGGCAATAGCCTGCGTCATATTTCCCGTCAATCGGTAGCAATCCGCAAGTAATCGCCGGTTATCTTCTCCGGGGAAGAACAGTTCTTCAGCCTTTGCAAAATATTTTACGGCTTCGGCATAATTGCCGCGACTATGCAACGCCAGACCGATATTGTAATAAAACGGCGCAAACGAAGGCTTCACCTGGATTGCTTTGTGCATATGGGCCATTCCTTTTTCATATTCACCGTTGTTGATATAAAACTGGCCCAAATTACCGAGAGCGATATAATTGTCCGGTATAATTTTCAGAGCGTGCTCAAACAGCGTAACACTGTTTTTCCAATAACCGACTTGCTGCCAGGCACAAAACGACAGGGCCATAACGATTACAGCGCTCATCACCCACAAAAGCTGTTTCTTTAATTTCCAGTGTGCAGCAAGATCCGCCGCACCCCAGACGACGATAATAAACAAACCGGTAAGAGGAACGTATGTATAGCGATCAGCCAGTGCGTGGGGCCCTACTTGTATTAAGCCGATAACGGGAACCAGCATTCCCAGGTACCAGAACCATCCGGTAAAAAGATATGGCAAGCGCCGATATGCTGCTAAAACAATAAATGTAAGCACTGCCAGGAGAAGCAGCGCACCGAGAACTTGCAATATGGGGATGGTCACACAATGGGGATAAAAAAAAGCAAGATTCGCCGGCCAGAACATCAGAATAATATACTTCACATACGAAACAACAGCGTTGGCCAACCGGTCCGTTACGGACAGAATATTCAAATTCGTCAAAGCATCGGCCTGATGTTCCGTGACGACAACCAAAATAGACGCCACAATAGACAATATGATAAAGGGAACCTTCTCCAGTAAAAGAAACCTAAAGCGTCTGCGAGCATAAGCAACTGGAGTATTATCATTTCCTGTTTGTGCTCGTAGTATTATTCTTTGCAAGGGCCAGTAATCGAGAAGGAGCATAACAAAAGGAATGGTAACGATCATGGGTTTCGCCATGAGCCCCAAAATAAAAAGAATCAGCACTAAAGAGTAGCGCCGCCAGTCCGGCGATCGGGCATAATTTACATAGGCCCCGAGCGCAGCTAATCCGAAAATAGTGCAAAGAAGATCCTTGCGTTGGGATACCCAGGCGACAGATTCCACATGGAGAGGATGAATGGCGAAAAAGAGAGCCACGAGAGAGCTCCGGTAAGTCGTTCCGGTTGCCTTCTGAAGAAATAAAAAAAGCAAAATAGTATTGAGAATATGCAAAACGACGTTTGTCCAGTGATAGCCGCCCGGATTATTACCGAACAACTCCCGATCGATCATCAGTGACAGCCAGGTCAGAGGATGCCAGAAACCGGCTTCGGTGGCAGTCAGCGCCCACTGAAAACCATCTGCGGTAAGACCGGCCATTACCTGTGTTCTTTCGACGACATAAGAAGCATCGTCATAATAGACAAACTTGAATTCTTTTACCTGCCAGTATATTAATATGATGAATAATGCTAAAGCCAGGCAAATGAAAATGTTCTTTTTTTTGCCGGATAATTTCAATTTACATTCTTCCATCTTGTTGATTTGATAAAAAAAAGGGGTGAGTGGTTACCCATCACCCCTTTTGTTATTCAAAATATGCTTTTAGGGCGTAATAGTACCTGAACTATTAACCGTAAAAGTTCGGCCTCCACTTGTGCTGGATGCCGTAATTTCCAAACCACCAATAGTACCATTGTTCATTGTTGTAGTTACGTTTGTTGTCGATTTGAATCCGAAATTTCCCAAAGCGGCCATATCTGCCGTTGCAGATGGCGAATCGGAAAAGAACGCCTGAGCAGCCGTATAAGCATTCTTTACGTCAGCTTTGGCCTGGGTTTCATAACCTCTGGTTCTGTAAGCGGTGAACTGCGGGATGGCGATAGCTGCCAGAATACCGATGATGGCAATAACGATCATGAGTTCGATCAGGGTGAAACCTTTTTGTCCTTTTTTACTAAAAATCTTTAACATATCTTCCTCCTTTTTTATGATAGCATTGAATTTGTTGATATTTTAATTACATTATCCTATGTATTTTGTCCAATCTTTTATTTACCCCCTATCACCTCCTCCAATGTTAATTAATCTCATCTTCATAACTTATTGTTGGTGATACAGCAATTCGTGTGCCAGATATTTCATATACATGGGGGTATTAAAGGAAGCATCTAATCAGCTTAGGCATTTTAGTAGTAAATATTTTTTTTTGCCGGTAAACACTTCAAAAACAAGCTTGGAATGCTTATAAAACAGGTGATTTTCACCACATAACTGTCGATTTCGCAGTTACGGAGACATGGAATGAACAATTAATTTTTATTAAATAACACATAGTAATTATTCCACCTGACAAAAAAATATGATAGGCATTAATAAATTATTTTTCGGAGAGAAAAATGTACGAAGTTACAATCATAAAATCATTTTCCGCAGCCCATATGCTGGCCGCCATCGGTGGAAAATGTGAAGAATTACATGGACATAACTTCAAGGTAGAAGTCACCGTATCAGCAAAACATTTAAACTCCTCGGGAATTTTGATTGATTTCCGTCACGTAAAAAAATGGCTGCAGGAAATACTCGATCGCCTGGATCATAAAAACCTAAATGAAATTACTTTTTTTACCGGAGAAAATCCTTCCTCTGAAAATATTGCCAAATATATTTGCCGGGAAATGGAATTAAAATCTGTTGATGTCAAGGTCAGGGTATCCCGCGTTAAAGTCTGGGAATCGGAAAACGCCGCCGTAAGTTACATACCGGATAATATTGAAGACTGATGACTAAGTGCTGATGACCGAGAAGAATATAAGTTTCATAAGAAAGGATAATGAACAAGGATTGAAGGCTAATTTCATGTGTACGGAACAAAACACTCTGTTTCTACCCGGAAAGCCCTCGGCCTTAAGCCCTCGGCCTTAAGCCTTCAGCCCTCAGTCAAAATACCCAAAGATGATTGACATTCAAAATCAAAAAGATTTTCGCAATATCGATATTAAAAAGGTTGGCGTTAAAAACATTAAATATCCTATTATCGTTCTTGATCGCGCCCGCGGAACCCAACCGGTAAATGCCACAATCAATATGTATGTCAATTTACCTCACCATTTCAAAGGAACACATATGAGCCGCTTTGTGGAAGTGCTCAATGAATTCAAAGGTCAAATCAGCATTAAGACTTTTCAATCCATTTTGGAAAAAATGCGCCAAAAGCTTCATGCGCATTCCGCTCATATGGAAATTGAATTTCCGTACTTTTTGGAAAAAACGGCGCCGGTCTCCAAAGCCAAAAGCTTCATGGAATACCGTTGCCTTTTTGCGGGAGAAAACAATGCCGAAGAACATGATTTTCTGGTAGGTGTTATGGTTCCGGTTACCACCGTCTGCCCGTGTTCCCGCGAAATCAGCAGATTTGGCGCTCACAATCAGCGCAGTCTCGTCACGGTAAGAGTGCGTTTTAAAAAATTTTTTTGGATCGAAGACATTATCAAAATAGTGGAGGAATCGGCGAGCGGTGAGGTGTATTCCCTCCTGAAACGGATTGACGAAAAATATGTCACGGAACAGGCTTACGAAAACCCAAAATTCGTCGAAGATGTTGTTCGCAGTATAGCTGTAAAGCTCAATCACGACAGTAATTTTATCTGGTACAGCATTGAAGCGGAAAACTTTGAAAGCATTCACAATCACAGTGCGTACGCCTATGTGGAGAAAGGGTGAATTTAATGTCCGCAATGAAATCCAGCCGCTTTTTTAATTTATACAATCACGGCTTCATCCGTACTGCCGTTTGTATTCCGGAAGTCAAGGTTGCCGATACTTTTTTTAATACCGGGAAAACTCTGGAACTGGCCCGAAAAGCTGTTGCTCAGAAAGCAATCCTGGCTATCTTCCCGGAATTGGGCATCTCCGCCTACTCTAACGAAGATCTTTTCCATCAGGATGCTCTTTTATCCAGCGTCAACGAATCACTTAAAATAATCAGAAAAGCTTCCGAAAAAATAAATCTGATCATGGCGGTGGGCGCACCAATACAAGTCGATTGCCGGCTTTTTAATTGCGCCGTTTTATTTTACCTGGGACGAATATTGGGCGTTGCGGTCAAATCATACTTACCAAACTATCGTGAATTTTACGAAGGAAGGCAGTTTACTCCGGCCTCGTCCGCAATTTCCAGGAAAATAGATCTGGCCGGACAAAAAGACGTTCCTTTCGGCGCAAATCTGATTTTCCGTAGCACTAATCTCAATAATTTTAATTTATTTCTGGAAATTTGTGAGGACGTCTGGGTTCCCATACCGCCATCCAGTTTCGCTGCCATGGCTGGCGCTACCGTTATCGGTAACCTCTCGGCATCCAATATCACCATCGGCAAATCCGAATATCGCCATGAGCTTGCCGCCAACCAGTCGGCACGCTGTGTAGCGGCTTATCTATATGCTGCCGCCGGCACCGGCGAATCGACCACCGACCTTGCCTGGGACGGCCATGCCATGATTTATGAAAACGGTAATTTGCTTGCCGAATCCATCCGCTTTTCCCGGAAAGCGCAAATTATATACAGCGATATCGATTTGGACCGTCTGGCACAGGATCGGATGCGATTGAACTCTTTCAGTCAAAATGCGGCAATTCACAAAGATCGTCTTTGTTCATTCTCCGGAATAGAATTTGAGGTAAAGATTCCGCAGGGACGGATTTTATTAAACAGGGAATATCCCCGCTTCCCGTATATCCCTGCCGATCCCTCCAAACGCGATCTGCGCTGTTACGAAGCATATAATATTCAGGCACAGGGACTGGCCAAACGACTCGAGGCATCGGGCATAAAAAACATCGTAATTGGAGTTTCCGGAGGACTCGATTCTACGCATGCCCTTATCGTCGCCGCAAAAACGATGGATCTTTTAGGGTTACCGCATTCCAACATCAAGGCTTATACATTGCCCGGATTTGCCACAACCTCCAAAACATACAACAATTCTCTTCAATTGATGAAAGCTCTGCACGTTGAAGCAAATGAAATCGATATAAAACCGGCGAGCCTGCAAATGTTTAAAGATATAAAACATCCGTTTTCCCATGGTAAAAAAATTTATGATACCACCTTTGAAAATGTGCAGGCGGGACAGCGCAGCGCTCATCTTTTCCGTCTGGCCAATATGAGAGAAGCACTGGTGGTGGGTACCGGAGATTTAAGCGAACTGGCTTTGGGCTGGAGTACTTACGGCATCGGCGATCACATGTCCCATTACAACGTAAATACCAGCGTCCCGAAGACTCTCATCCAGCATTTGATCCGCTGGGTTGCCGAAAGCAATCAATTTTCTCCGCAAGTTTCCCGGGTTTTACTCGATGTTCTGGATACGGAAATATCTCCGGAACTTGTCCCCGGTAAATCAGACGGCAACCCCTATCAAAAGACGGAAGACTTCATCGGTCCTTATGAATTACAGGACTTTAATAATTTTTACATAACACGCTTCGGATACAAACCGACAAAAGTAGCTTTCCTGGAATACTGTGCCTGGAAGGATAAGGAAAAAGGAATATGGCCCGATATACCCGCAGACAAAAGAAATTCCTATAGCTTGAAAGAAATTAAAAAATGGCTGTACGTTTATTTGTACCGATTTTTCAAGACATCCCAATACAAACGTTCCTGTGTACCCAACGGGCCGAAAGTAGGTTCCGGAGGATCACTCTCGCCGCGCGGTGATTATCGCGCTCCCAGTGACAGTGAACCTGCTGTCTGGCTTGCCGAATGGGAGAACATTCCTGAGGATGACAATTAATGCGGGAGACGTATAAAGATTTTGATGCTACCGAATTATTTTGTCCCCGGTGTCGCAAAGCAGTCCCGGTAAGAAAAAGACTGCTTTTGATTCTGCCGGAGGGAGAAAAATACGATTACAGTTGTGCTTACTGCGGCGCTTCCATCGGAGATAAAATGGTCACGGAAAAAGGAAATTTTCCGGGAATTATTCGTTAAAACATTCAACTGCGTTTTCCTTTTTGCAGGGCTTTTTTCAGCTTTTCCGCCAGAATGCCGGTACCGCTTTCAGCCGGTTTTTCCTCGTACACGACACTGAATTCACGGCCGGATCCGGCATTTTCCAGATATTCCGCCAATACTCCGCGGCTATGCACGTCTTCATGACAGTAAGCACAAAGGTTTTCCCAATTACTTCCATCGGCCGGATTGTTGGAGTGGTTGCCGTCTTTATGATGCACGGTTAAAATGTTTCTGTTGGATTCAGTAAATTCCCGCCCGCAACGGGCACAAATAAGGCCATGGATGGCCAGCGATTTTTCCCGGTAATCCTCTCCTGCCGGTGGCTTCTGCGCGGCTTTCATTTCCCGCACGGAATCCTGTGCCGATTTATTTGCATCGCCTGCGAAAACCGGCTTTTTGTTTACCTTGACTTTGCCCCATTTACTGCTGAATGTTACTTTGGACATGATAAGATAACCTTCCGTTTACCGAAATTCATTTTTTGGCCAGAAATACATCCAGAAAAACACGAATTCCCTTGATGACAGCCACGACATTTTTAACAGTCTGGAAAAGAGGCGAATTCATGGCAACGGGGGTAATGTGCTGAATATCATCGACGACATCTCTGACGATCAGATGAAAACGATCTATCGTGCCCGAAAAATTCTGCACTTCCCGGTTAACGGCGGAAGTTGAGCTTTTTATATTTTGACTAATTTCTTCCAGATTAGTCAAAATCGTGGGTAAACTCTGGTTCAATGTTTCCAGTGTCACTGCAACATTTTTGGTCGTACGCCACAGCTGAATGAGAATAGGGACACAAAAGAACGCCAAAATAAGCACGGCAACACTAAAAATTATCAAACAAATTTCCAGATACATGGAGTTCTCCTTATAAATAACACCCTGCTAAAAAGAGCACGGCAAGGGCATGCCTTTACTAAGCCGGTTTTTTGGTTTTCTCTTCACGATAAGCATCAACTCCGGCATTAATTGCTTTTTTCAACCTGTTTTTATTATCCTGAATCGTTTCGGCACTTTGCTCGGCAAATTCACTAACCTTGCTTTCCACTTCTTCTACTTTTGCCTTCGCCGCTACTTCCACATCCTGCAAGCGCTTTATTGCCGCCTCATACGCCTGCTTGCTCTTTATTACAGCCTTTTCATATTCTTCTTTGGCCTTATTCATCAGTTCTTCCGTTTTACGGGCGATATCTTCACGCGTTTCCTTGCCGCTTTTCGGTGCATACAGAATCCCCAGGGCCGCACCGATTAATCCACCGATAATCAAACCTTTCAATAAATCACCATTTCTTTCGGACATATAGCACCTCCTTCATTATTTTAATGTTTTACATATTATACTGACACTTTTTTTTAAAGCAACCTTTACTTACTCCAAACATAAAACCACAAAAAAACCGGATATCCCCAAGGAATATCCGGTTTTTATCCTGCAAAAACAATATTGTATAATTATTTTGCCGGAGCTGCAGGTGCTGCAGGTGCTGCGGTCGCCGGGGCAGCAGGTGCTGCGGTTGCGGCTGCGGCTGCGGGCTCAGTTGTTGCCGCTGGTGCGGGCTGAGCAGCAGGTGCTTCAACCTTCGGTGCCTCTGCCGGTTTTTGCTCTTCTTTTTTGCATCCTACAACTGCAATAGACAGAGAAGCGAAAAAAAGCACGCTCACAAAAATAGCAAATATCTTTTTCATCGAACCATATCCTCCTTTCACAGATTTGTGTATCCTGGGGCAAGTACAACCGCCCTGATTTTGACCGCTGACAATACGCTTTTTTTTTACCTTGTCAAGAGTATTTTTACGATATATAAACTAAGAAAAAAAGATGAAAAGGTACTGCAATGATTCTGGGCATTGATGTCGGCGGAACTCATACTGACGCGGTTTTAGTGGAAAATTTCCACGTGCGGAAGAAAGCAAAAGTTAGAACCGATAATGCCGATATAATGGCTTCGCTTCTCGCGGCCGCACGGAAAATAGTATCAAAGCAAAATATCGGCAATATTAGAAGAATAGTCCTCAGTACCACAATTTCCACCAATGCCATTGTCCAGGGCAAAACCGACCGGGTGGGAATGATTCTGCTTTGCGGCCCCGGCTTATCACCCCGGCATTTAACTCCCGGCAAAGATTTATTTTTTGCCGAAGGTTATACCAATCACCGCGGCATAACCGTACAGCCGGTAAATGAAAAAGAAATAAGCAGCATCGGAGAATATTTTCAGCGGGAAAATATTAAACAGGTCGGTATTGTCGGCAAGTTTTCTACCCGTAATCCCGAACAAGAAATGAATGTTGCAAAAATATTAACGGTTGAACAAAGAAATTTTTCTCTGGGACATCGCTTATCCGGACAGCTTAATTTTCCCCGCCGCGCAGCGACTGCATACCTTAATGCAGCCGTTTATGACATCTATCAGGGATTTGTCCGGGAGGTACAGAAATTTCTAAAAGAACTGCATATGGATGTTCCGGTATATATTCTGAAGGCGGACGGCGGCACCATTTTGATCGAGAAGTCCGTCTCCTGTCCGGCACTTACCATACATTCAGGACCGGCGGCAAGCATCATGGGAGTACTCGCTACTGCGGATATTCAGGAAGATGCCGTGGCCCTGGATATCGGCGGCACAACAACCGACATCTCCGTTTTCGCTGATGGTGTCCCCCTGCTGGAAGCAACCGGTGTGACGATCGGAGAACGAAAAACATTGATTCGCGGATTATATACAAAATCGATCGGCATTGGAGGTGACAGCGCAATACGGATTGTAGAAGGAAATATTTCAGTCGGGCCGGACAGAGACGGACCTGCCGCATCTCTTGGTGGCAGAGTTCCCACTCCCACTGATGCCATAATCGTGCTGGGAATGTCATCTCTCGGAGACACGCAAAAATCCTTTGATGCCATTGGATCTATAGCGGCACAATTAAACAATGATATCGCCTCAACCGCCCGCATTATTCTGGATAAAACCATTGCTGTAATTTCCGAAAACGTCCGCCGGCTGATCGAGGAAGTAAACAATAAACCGGTCTATACAATCCATGAACTTCTGGAAGGCAAAAAAATCGAACCACGTATTCTCTATGTTGTGGGCGGTCCGGCCGAAGCTCTGGCCCCGGGCATTGCAAATCTTCTCGGCTATGCTTATAAAATCCCCGAGCACTCTGAAGTAGCCAACGCCCTGGGTGCGGCACTGGCCAGAACAACTGCGGAATTAACGGTGCTCGCCGATACGGAAAAAGGAGAATTGATCATCAGCGAGGAGGGATTTACTAAAAAAATCCCGCATAATTTTTCATCAGCAAAGACCATTGAAGCCGGCAAAGAAGCTCTCCGGTTACGCGCCGTTAAAATGGGTGCGAATATAAATGATCTGGAAATGGAAGTAACGGACTTTCAGGAATTCAATATGATCAGGGAATTTTACACAACAGGAAAAAATATCCGTGCACGGATTCAAATCAAGCCCGGCTTGATTGCGCCAGTTCCCTTGAGGAATCAATAAATGAAATCAAAAAAGAAAAATACCGGCCTGATTTTTTTCCCGGCATTCGACTGGGCTATTTCCGCAACCCATCCGGAAAGAGAAGAAAGACTTTTGTATACCCAGGACCAGGTTTTTGAAGAAGGACTGCTGGATTTGGAAAATATCCTGGAATTCAAGCCCGGCATCGCGAGCTATGACGATATCAACCGCGCTCATATCTGCGTGCCTGATGCCTCAAGTTTGGCAACTAAATCGCATCTGATCTCGGCCGGCGGTGCTATTACCGCCGCCCGGAAAGTGATGACCGGAGTCGTGGATAATGCCTTTGCTCTTGTCCGGCCGCCCGGACATCATGCCATGCTTGTAGCTCATGGTGCACGGGGATTTTGTAACATCAACATTGAAGCAGTCATGGTGGAATATATTCGTAAAAATTTCGGCGTCACAAAGATCGCCATTGTCGATACGGATTGCCACCACGGCGACGGCACACAGGACATTTACTGGAACGATCCCGATGTTCTGTGTATTTCTCTCCACCAGGACGGCCGCACCCTCTACCCCGGTACAGGTTTCACCGAAGACTTCGGCGGTCCCAATGCTTTGGGCGCAACAATTAACATTCCCCTGCCGCCTAAAACATCCGATGAAGGATTTTTACATGTACTGGATCACGTCATTCTGCCGGTGCTTGATGAATTTCAGCCGGAACTGATCATTAATTCCGCAGGCCAGGATAATCATTACAGCGATCCGATCACCGATATGTGTTTCAGTGCTCAGGGGTATGCCCGGTTAAATGAAAAACTTTCCCCTCAGATAGCCGTTTTAGAGGGAGGCTACTCCATTGAAAGAGCGCTTCCCTATGTTAATGTGGGCATCATCCTCGCAATGGCCGGTCTCGATTACAGCCATGTTCTGGAACCGGATTATGATCCCGACAGAATCCGCCAGTCTCCAGCCATATCGCGTTTTATCGAAAACGAATCCCGGGAAATAATTAAACTCTGGAAGAGCAGAAAAAGTATGAAGGACCGGATTGTCGGTTCGGCAGGTTATGTGCGACGCTCGAAAAACATATTTTATGATACCGACGGCATCCTCGAAAAACAGACCGAAACGGTGCGTGTATGTGCCGACTGCGGAGGACTGGTCATGATTGAATCGGCAGCTGATACCGGAAAAAAGATCTTCGCCGTAATTTTACCGAACCGCTGCTGCCCGGAATGCCGCAAAAACGGTGAAATATTCTTTGAACGCGCCAATCCCGGACAGTACAACCATATCTATTGGCAGGATCGCGAAAAAGACGAATTTACCGTTAAATAAATAATTTTAAATTAAGGAGCAATAAAATGGAAGAAAAAGACATTCAGACAAAAACAGCACAAACCGCAAAACTGCTTTTTTCCGGCGGTGCCAAACTTGACCCACCCTACCTTTTATGGAAGGAATTCAACCGCGAGCTGGCTAACGATTTTTCCCGTTTTATCACCGGCAATCTCTATTCGCGGACTGTTTTGACAATTCAGGAACGGCAGATGGCGGCCTGCGCCATGCTTGCGGCACTCAAGGCAACCGATGAACTGAGATTGCATGTCAATGCGGCATTAAATGTCGGCTGTGATCCGCGAAAACTCGCCGAAATATTCTTTCAAACGGCAACATATGCCGGAATGCCAGCAGTCAACGAAGCATTGACCGCATTTAAGGAAATTCTGCAGGAACGCAATGAATGGCCGATCAAATAAATATCTGACGAATAGGATATTCAGCACCGCCTTCTACTAAAAAGCAGACGGGGGAGATGTTTTATCTCCCCCGTCTATTTAAGGTAAATCCAGTCTAACAACTCATTTTTTCCAGATCGGATCAGCCGGCCCCCATTCCTTGGGCAAAACGGCTTTTGCCGGCCATTCCGCAGGCGCATTCTGGCCCGGTTTTTCACCGGCT
>MVRV01000047.1 GCA_002068015.1 Smithella sp. PtaU1.Bin162
GGCTATGCAGCGCTCGGCCTCTCTCCAGTACTGGGAGAGGGTTGTCCCGGAATTGGCAAAGTGATGCTCGGGATCGGTGGAAACCATCATAAGAATCCGGTCGGGGCCGATTCCTTTCTTCTTCAGTTCAATTGCTCTGTCTACGGCTTTTTCACGAATTGTTACCGCCGTCATTACTATCTCGTCGTAATTGATTCCCGCTTTGGCACAGCGCTTTTTGAAAGCATCACTGCGCATGGCGGTTAAAACCTCCTCGGCATCCTTAAACTGAGGAATACCTTCCGGGCTGCCGAGATTCGTTATTTCTATCTCTTTGCATCCGGCCAGAATCATTTCCTGTCCGTAAAAAATCTTAGCCTGCGTCGAAATAAATTTTTCACAATGTTGAAAACCATCCCGGATCGTAATATCTCCGATGGTTACTTTTTTGGGCATTCTTGGAAAAATTTTCCAAAGATCATACTCTGTAGCCATAAACTAATTCTCCTTATAAATTAATAATGTTTACTCGCCTTTAAATACCGGTTTACGTTTTTCCGCAAAAGCGGCCAGTGCTTCCAGCCGGTCTTTTGTGGGAATAGTCACTTCATAGGCCTTGGATTCCAAAGGCAGGGCAACACCGAGGCTCGCTTCCGTTCCATAATTTAGTGTAAATTTAGCCTGCGCAACTCCGATCGGCCCGTTCTTCGCAATTTCCCTGGCCATTTCCAAAGCTGCATTCAACAAATCTTCCGGGGCAACTACTTTATTGACCATTCCCAGCTCCAGAGCAGTCTGGGCATTGATCCGCCGGGCGGTATAAATGAGTTCCTTGGCCTTGGCAATACCAATGATCCGGGGAAGTCTCTGCGTTCCGCCGGCACCGGGAATGATGGCCAGACTTGTTTCCGTAAGCCCCATCAGAACATTGGAGGAAGCAATACGAATATCACAGGCCAGAGACAGCTCCGTGCCGCCGCCAAACGCAAAGCCATTGATGGCGGCGATTACGGGAACACGCACCTGCTCCACAGCCGTAAACGTATTGCGAACCGTAAAGATAAAACGGCGTACCTGATCAGGGGTCAGAGTTCTTCTTTCCTTCAAATCAGCACCCGTGGAAAACGACCACTTTTTCGGATCATCGCCCGCTTTGGAACCGGTAATGATAATGCAGCGGAGGCTCATATCGAAATTAGCTTCCCGAATCACCCCTTCCAGGGCGGCCAGTAGCTCAAAATTAAAACAATTCATGGCATCGGGCCGATTCAATGTAAGAATCAGGATGCCGTCTTCCGTTCTTTCCTGCAGTAAAACATCCGACATATTTTTTACCTTCCTCTCTTGTCTGTAAATTAAACTTTCAGATCACCCCAGATGGATTCTTTCAGAGGGACTCTCAGGGCTATTTCGAAGCCTCTGGCGATCTTATCACGTGCTTCACTGAAAGCCACGACACCGTCATGAAACATCAATGCACCGGTATAGAAGGGATGACCTTCCGCATCGTAGCGATCTCTCATCATCTGACGGAACTTGGCCATTTCTTCCTCGTTTACCGTGCCGCCTTTATCAATGATGTTTTTTCTCCGGACTGTTTCCACAATGAACCCTGCCGTTTCTCCGGACATAACGGTAGTACGTCCTCTCATATTGGTAAAGGCAAACCGGGGCTTGAAAGCCCTTCCGCACATGCCGTAGTTCGCGGCACCGTGATCGGGACCGATGACATAGGTAATTTTAGGAGTATCAAGACAGGTACAGGCGCGAACCATATCGGAACCGTATTTGCCTATACCGCCCCATTCTTCCGCCTTGCCGACCATGTAGCCGGGAGATCCCTGCAGAAAAAGAACGGGAAGTTTGGAATTGCCGCAGCGGATCATCCATTCGGTGGCTTTACGCGCTGCATCAATATAAATAACTCCGCTGGCATTCGAGGCAATTACTCCCACGGGAATACCCTTCATCCACATTTTTCCGGCAATGATGGCATCACCGCGACCCGGGCCGTATGTGGGTTTATACTCATGGAAGTAGCTGTCATCCGCCAGACACTTGATGGTATCTTTGATGTTGATATGATTATAGGTATTCACCGGTGTACTGCGCATCATTTCCTTAAAATCGAATTTCGGCTCGCGATTTTCCCGGCGTTCAATGTAGAGCTTATCGGATGGTTCAAATTCGACCATCGCCCGCAGTTTGGCTATCCCCTCTTCCTGGGTCCGGACAAAATGATCGCAACCACCGGAATGCTTAGTATGAACATAGGCTCCGCCCAGATCTTCCGCTGAAACCGTTTCCCCGATCGCCGATTTCACCATGGGGGGACCGGCCAGAAACGCATATGCCATCTTTTCGATCATAATCGATTCGGAAGCCAGGTAAACAATATAGGCGCCACCGGCAGTATTACCACCGGTAGACAGAGTATACTGGCGGATTCCCTTGGCAGACATACGGCACATATTGTAAAACATGGTTCCGAAGTGCCCGTCGTCGGCAAAGCAACCCAACTGCAAGGGAAGATTGATTCCGCCGGAATCGGCAAGGTAGATACAGGGCAGCCCGCACTGCTCGGCAATCGCCTGCGCCCGCATATGTTTTTTCAGGGTTATGGGAAAGTAGGTACCAGCCGCAACGCGGTTTTCATTGGCAAAAATCATGCAGTCTTTCCCCATTACTTTACCGACCCCGGTAACCACGCCACCGCCCGGAATATGGCTGCGTTTTTCCGAATTGTAAATTTCGCCGCCGTAGAGTTTTATCTGGCCGATATTGTATCCGGCATCAAGACCCAGTTCATAAAAATCAGTTCCCGGATCAATCAGTATTTTGATCAGATCGCGCATCGTCTTTTTGCCTTGCTTGGCGAGCCTTGCCACTTGCTCGGGACCTCCTACATTGTAAGCTTCTTCGCGATGCTTGAATAAAACGGCATCCTGTTCCTCCCAGTAATTAAGATTAGTCGTTCTCTCCTGCTCCAGCCTCTCTGCTCTCGTTGCTCTCTTCGTTTCTGCTACCATTTATGTTCCTCCTTCTTAAAATAGTAGTGTACAACGCACACTACGAATCACTTTTTTTCCTAAATCAACTCCATTTTTTTTGTGGTCTACGGTTCTATTGACTACACTAATTTCCAGCGTACTTTGAATTAATGCGGGGGGAAGTAAAAATCAATTTCTTTATTCGGCAACGCCCACAACCTCACGGCAGTCACCGCTTACCGCCGTCATGGGGAATAATAGCCAGATATTCCGGTAAACCTTATCATGTTAATTTATGCTCAAATAGATAATAACTATTCAACCTTATAGTTCCGAATACTAAATAACCAAATCCGGTTTTTTACTATTCATCAGGCGCGGCCTGATTTATCTTTACAGGGAATGACAAAAACGGGCAGTGAGCTGTGCCTAATGACTTTTTCGGCTACGCTTCCCAGGAAAATATGTTTTACTCCCGTTCTTCCATGCGTTCCAATAATAATAAGATCTACATTTTCCTCTTTGGCAAATTTAAGGATTTCGTCTTCCTCACGGCCGGGTTTAATAACAAATTTAACTTTATCTTTATCCTTTATTTTGCTCAGGTATTGTTTCTCGTACTTTTTCTTGCAGCTTTTCTCGAGAGCTTTATTTACATCGTGAATATTATCTTTTTTCACAAAAGTCTGCAGCTCCGCAAAATATTGATCGGGAATGTCGGGTATTATGTGAAGAATATATAAAATACTGTCATCACGCTTGGCGACACCGAAGGCATAATCAAAAGCACAATCCGAATTTTCAGAAAAATCCGTACAAAAAAGCACCTTTTTGTATTTGGGATATTTAATCATGACGTTTCTCCTTTTCTTTCTAGTTAGATGTTTCCAGAATAAAACCTTTTAGCCTTCTTTTAAATTATAAAATGAACGTCTTTTTGTGTCAAGGCAATAATAATTATAATTACAGGTATTTCTATCTCTCCTTCATTAGATTGCAAACCATGGTTTGCTGCTGTTCAGCTGTGTGGATAACTGAAAAACATCATTGGAAAAACATCTCGGCCGATTAAAATAAGCAAGAAAAAAATCCGGTTGGGAAGAACTGTTAACCTAACGATCATAAAGTACTGCAATACCAAAAATATTTTTTTTCAAACGGAGACTGTGTCCGGTCAAAAACACAGTCTCCGCAGAAAACCCGATCAGTTTCAACCTTAAACATTCAACAACCGTTACCGGTAAATTAACTTCCCATCCTGTCTGTTCATATCTTCAATATCAGCTGTCCACCGGAAATTAATTCTGGCAACTCTTTTACACCTCACTTCATCATGGCGCTGGGCAGATACAATATAATCTGCGGGTAAAGCGTGCACAAAAGCATTCCAATTACCTGAAGAGCAAGGAACGGGACGACACCGCGATAAATATGACTCAGTTGAACACCCTCCATTTTCATACCCGCAAGATAGAAAAGGGCATAACCGAAAGGCGGCGACAGAAAGGACATCTGCAAATTAACGGCCATGATGGTAATGAACCAGATGGGATCGAAACCCAATGTTTTGGCAATAGGCAGAAAAACGGGGAAGACGATCATAACAATACCAACCCAGTCGATAAACATGCCCAGAATAATCAGAATAATCATCATCAGGGTATAAATACCCCATTTACCGAGTCCCATTCCCATAATGCCGTCAATCAGAGCCTGTCCCCCGCCCATGGTAAGGAAAACACCCGTGAAACAGGTGGCACCGACTAAGATCATGACGACCATGGTTGTTGCCTTGGCTGTCGAATAAATACAATTGGCAAAGGTTTTCCAGGTAAATTTCCCATAGGCAACCAGCATCACAAAAGCGGCAAAAGCTCCAACTCCCGAAGCTTCCGTAGGTGTGGCCACACCGAAAAAGATCGATCCGAGGACAAGGAATATCAGAATCATCGGAGGAAGAGCATAGATAAGAGATCCCGTTATGCGCTTGGAAACGGGCACCTTGGCCAACTCCTCAGGAGGAACCGGAGGTCCGATTTTCGGATCGACAAAACAGCGGATGGCAATGTAGACCATATAAAGCACTCCCAGCAAAACACCGGGAGCAACAGCCGCCAAAAGCAGTTTTCCCACCGACAGACTGGCCTGATCGCCCATGATAACGAGCATGATGCTGGGCGGAATGAGAATGCCCAGACTGCCCCCCGCGGCAATCATCCCCATGGTGATTTCCTTTTGATAACCGTAACGCAGCAGCATCGGTCCGGCCAGCAGACCCATGGTGACCACGGAGGCGCCGATAATACCGGTGCAGGCCGCAAAAACAATACAAACGGCAATAACGGCCAATCCGAGTCCTCCGCGCACCGGACCCAAAAGATAACGCAGCGATTCGAAAAGACCGTCGGCAACACCCGAAACGGTGAGAAAATTGCCCATCAGAATAAAAAGAGTAATGGCAACAAGGACGAAATTATCCATGGTTCCATAAGTACGTACCATAAACATATTGAAGATTTGGGGGCCAATCACAAAAAAACCGAATATCGTGGCAACACCACCCAGAACAAAGGCCAGCGGATGACCCATGAAAAAGAAAATAACCAGCAGGAGAAACATCGCAATGGACAAAACTTCTACACTCATAAGGCCACCCCCTTCCTGAGATAAAGGATCTTTTTAATCACTTCCGCAATACCCTGTAACAATACAAGGGCAGCCGTTACGGGAATCACGGCTTTAATAGGCACCAGAGACGGACCCCAGACACTCCAGGAAGTTTCACCCATCTTCCATGCCGTCACGGTAAAATCAATTCCCCAGATCAGAAATACAATCATAAAAGGGAAAAACATAAAAGCATAGGACACAATACCCAGTATTTCCTGCACCTTTTTATTGGTGTGGCTCGTAAATAAATCGATGGAAACGTGGGATTTATATAATAAACCATAGGCGGCACAGAGCATGAAATGAGCGCCGAAAAGAAAGTTACTCATCTCAAATGTCCAGATGGTCGGGGCATCGAAAAAGCGCCGGGTAATAACTTCAAAAACAATCAAAACAGTTAGGGGAACAACTATATAACTGAATACCTTTCCTGTCCAATCACTGATGGAATCAATGATTTTCAGCAGGTTTTCTATTTTTCCCGATGACATGGGCAATTCTCCTTCACTTAAGATAAACCCCCGGCCCCGCGGAAAAAACTTCCGGGGGGCCGGTAGAAAAATACATAGTTATTAGCAAAAATCTATTTTTATCCGATAATCACTATTTCAGTCCAGGCAACGCCGGCACTTTGGACCAATCCCGACCGTGGCTGAAAGGCGACTCCGATTGACGCGTTTTTCTGAAATCCTTGAGATACTGGAAGAGGGACAGCGCAACTTTATTAAAATCGGGGTTGCGTTTGGCTTCATCCAGCAGGTATTCCCAAGAGTAACCTTCTAAAGTTTCCAGTTCTTTATCGCTGAGCTTATATACGGTTGTACCTGCTTTTTCAAAATCGGCCAGTGCTTTGATATTAGTATTTTCATACCAGCTCGACATATAAGCCACATTGGCATCAGCAGCTCTCGCCACTACCGCTTTCAGGTTCGCCGGCAATTTCTCCCAGGCTTTTTTATTGATCATGACACCAAGTGCCGACGCCGGCTGATGCCAGCCCGGGCCTGCATTAAATTTGGTAACTTCGGCAAAACCCATTCCCCAGTCGATGGAAGCACTGCAGAATTCAGCACCGTCAAGAGCTTTCAGTTGTAACGCCTGATAAATTTCACCACCGGCCAGCATCACCTGAGAAGCTCCCAGTTTTCTCAGAATATGGCCCTGGGCTTTTCCCGACATCCGGAGTTTCTTGCCCTTGTAATCGGCCAGAGTCTTGATGGGAACAACTGAACGAATTCCCGATTCCATGGGAGTAACGCAATGAATAAAATAGAGCATGTTGTATTTGCCATAGAGCCAGTTGTATATGTCTTTGCCGCCTCCATGATAGTACCAGTTAACATAGTCGTACTGGCCGGGTCCCATTGGATAAGATCCCAGTAAATCGAAGGCACTGTTTTTACCCGCCCAGTAGTTGGGCCAGTCTCCACCCATTTCGAATGTGCCGGCCGAGACGGAATCGAAAACCTGCATAGCGGGAACCAGTTCGCCGGCCGTGTGGACCGTGATCTGCAGCTCGCCATTGCTCATTTCATTGACCAGTTTGGCGAAATGTTTGTCGCCTTCAATCAGGTTAATAGCCGGTGTCCATGTGCTTACAAGCTTCCATTTGATAGGTGCCGCCATTGCCGTGACGGAACCAATGAAAAAAACAGCTAAAAAAATCCCTAGAATTACTCCCAAGCTCCTCTTCTTCATCTTTCTTCTCCTTCATCTTTATATTTTTATTATTTTCATCGCTTTCTTCTCGAAAACGACACTCCAGTTTTTAAGATAGTTTAATCTTCAAACCGCACTGTTTTTTGCCTTTTCCTCCATTACTTAGCTTCTTTCTGTGTTCGAACTTCCCGCCGATCAAAAACAATCTGAAGAAAAGCTCCCGCCGAAGCCGTAATTATTATAGACGCAGGGTATCCCCGCCTCTTCGGCTATGTTCTGCACTCTTAAATGTTTTTTGGTATTGATGGGGCAATAGACACCGGCTTTTACCAGGCTGTCATTGGCAATGACCATTACCCGGTTGCCGTAGACACTGCAAAGACCTGTGGCCGGCCAGTACCGGCGATTTTCGGCATGCAAGGCTTCGCGTCTTTTTTTTCTTGCCTCTCCGCTGACTGACGGTTTTTCCGTCATGAATTAACCCTTCATAAGATCAATGTGTTTTTATACCCGGCAACTGTATTACCGTTTTAAAACAACTTGTTAACTACAAGTTAACCATCAGATTATTTTCAAAAAAGACGCAGGTACGTAACAACAACAGTGCATAATTGTCAAGCCTTTTCTGACCATCAGTCGTAATCTTTTATAACAACGTCAATGATTTTGAAGACATGGATTTATCGAATTAGCTTTACCTTTTTTCAGACAAGAACCGGATAGAGAAATCTCTCTCGCCTGCAAATTCAGCAATTCTTAATGATGCGGACAAAAAAAGAATGCGGCCTTTTGTTTTCTCCTTGACAATTACATACGCCTCATGTTAGTGCACCGCGGGGTAGTAGAGATGGTCAGGTAAATTTGGAAGATTGCAAAAAGAAATAATTAGGTTAAGTAATAATCTTAGTAGAGCACCCTTTAAGAAAAGGGGCGTGAATATTGGGTTTATTAAAACCTGTCTTTACCCTTTAGGAATAAGGAATAATTCTACATTTCTCAATGCGCCGGGCAACTTCATTTATGCCCGTACAGCGACCCAATCAGTCTTAACCTTTTTCAGAAATAATGATTACGCGAAAAATTTCGTCTGGATCAGAAAGCCGGATATTCTAAAACAATTTTCTTCCTTTGTCATCAATTGCAACTTCAATAATTTTACAGCTGTTTATGTTAGGGAAAATAATTCCTAATTGTTAATTATATTTTGAAAGGAGATTATATTATCATGAGCACGGAAGTAAAATCACCCATCCCGGGAAAAATCGTTGAGATTCTTGTAAATGTAGGAGATCAGGTGGCCGAAGATGAAGAAATCATCGTTATGGAAGCCATGAAAATGAAAAACCCCGTTTATTCCACGGCAGCGGGTTCGGTTCAGGAAATCAAAGTTAAAGAAGGCGAAGAAGTCAACGAAGATCAGGTTTTGGTTGTATTAGGATAACACCTGCACCCGCACCGCAAGATCGACGGAAAGTAATTTCCTGCTTACGGTGAATATTCACCGTAAATCTGTTTAATTAATTTGACTATGCTTGCGTATAATAAAAAAGCAAGCAGAGGTTTTATTGTATTGATGCAAAAGAAGGGAACATAAATTATGCAAATGGATAATTTTACTTTTGGCATTACCATGCTCCTGTGCGGCATGGGAGGAACACTGGTAACGCTCTGGATAATGAGTCTCATTATGGAGGCGCTGGGAAGACTATTTCCTTACAAGCCTGAAGAAAAGAAGGAGAAATAAAACATGGAAGATGCAATTATTAAAGGGCTTTTGGGATTGACCGTAGGCTTCCAGCACCTCTTAATTGACTGGCGTAACGTTATCATGATTCTGGTCGGCGGAGTTCTCATCTGGCTGGGTATTAAAAAAGATTGTGAACCGCTGTTGCTCCTCCCCATCGGCTTCGGGTGTATTCTGGTAAATATTCCCCTGTCCGAAGTCATGATGAAAGACGGTTTTATACGCATCATCTATGATGCCGGAATTGACACGGAATTATTTCCCTTGTTGATTTTTATCGGCATCGGGGCCATGACGGATTTCGGCCCGGTTCTGGCCAGACCATCCACTTTTCTTCTGGGAGCTGCCGGACAATTCGGCATTTTCCTTACACTGCTTCTGGCTCTGGCCCTGGGTTTTCCGAAACTGGAGGCAATCTCCATCGGAATTATCGGCGCCTGCGACGGCCCGACGGCCATTTACGTCACTTCCAAGTTTGCCCCGCAAATTCTGGGAGCCGTATCGGTTGCGGCTTATTCATACATGGCCCTGGTACCGGTCATTCAGCCGCCGATCATGAAACTTCTGACGACAAAGAAGGAACGGGAAACGATCATGGAATATAAGGCCAAACCGGTTTCCAAAACCACCAAACTTCTTTTCCCGCTAGTTATAACCGTCATCGGCGGACTCATCGCCCCCAAAGGACTTCCGCTTTTGGGAACGATTATGCTGGGAAATTTCATGCGTGAGTCGGGTGTTGTGGAACGGCTGACAAAAGCCTCGGAAAACGAGATTGCCAACGTCGTCACCTTGTTCCTCGGTCTTTGCATCGGCTGTACCATGGTCGGTCCGGCCTTTATCAAAGCTCAGACGCTGATTATTCTGGCTCTAGGCTTCCTGGCCATTTGCCTCGACACCGTTTGTGGTGTTTGCTTTGGAAAAATTATGCGGGTTGTCACCGGCGGCAAGATAAATCCGCTGATCGGGGCGGCCGGCATTTCCGCCTTCCCTATGGCTGCAAGAGTTGTCCAGAAGGAGGGGCTGAAATACAATAAACGGAACTACCTGCTCATGCATGCCATGGGCGCCAACGCCGGCGGGCAGATAGGTTCCGTTATCGCGGCGGCGATTATGCTCGCTATCCTGGCCGGTATGGGAGTTATTTAACTTTACACAACAGAGGCACAATTATTTTTTTCACGGCATCTGCAGTGTTACAAATAGACTATATGAAAAAAGGTGGTAAGAAAACATGATCGATTTAGGTGCATTGGGCTACATAGCATTTGACCTCAAATTTCTTACGGGATTTTTAAGCATTGTTCTTATTGATCTTGTTCTGGCAGGCGATAATGCTGTAGTCATCGCCATGGCCGTGCGGCAACTGCCGAAAGAACAGAGATTCAAGGGAATACTTTTCGGCGCGGGTGCGGCTATTTTGTTAAGGGTGAGTCTGACGGTCGTCCTCGCTCAAATCACCAATTTGCCTTATGTCAAGTTTGTCGGCGGTGTGCTGATTTTGTGGATCGCCGTAAAACTTTTCGTCGAAGGCGCACCGGAAGAAGAAGGACGCGAAGCGACTACGATGTTTCAGGCAATGAAGATTATCGTCATTGCCGACATTACCATGTCGCTGGATAACATGCTGGCGGTTGCCGGAGCATCGCACGGAAATGCATTCCTGATTCTTTTCGGGCTGGCTTTAAGCATCCCCTTTATTGTGTTTACCAGCAATCTGCTCTCCAAACTGATGGATAAATATCCGGTTATTATTTATATCGGTGCAGCAGTGCTCGGAAAAGTCGGCGGCGAAATGATTTTTACCGATGTCATAGTCACAAGATTCATACAAGTACCCCACTGGGGGCTCTATGTAATCGAAGGCATATTTGCCGTCGGTGTTATTGTTGTCGGGAAAATACTTCTGAAAAGGAGGGCGGCCAAAACATCGGAAGAAACTGCCCTACCTGCTGAAAAATGAGTATTTTTTCATAAACAGCGTGTTTAATTTTTTCAGAATAAATTTCAGGAAGGTGTAATTCGAATGTCTACAGGAGACTTATTGTTATTGGGGTTCAACACTGCGGCAATCGGCATGGGGACGGTATTTCTCACGCTGATATTATTAAGCGGAGTAATAGCCCTGCAATCGAAGCTGCTGCAGCGGAAAGAGAAAGCGACAGCGGTTGACAAGCCGGGAAGTCATTCGGAGGAAGTTGCGGAA